>JAGBDL010000142.1 GCA_017937505.1 Clostridia bacterium | reverse complement strand
TGGGAATGATTCTTTTCTTGTGTATACCTCCATTTTTTGAAGATAGGGCAGCCGTTTCCAGCTGCCCTGTTTCCAATTTTTATGTTCTTGCCATGCCGTCTACGCTGAGTATAACACCCGTGATATAGGATGCTTCATCAGATGCCAGGAATACAAATGCATTGGCAATATCTTCTGGCTGACCCAGGCGGCGCAGCGGGATTTGCTTAATCAGCGGATCGATTACTTCCTTGGGAACAGCCTTCATCATATCGGTCAGGGTAATACCGGGAGCGACTGCATTCACTCGAATACCCTTCGGACCCAATTCCCGGGCAAGGGAAACCGTCAGGCCATTGACGGCGAATTTGGATGCGGGATAAGCAAAACCGCTGGGCTGACCGTAAATACTGACCATTGAGGAGGTGGAGAGGATCACACCTTGGCCTCTTGCAACCATGCACTCACTTGCTGCCCGTGTGGCGTTGAAGACGCCCTTCACATTCAGATCCATGACCTTATCAAAGGTTTCTTCGGTATACTCGGTAAAGGGCGTGCTCTCGGATACGCCAGCATTGTTCACCAGAATATCGACGCAGCCATACTTTTGCGTCGCCTCCCGGAAAGAATTGCGGACAGATTCCAGGCTGGACAGGTCGGGACTGATTCCTGCAACCGTTGCATCGGGATACTTTTCTTTCAGCTGTGCAACCGCTTTATCAGCAGAGCCTTGAGAGCTTGCGGTCAGAATGACCGTTGCACCTTCCTGCAAGAATTTCTCTGCGGTAGCATAACCAATTCCACGGCTGCCTCCCGTGATGATGGCAACCTTATTCTTCAGTCTCATAAGCGTACCTCCTTGTGTTTTGTATTTGTATTATAACCGGTTTTGAAGGTGCTCTCCGTGATAAAATCACGCTTTCTGTCTTCAACATGTATCAGCAGAAAAGCGTCATGTTTCTGCATCCACAACCGTTATCTCGTTCTGTACAATTGCAATCACATCGGTCCGCAGTTTCTCTTCGCCAGTTACCGCTGAAGTGAACAATGTGTTCTGCATGCACTTCGCCTCGCCTTCATTTCGATCGCAGCGGATAACGTCAAATAATCGTATAGCAATTATATCACATAAGAACACACGTTCTCAATATGGTATGATATTGACCGACGAATTTTCACAATATGTGCACATGATACTGTTTCGTATGTTTTTCTGGGATGTTCACTTCTCTGTCATCGTTGCAATCAGTTTAAGGACCAGCCGTCCATCGCCACAAAAAGGGTCGATTATTCTTAGTTCAGAGCCGAACCGATCTGGCTTATATATATCGCGGATGATGTGAATCCTGCTTTCGGCAATATCGTGATCAGTATAGAACTTGCCAAGCATTTTTTCATCTTCGAAAGATGTCTGTGTAAAACTATTTACAAACTGATAGTATTTGCTACTAAGCTCCTTTGGGGTCTTTCTCATACTTTTCTCTCCTTGGTAGGCGCCTAGTCTATAGCGCTTTTTCCGCTCTTTACCCACTCGTCAAGCTCAGACAATTTGAACTTCCAAAGTTTCCCGATTTTATGAGCTGGAATATCTGTTTTCTTTATCCAGTTCCTTATTGTGTCTTTTGTAACCCCTAAATGAGCAGCAGCTTCATTGATGCCAACCCAATTCTCGTTGATATTATCGATCATTGTGTCGCTCCTCCTTGTAAGTGCCGTTGAAATGGTTTGCTAATAACTGTACCATAAAAAACTGGATTTATCAACGTTTACATATGATTTCGTGGTATTTTCTATGAATACATATGTTTTGCGTCCAAAATAAAATGAAAGGGCTATCGACAAAACGAAAGCCCTATTGTCAAAACGAAAGCCGAGCAATCGTTTTGTTATGCACCCACCGGGAAAAGTGGGTGCATTTTCTGTTTATGGAATTGTGCTGGTTCTCGAAGCTGCTGGAAGCTGCGACAGAGCGCCGCCAGAATAATTCATATTCCCGGGTGCATTTGCCGTTTGGCATTAGGAATCTGCAAGAGCATAAAGAAAAGGACTGAAACCTTGTATCAAAGTTTCAGTCCTTTTATGGCTAATGGGGTAAATTGTAATACAAGGGAGGTTTATGGGATAAAGTGGGTGCAAATCTCATTCCTTGTCAATGCTGCATCCAGGTCTTCGTACCTGAGACGTTTTCTCTGCTTTCATGAATACTGCTAACGCGTTTTCAAAGCATTCATCCCAGTCCATCCCATTCAAATGATAACCGCTTCCCATTTGCCGCACCCCTAGTCATTCCCGATCACGGATGAATACTTCCCCAGTTCCTTAATGGGGCAGAATACGGCTCCAATCAAACAGTTCGCCGGGATCGTTCTTTGAGGGAGAATAATCCTGATGACCGATTACATGATCACGGTCGGCAGGAATATCATAACGAGCGCAGATATCCTCCACCAGCAGTTTCAGGGCATCGTACTGGGCGTCAGAAAAACCCTTAAAGCGGTCATCGAGGGCGGCGTATTCTTCCTCAGTCAGATAGATTCCCATGTCCTTCTGGGAACCGATGGCTGCAATTTCGATGCCGATCGCATAGTGGTTCATTTTGTTGGTGTATTTTTCATCATTGGCCCATTCGCCCTTGCCCGCATGCCATGCCACGCGATCCTCAGGGACATAGCAGCGTACCGTACCCTCGCGGTCAATAATGTAGTGCACGCTGATGTCATAATCCACAAAAATCTGGCGGATGTAATCCATATTCAAGGGATCATCCCGGTGTTCCACCACAGCGCTGGTAAAGTGGATCATTACATATTCCGGTGCAAATTCACGTTCCCAGGAATATTCCTCCACGGGCAAAAGAAAATCTTCCACAGCCCCGGAATATACGGTTTTGCGTTGGGTTGATACAACAATCAACCCAACAATCACCACAAGGGTCAACGCAAGAATCAAAGCAAGCCAAAGCTTTCTATTCATTATCGGTTCTTCTCCTTCGTCAGTGTATCTGTGTTCCCCACACTTCCGCCCTTTTTCTGCTAAAGCATGGAACAGTTTTCGCAGTATTCCTCCAGCGTCCATCCGGTTTCATGGATAATGGCCGCAGCCTCCTTGCCAACATAGCGGTAATGCCACGGCTCATAGTCAATCCCGGTAATCGATTCCTTCCCCTCGGGATAGCGGAGAATAAACCCATATTGCCAGCAATGCTCTTCCAGCCACTCAAACTGCTCGGTGCTTTCAAAACTGCCGTCGTCGCTGTATGCCGTTACATCAAACACCATACCCGTCTGATGCTCGCTGTATCCCGGTTCCTGCGCGGTGTTTTCCGGGGATTCCGCGAAAACCTCTGCCTGTTTCTCTGCACTGCGGTAACCGCTGGTAAGGATAAAGCCGTTGAGGTTCTCGTCCTCCGCCTGCTTGAACATCCGGTTTGCGGCTTCAAAGGTCTCTCGTTCCAGATACAGATCGCTGCTTGCGAGCAGAAAATGACGCTTCTGCTCGTAGAGGTTGACCAGTTCCCCAGGCTCAAAGCCTTCGGGCAGCGGATTCTGCGCATTCACCAGCAGTACTGGCGGCTTGTCTGCCGCTGACCATGCTGCACTGGCTTCCACACCGCTCAACCAGTTCCACACAACTATGCCGCCCAGCCCTACGACCACTGCCAGACATATCACCGTCCAGCTAAAGCTTCTTATGTTATTCACGATTATTTCTGATCGCCTCTGTATGTATAGACAACTGCGTTCGCTTGATGATTGTATTCCAATTATAATGTAATCAAAATACTGTTACTTCAGCAGTTCGAAAAGCTGGAAAACACGCTCTTCCGTCAGCCTTGCAGCCTCGCTGTTCACAATCAGCGCATACATAGAACCGCCTTCGAATTCCTTTCCAGCCGCCTCAATAGCTGTCTCCGTGTCGGCAGTCCATGCGCTCTGCTCTGCGGCAAGCTGCTCCATTTCGGTCTCAGCCAGTTCATTCTTCGCTTCATCCAGCAGCAGATTCAGCGTCCTATCCCACAGAGCGCGCAGCTCTTCGGATTTCATGTTCATGTCGGTCTGGGTCAGCTCATCCTGTTCCAAGGAAACCTTAATGGTATCCGCCTGTTCCTTGATGAAAGACACGTACTCTTCTGCAGTCATCCAGCCAGCGATCACAACATGATCCGTTTCCTCACAGACGATCTCAGCCAGCTCTTCGGTGGAAATCAGCTCATGGCAGAGCGTATACTCCCGCAGCACCATATGATAGTCCTCAAACACCTCAAAGCACAGCACGCCTTCCTCTTCCACACAGGTTTCGGAGGTTTCCATGGCATCAATATTGTATTCGTAAACCGTCCAGCCGGCAAACAGCTTTCCCTCTGCGTTCATGGCAGCGATGGCATCCAGCTCCAGCACCTCCCCGAAGGTCTGGCCGGGCTCAACCGTCGCCACGCTCATAGCGGCTTCATACGGGCCTTCCTCACTGTTTTTCACCATAACGCCCTCGCCGGTGAGCAGGGTGATGCTGGACATGACGATGGTTTCCGCCTCGTAGAGGGCGTAGTAGTCCTCGGCCGGAGTGCTGGCCCACTTGGCGACGTACATCACGCTGTATTCGGGGATGGTCAGCGCCAGCAGCTCCTCGGTCGTGTAGATCGCATCGGGAATCAGGCTATATTCCTGCCATTCAAAGCCGTCCTCATCCACGGTAACGGCCACAGTGACCTCCATCCAGCCCTCAAACTCGTCGCCTTCCAGCACAGGCTCCACGGATACGATGCCGCTGTTCTCCAGCACCTCGCCAATGGTCTGACCGGGCGTGGCAATGAAGCCGTAGCCGCCGGTTTCAAACGTTTCATAGGCGTCAATGACGGACAGCATGCCGCCCAGCTCGCCGTAGCCATCCAGGGTGAGATCAACCTCAACGGCTTCTTCGGCGCAGACCGGGAAAGCGGCCAGCAGCAGGCAAAGGGACAGTATAAGGGCAAACAGGTTCTTCTTCAGGGTTCATTCCTCCTATTCTGTTCAGTGCAACGACTGATGCAGGCTTATATTTAGAGATTATTCTCCGACCGCGATAACCAGTTCAAAGGAGCCATTCAGGTCATGCAGTTCACAGGTGGCAAACATGCCCGGCTCAATGGCGGCAAGGATGCGGTCAAGACGCATTTTGCGAAGTATAGTGTTGCTCATACGATCAGTTCCCGATTCTCTTTCGAATGGACAGGACGTTCTTGCCGCCCTCATAGCGGTAGGTAATCTCATCCATGCTTTTCTTTACCATGAAGATACCCAGCCCGCCGATATCGCGCTCCTCAGCAGAAAGGGTGGTATCCGGGTCCTCGGTGGCAAGAGGATCATAGGGCACGCCGCCGTCGATGAAGGTGATGACGACGCTCAGCGGGTTTTCGGTGACCTCCACGCGGACGGTGGCCTCCCCCACGTCGGGGGTATAGGCATAGTGGGCAATATTTCCGAACAGCTCATCAATGGCAATGCCAATCAGCATCTGTGCCTTCATCGGGCACTCCATCGCCTCCAGCTGTTCATTCACGAAATCCGTCACCACTTCGATATTCTCCACCGTTGCAGCAAGGGTTATCTCCTTCATGCATCCACCTCCTCATGCACGCAGGAACCTGCATAATTCAGGCAGAGCATGGTTATATCGTCGAATTGCTCCGCTTCGCCCACAAAAGTATCCACGTCCGCCTTCACAGCTTCACAGATTGCTTTTGCACAGGCACCATGATGCGCATTGAGCAGATCCAGCAGCCGCTGTTCGCCGTAAAGCGTCTGCGCAGCGTCCGTCGCTTCTGTTACGCCATCGGTATAGAGGTAAATCTGATCGCCGGGATTGAGTTGAAGTTCATTTTTGCGATAGCGGATACCTTCCATGCCCGCCAACACAAAGCCGGCTCTGGATTTGAGATACTCAAAACTGCCGTCTGCCCGGCGCAGCAGCGGCGGATTATGGCCCGCATTGGCAAAGGTCAGCTGGCCGGTCTTTACGTTCAAAAGGCCCATCCAAGCAGTAACGAACATGCCCGCCTCATTACCCTCACAGAGCTTGGCATTGGCCGTGGTAAACACCGCTTCCACGCTCATCCCGGATTCAGCGCAGCTCTTGAGCAGCGCTTTGGACTGCATCATGAACATGGCTGCTGGAATGCCCTTTCCGGATACATCTGCAATCAGAAAAGCCAGCGTATCTTCATCCACAAAGTAGAAATCATAGAAGTCGCCGCCCACCTCTTTAGCCGTGAACATGGCTGCATGGATATCGAATTCCTTCCTGCCGGGATACGGCGGAAATACAGAGGGCATCGCAGAATGCTGAATCGCCTTGGCAAAGGCCAGCTCCGCATCAATACGGGCAGCCGCGTCGGCAATATAGCGCTTCAAGGTGTCTACGGTGGAGTTGATGTCGTTGGACAGTTCGTCAAACTCCACATGGGAGCGAACGTTGACCACGGTATCCAGCTTGCCCTCGGTGATGGCAGAAAGCGAATCATTGATCTGATAAATGTTGTTCACCACCAGCCGCTTGACCAGCATAAAGACCATGATGAACAGCGCGGCGAACACCATAATCTGCATGGCCGTGGTCACGCCCACGGACACATTGCGCGACAGCGCAGCCTCGCTGCGGGGCATCACAGCGACAATACAATAACCTTCGACCGACTGATACATGCAGTAGCAGCTTTGGCCATAGACGTCGGCAACAAAGACCTTGTTTTCCGGCATGGAGCTTGTGTCAATCCACAAACCTGTCACATCCAGATTCTTTCCCTCGTTGCCCATGCGGTCGCTGACGATATTCCACGCTTCATCCACGATAATGATGCATCCGCCGGAACCTACATGACGGTTGCGGGTGACGCCCACAACAAACTCGTCAATATCCTGCTGGAAACGTTCCGCACCGTAACCAACCTGAACAAAACCGCCGCGCTGCAGTCTCACACCGGCATACTTGCGGAAAAGGGACGGATCATACGTTGTTGGCCGGTAATCCTGCACGTATTCCGTACTTCCATAAAACAGGCCGATGAACTCAGCGGATTGTTCTCCGTTGCGCATATCATAGCCCATGAAATCCGGATGGGTTGTTGCAAAAATGATGCCCTCTTCGTTGATGACGTTGATCTCCGTGATGTCGTACCGATTGACCAATTCTTGCAACACTGCATTGTCGATGGTTTTCATCCGATTCAGATCATCCGCCACGTGATGGGTCAACTTGAGCAGATTCTCGTCAGACGCATCGCTGACGTCTTCCCGCACATCGGAGAGATTCAATGCCAGCAGGCTGATGGCATTTTCTTCTGACAATCTGGTCTGAATTATCCACAGAAAAACCGTAGTGGCCAGAAAAGCAACGGAGACCAGAACCAGCAGCCAGCGAAGAAAAGACTGAGAAATCCTCTTATTCTTACTTTTCATCATGTTACTCAATCGTCAGAATATCACTGAAGCCCGTCACCTCAAAGATCTCGGCAATGGTCTCGTTCACGCTGCGCACCACCATATCGCCCTGTTTGTTCATCTGCTTCTGGGCCGCCAGCAGCACGCGCAGGCCAGCTGAAGACAGATAATCCAGCGCAGCAAAATCCAGCACCAGATGTTCTACGCCCGGAAGATTCGCCTTCAGCTCTGCTTCCAGCTGAGGCGCAGTGGTTGTATCCAGGCGGCCGGCAAGCGCGATAATCAGTTCGGTTCCGGTGAGCTTTTTGTCAACAGTCATGGTGATTCTCTCCTTTGAAAAGTCTTGATTATCTTTCGACAGAGGCGACCAGTACGTTTTTCATGCCTGCATGGGGCGTTTCAATGCGCAGGCCGGTGATCCGCAGCAGAATTTCCATGCCCTCCATACCGTAGGGAAGGTTGGCATAGGTGCTCTCGGGAATGATGATGCGGCCGTTTTCGCGGATTTTGTCAGCAAACTCGTAAATCTGCCGGATCACGATTTCCAGATCGGCGAATGTCTCGGGCTTGCTCAGATCCAGAATGCCCCGTTCATAGCTGTCATAGGCATCTCGCAGCTCCTTTTCGCTGATCACGGTGGCGCCTTCCACCTGCACGTCGGTATCGCTGAACACCAGCGTGCCGCCGCCGCAGCGCATTTCCTTCATGATGGCGGCAATGTCCGCCCTGGGGACGGAGAAACCGTCGCTTTCGCTGTTTTGCTGGAACAGGATGTCCGGGTATTTCATTTCAATGGTATGCAGCAGATTGCATTCGTCGATGACTACCTGTTCATCCGGATGAATCAAATACACCATGCCGCCAGTCGTTTCCAAATTCTTCGTCTGCGTGATCAGCAGCTCCCGCCCAACGCGGTCAAAAAGCCCCTTGTGGAAGCTTTTGAGCCGCTTGCTGATGGGCACGATGGGCGTGGTTTCCGCAGCGACGTCGCGAGGCAGGATGAAGAATTTCATGGCCCCCTTGCGCAGCGGACGATAAGGCTTGTTCATCTCCTCTTCGAACTTGTCCGGATTCAGATAGGCATCCAGCGCACAGTCCGTTTCATGATGGCCAAACAGCTGCTCCACAAATTTGCGGCTCATGCCGCCGCCCATGGGACGGCAGTTGACTTCGATCAGCACCGGTCCATGCTCGTCGATCATGAATTCGCCATGCACCGGGCCATATTTGATGCCGATGGCATCCAGCACATCAAAGGCATAGCTGACCAGACGCGAATGGCCAACGTCCAGCCTGTTCACCGTCTGGGCATAATTGTAGGCGTTGGTTCCGTTGGCCATCTTGACTTTGTCGTACTGCCAGATGGAAGCCACGCGGTGCCTGCCATTGCAGGACACAGTATTGACGATGTATTCCGTGCCGATGATCCGTTCCTGCATCAACAGCGCCACGGATTCTCCGCCGCTGAGCACGCCGGCGTTCAGCTCCTTTTCCACAGCTGCAAGCACCTCCGCAAGGCCCTTGCACAGGTAAACGCCCTGAGTGCCCACACCGCGAACGCGCTTGACAACCACGTGCTCGGTATTCAGCTCCTGATAATAGGCTCTGGCTTCCTCAATGGTGGTGATAACCTGCCCGCGGATATAACGGATGCCATATTCCTTGAGCGCCTGATGCATGGAATCCTTTTCAGTCATGGCCTTCAGTTTGTCGACAGGATTGCCTGGCAGCCCCAGATCGGCTGCCAAACGTGTCGCATAAGGCACGCCGAACTCGCTTCCTGCAATCACCAGGATGGGATCAAGAGCCCGGACCTGCTCCAGCACAGCGCTGTAATCTGTGTTCTCCGGAATGTGGATCAGTCCCTCTGGCAGGCGGGCGCGCACGGCATCACGGCCCGCATGGAAATCCGCCAGATCCGTCTGCTCGGCCACATAGGGGCAGTCCAGCAGCACCGGCTCGTAGCCCCGGCTCAGAACATCGTACACCATATTGTAGCCGGTGGACACATATTCGGCAATGACAATTCGCTTCTTCATACAGCACTTACTTCCTTTCTGGCAATGGTAATCCGGGTACAGTTCATGCCCATGATGTAGTCATATTCCAGCTTACCGGCAATTCCCTGCAGCACCTTGATGTTCTCCGCTATATCCTCCGGCACGGCCACGAGAGGGTTGAAGGAATTGCCCAGGGTTCTGAAATCAATCTCGATTTTATCCGCGTACAGGCGGGCAAGGATATCCATGTAATCGTTTTTGTTCAGGCGATTGCGGGTATACACCGCCATTTCCTCCACGCTCAGCGCTGCACAGGTGGCGCTGCGCTTATCGATGCCGTGGTCGATGCAGAAATCCATCAGCGCTTCGCTGGCGGCGGAGATGGTCTGCCCATCCTCGAAGATGGTTACGTCAAACACATCCTCAGCCTCGTCCTCGCGCTGCTCCAGCAGCCAGCCGCTGAACTGACCATTCGATTGGCGGACAATCCGGCGGTTCCAAAGGAGCACAATGACCAGCAGCAAAGCACTGGTGATAGGGAACGCCCACCACAGACCGTCCAGACCCAGCGCAAGCCCTAGGACGAAGGCGATGGGGATGATACCGCCGAAGCCGTCAAACACGCTGATGAACATAGAGTATGCCTTCCGGCCGGTCACCTGCATGTATTTCATGAAGACCATATAGAATCCGCGGAACAGATACATGGCAGCAAAGATGCGCACGGCCTTCACAGCCAGCGCAACTTCAGCCGTATCTGTGATGTTATACAGCCCCGCCAGAGGACGGGCAAGCAACAGGAAAGCCGCAAAGCATACGCCTGCCAGAATGGCGTTCATGCGCATCACGGTTTTGAGCATGTTGGTTTCGCCGCGGAAATCGCGCTGGCCATGCAGCACGGCGATCAGCGGCATGGACGCACCTACCAGCGCCGCCAGAAAAATCGACACGATGGAGATTGTCTGGTTGCACAAGGAATAAGCCACCACGCCGGTAGCACCGCCATAAAGCACAGCCTGATAGTTGCAGAAGGCGAATTTGAGCGCAAAGCCCAGCTGCGATACGGCGGAGGGGCCGCCCAGACCCACCACCTCGCCCATGAGTCTGAAATCTCCGAGCCGGATGCTGGCCTTGGGGATATTCACCCTGCGGCGAAGAACAAGGTAAGCAATCAGCACAGTGCCCACGGCGTATCCTGTCAGGGTAGCATAAGCCGCGCCTTCCACGCCCATGCCGAACACCTTGATGTACACATAGTCCATCAGCATATTGAAGGCGTTGGCAATCAGGTTAATGGCCGTGGCAATCTTCGGCACGCCGCTGGGAGGCAGGAACTCCACCAGGGTCAGGATGGTGATGATGAACGGCGCGGTCATCAGGAGCCCGCGAAAATAGGGTTTAAAGGCAGGCAGGAGGCTTGCGTCGCTGCAAAGCAGATTGGTCAGCGGGTTGAAGAACGCAAAGCCGGCCAGAACGAACAGGATGCCTACGGCCAGCGCCGTGATGATGGACAGGCGAAATGCCTTGCCGGCAGTGTCCATATCCCGCTTGCCGATGCACAGCGCGTACAGCGTAGCGCCACCGTTGCCCAGCAGCGTATACGTGGCAGCGATGCACATTGTGATTGGTGAACCCAAACCCACGACTGCCATGGCGCTGCTGCCCAGCAGATTGGATACGATCATGCTGTCCACAAATTCATCCAGTGAAAGCGCGGCCATGGTCAGCATAGTGGGAAGCAGGTATTCGATCATCTTTGTAAAGAGGATCTTGTTTGATCTCGTATAAGAAATTGAATCTCTCATTCAGGAATTATCCTTTCATACTGAAAATCACGCAGATAACTATGCGCCAAAACTCTATATGGAAGGTTCAACAAATCGCGGTGCAGCCTGATCAGACCAGGGAAACTCTGCGGTCATTTTATAAGCTGCGCCGCTATCCATAGAGCATATCGTTCGAAAGAATTCGTCACCGCAGTTTTCTACCTTTTTCAGAGAATAGCTCGGCTCCGTAATGGATTATTCGATGGTCAGAATATCACCGAAACCTGTCACTTCAAAGATTTCGGCAATGGTCTGGTTCACGCTGCGCACCACCATATCGCCCTGTTTGTTCATCTGCTTCTGGGCAGCCAGCAGCACGCGCAGGCCAGCCGAAGACAGATAATCCAGAGCAGCAAAATCCAGCACCAGATGCTCCACACCCGGCAGACTTGCCTTCAGCTCCGCTTCCAGCTGGGGCGCGGTGATCGTATCCAGGCGGCCGGTGAGGGTAATGGTCAATTCAGCGGCATTCAGCTTCTTTTCGATGGTCATGGTTCTTCTCTCCTTTTCGCATTGGATTATGATTTGACTGTTACGTCAACCTGATTGGTCAGTCTGTCCTCGTGAATCGTCGAATGCATCACGCTCTGCGCCGCATTGCGCACCAGCGCCATAGAAAGCGTATTATCCGTATCCGTGGGATCAAAAGCCTTGCCAGAATATTTGATCCGCATGGTCATGCGTTCATCCTTTGCGGAATACGCAGAATCAACCTGCATGGTGAAACTCTCCGGCAGCTGCGGCAGAATGATCTGCACACACAGTTCTTCAAAAATGGACTGGGCACGATAGATCACCTTCTGAGAAATCATGTTCTTGCGCCCGAATTCCTCAAGCTCTGTCATCAGGCCGATGAAGTCGAAATCTCTGGAAGCAATGTTGGCTTCATGCACCTTCAGGCGGCGGATAAAGCGAATGGTCTTTTCCTTTTGAGGATGATCGAAAACCTGCTCCGGCGTGCCGTCTTCGTAGATGCCGCCCTCATCCATGTAGAATACACGGTTGGCAATCTCTTTGGCAAAGGACATCTCATGGGTCACGATCATCATGGTTTCGATCACCGTCAGATGCTCAAACAGATTATAGGACTTTCAGAAGCGCCGCTGCTCCCCAAGTGATCGCAAAACAGATCACGGCTACGGCCAGCAGGGGGAAAACGGCTTCATACGTATTGCTGCGGATGATATCGTCTGCCTTCGTCAGGTCGCTGACGGCAATATAGCCCACTACAGAGGTGACCTTGATCAGCTCCACCACCTCGTCGGTGTAAGTCGGCAGGAACACCTTCATGCTCTGAGGAAGGATGATCCTGAAGAAGGTCTGTCTGTGCGTATATCCAAGCGCATATGACTCCTCTGTCTGGCCGCGATCAATACCGGATTCGCTCAGCGTCAAGACTGTACACAAGCGATCCAAAGATCAACGCAAAGCCCAGAATCGCCACAAGCAAGCCGCATCCGCGATCAGATTGAACTCCGTATACTGCGCATCAGGCAGCACATTCGGAAGAATCTGCGTCTGCAGAGAACCCGTCACAAGCGTGATGCGCGCATTCGCCAGATCCTGAACGCTTGTCTTCCACGGCGTTTCATCGGTGTTTTCCTGTGCCAGGCATCCGCTCACAGATCATGGCTCATGTCAATCGTCAGCACGCCGTTTCTGTTTTTCACACGCACCTCATCAAACATATTCCGGATGATCATCAGCGAAACATTCAGCGTGCTGTCCAGCGCGTCATCCGCGGCATGCGTATCCGCCTTGAAAACCGCACGCTCACTCTCCATGTGGATTTTCAATTGCTGTGCATCATAGCTGATCACATAGCGGATCTGTGCGTCCGGCGCCAGCTCGTATATGCCTTCACACAGACTGTCGATGGCAATCTGCATTCTGCGCATCAGCGCGCGCTCAGTTCCGCGCTGTCTGCAGGTATTCTCAATCTCTTCATTCAGGGCGACAATATCCAAAGGAGACACACCGGAGACAAACGAGAAAACCTTCTTCATGCCAATGCGGCTGAGCAGCGTGGTGAGCAGCAATACGCATACGCCCATAACCATGGGCGACACCAGAATGGTGCTCACGCTTTCAGGCAGGAAGCTGTACAGATTCGGGATCAGGGTGCTGATGGCGAAGAACACGCTCAGGAAGATGGTAAAGATGCGCCTGTCATCCAACACGCATTCCATCAGCGCCGAGAAGCCGCCCGCCATGATATAGCAGCCGCTGTAAAGCAGCACTGCGCCGAGCACCGGCGTAGGAATCATCGAGAGTGTACCGGTCAGCCAGGGGAAGACCGAAGCAATCATCAGCATGGCAGAGGCCAGATACGCCACCTTGCGGCTGGTAATGCCGCTTGCGCCGGCAATACCAATGTTGGTCGTCGCCGTGGACTGGATCGGGCCGCCCAGCAGACCGGAAACCGCCGTGCCCAGCGCATTGCCGCGAATGCCGCTTTCGATCGACCTCCAGTTCGGCTTTTTGAAATGAGGATCATCCGCGCTCTGGCAGGCAGAGAAATCACCGATATTATCCACAATGCCCGCAACCGTGACCACAACGAAGGGAATCAGCACCCGCAGATCAAACGAGTAGGAAAGATCGGCATAGATCGGCAGCGCGACCAGCGCCTGATCTCCCATCTGACCGAGGCTTGCAAAATTGAAAATACCGGTGACAGCAGAAATCACAAAGCCGAATGCAATGCCCAGCAGCGCCGTATACGGCTTGAGCGGCTTGATAAACAGCGAACACGCCAGCATGAACAGCAGCGTTGCAATCGCTACGACCAGGTGCATCGGATTATATACGCCCCCAACCGGCGCCCCCAGGAAGTTCTTGAGCGCCGTCGGCACCAGATTGACGCCCAGAATGAAGATCATTGTGCCGGTAACCTCTGCCGGGAAGAACTTGCGCAGCTTGAAGGTGAACGAACCCAACACAAAGCGCAGCACACCGGAGAAAATCGTCATGCCCAGCACAAGCGGTACGCCGCCGATCTCTGCGGCGAGGATACAAGCTGAAAGGGCCGCTGAATCCGCCACAGAGAGCGACTGAAAACCAGACCCAACGAAACGGCTGGGCAGCGTCTGCAGGATGCCGGTCAGACCCATGGTAAACAGTGCCGCTGCCAGCAGCGAACTGGAGAGATTCACATCCAGCCCGGCCGCGCGCGCAATGGATACCGGCATCGCCATGCCCAGCGAAAGAATCAGCAGCATATGCTGCAAAGCAGAGAAGAAAAGCGGTGCGGCAGGCGGCGTCTGCGCCGAGGAATAGAGCACTGTTTTTTCTGCATTCAGTTTCTTCACATTTTCAGCCATAGTATCGTTCTCTATACTTTCTGTCAAATGTCTGCCATGTAGATGGTGCATGGCATATTCATCGCTTATTCAATGGTCAGAATATCGCTGAAACCCGTCACTTCGAAGATCTCTGCGATCGTCTCGTTGACGCCTAACAGCGTCATGCTGCCCTGCTTGTTCATGCGCTTCTGCGCAGCCAACAGCACACGCAGCCCAGCAGAAGATAGATAGTCAAGGGCGGAAAAGTCGAAGCGAAGGCTGTTGACGCCATTCAGGCAATCCTTCAGCTCAGCTTCCAGCTGGGGCGCGGTCACAGTATCCATGCGTCCGGTCAGGACAATCGTCAGTTCGGTTCCGTTCAGCTTCTTTTCAATCGTCATTTTTATTTCTCTCCTTATTCATGATTGCAGCTTATGTCAATTGGTCTTTATCGCTTTTGCGTTTCATCAAATTCTGCGCATCTCCACACACTTTTGCGTGATGCAATATGGCGTACGCGCATGAACCACTGTCCTGCACAAATCCAAGGTCTCCTGCATTTTCTCTTGCGCTTCACAGAGTCCCCGATAGATTTTTTCGTCCTGCGTCTTCACATCCATGACAAAGCTTTCGTCATTCACATGAAGGCAGGCAACAGCCTCCTGCAGCCTGTTGCAGTAGATCTGGAACTCATCCCGGATGTTTTCAATGTCATACAGAATCTGCGAATTGCGGTCCGCCGCCACGTCGATCTCATCTGCCAGACGGATCAGCGCCGCCAGATAGGGCAGGCATACCGTATTGCCGCCAGGTATCGGATAAGCCGCCGGATATTCCTTATCATCAAACAGGTCGGTTTTCCGGTGTCCGCGGGAAACCTGCATGATACAGAACAGGTGCTCCTCAGATGGAATCTCCAGCAGCTGCGCATATTTGCGAATAAAGCAAGCGCTGAACTCATGGTGATATCGGCGGACAAAATCCCCTTCCGTGTCTTCCGGATGCTTTTCAAAGTAGTCGTCCGCACCAAACTCGTGCTTGAAGGTTTCATAGTCACTTTCAGAAATGCCCATGCCGACGTCGTGCAGATAGCAGCTCATCAGCAGCACATAGACCTCATCAGCATTCATCTTCACGATCTGCTCTTTGCCGATCAGCCTGTTGCAGAAGTCAATCACATTCATGCTGTGCTGCTCGCTGTGATCGGTATATTCCGGGAACAGCCGCCTGTAGTGCGAAAGCGTATGCTGCAGCGCAAAAACCGCGTCCGCAAAGCATCGGTGCAGAGGCCGATCCAGTTCGTGCAGTCGCTTCTCCATCAGAAAATCATGTTCCATCAGGTTCCTCCTTGATCAGAAAGCACAATGGTCAGCACGTTCAGTCCCAGCAGATTCTGATAACTCACGTCCTGTGCCAGGCGATACACCATGCGAATGCCGATGTTTTTCGTTGGATCGTCCGGCTTGACCATATCCATCCATTCCTGCGGATTAAAGGGAATACAGTCGTCCTTCATCCGCAGTAGAATCCCCTTCTTCGTATATACCACGCGGCAGCTTACGCTGTGCGCTTTTTTATCCGCCGCAAAACCATGCCTGACCACATTGCCCGCCATTTCCTCCAGGCTGAGCGCTGCAAGATACGCTGTTCTGGCAGCCGTTCCGTGTGCCTTACAGAACTCCTGCACGCGCATTGCCGTCTGCGTTACGTCGTCCATGCCCGTAATCGTCAGCTCCAGCCGGTCTTCATCCGAAGCGCCAAAGTCCGGCCTGAGGAACATCCATTCATCCAGGCTGCGGGGCATGCGCTTCCAGAAAACAAATGCATACGCCGGCACCAGCAGAATGGTCAGCACGATACCGATGGGATTGGCCAGCCACACGCCCATCGCGCCCATCACAGGCGCCAGAATCACAGCAGGAATCAGCATACCCAACAGTCCGTCAAAGACGGACTGGATATTCACAAACACACTGTGCCCCATTGCCTGCAGATAATTGGACGGCACACTGCACAGCAGCACCAGCGGAACGCAGAAACCGTAAATGACAAAAATCTGGCGTGTTAAAATGTATACGTTCGACGCAGGATCTGTAAAAAAGATGCTGGTCATGACCGAGGACAGCAGCAGTACCAGCACGCCTACCGCCGCAGACAGGGCAAGACACTGCGTCAGCGCAATGCGAATCAGACTCTTCATGGAATCGCGGTCCTCTTCACCCATGAATATGCTGGTGAGCATGCGCACCACCGCGCCCGCACCCAGGCACAGCGCAATGAACAGGCAACAGACCATATTGAACGCCGACATGGCGGACAAACCATCCTGCCCCGCAACCTGAAGCAGGATGCGATTGATCACCAGACTTCGTACAGCCAGACAGAACACCAGCAGCGCTCCGGGCAGGCCAATTCTGACCATGTCAAACAATTCTCGCCAGCAGATGCTGGCAAAGCTATAGCGCAGCTGCGCCTTCTTTCCAAAGTAATAGGAGATCAGGATCAGGAAATAGGCCCAGTTGGCCAGTGCCGTTGCCAGCGCCAGTCCGCGAACGTCCATCCCAAACACAGCAACAAACAGCACATCCAGCACGACGTTGATCACCATCATCGCGCCAATGCCGATATAACCAAGCCGATCCTGGCGTTCCATCTGCAGGAAAGAAGCAAATTGTCCGGCAAGCAGCTGCGGCACGATCCCCACGGCAAAGCCGGCAATATAGTCTATCAGAGGCAGGCGCAGCTGCGCATCCGTACCCAGCGCATCTGCAACCTGACCGGGGAAAAGGAAACAGACTGCCGAAAGCAGCGTGCCGATCAGCAGCGACACCGTCAGATTGAGTGAAAAAACGCCGCGGGTCTTCTGCATTTCGCCCCGGCCCATATACCGGCCGCACAGCACCGTTGTGCCTCCCAGGAGCACCGAGTTCACAGCAGAAATCACCTGGACCATGGGATAGAACAGGCCAATCACACCAACCGTCTCTGCGCTGATGAAGCGGCCAGCAACCGCACCATCAATAATCGAATTGATTGCGCCCATAGCAACCAGCAGCACCTGTATGGGCAGAAGCCTGAAAAACAATTTGGACAGCATCTTGCTATCGCCAGTTTTTCCGCGCATCTTTGCATCCTCCTTTTCAGCAACCATCCGTGAGCGGTTCTTGCGCATCGCACGCTTGCTCAAGTTTCACCAGCATAGCCTCAATCACCTGCTGAGCAATGATTGTAAAATCAAAATGCGAGACAAACTCGATGGCCTCTCTAATTCTTTTCGCCGGGATGTTATACAGCATGAATGAGATTTCCAAAAATCTCTGTACCTTTCGATTCATCGTAAAATAGATATCACAAGGAACGGACATATAACTGCGGATGATTCCGCCCGAAGCGATTTCCAGTTCATAGAAATCCTTGGCTTCATACTGCGGGTGATATGCTTGAAAAATCGCCTGCAGCTTCTCAGCAATCACTTGACAAATGACGCTCGCCGATTCCTGATGCGAATACGCCTCCAGATAGATTTCGCGAATCGACTCCCTGCTCTCTGCCATGTACAGCTGCAATGTCGTCTCCACAGCCCAGAAGAGCACCTTATCATCCGTTACGCCCTGCAGGAGCTTTTCCGCTGCGGTAAATTGCCCATCGAGCACATACTTCACCAGATCGACAAGGATACACTCCTTGCTCTCATAGGCGTACATGAGCGAGCCAATATTGATACCCGCTTCTTTTGCAATCTGACGCAGCGTCGTCGCCGTATATCCATTTTGTACAAACAGCCTTGCAGCTGCCCAAAGAATGAGGCGTCTGTTTTCTTCCGTTGATCGATGCAGACCTTTTTGCTCCATTTGGTCACCTTTCTTTGATAAACATCTATAGATTCCGACCGCATTCTATAACACGTTACACTATAGAAAATATACCACGTTCGTCTTTTTATTGTCAACAAACTCCTCATACTGATCGCAAAAAAGTGTCCCATGATGGCGCATTCCACCGCCCGATCACCCTTGAGATTGGTATGCGCCACAAAATTTCCCCTTGCGCGGCGGCTGGACGATCACAAGAATCTGATTGTCGGCAAATACCTTCTGTGATATACTAACCATGAAGAATCGCTGTATACACGGCACCAAGGAGATGTATTATACCTCCTAAACGTCCCTTCTTATCGAAACTTCGCTAACACCCGAAGCCCGTATAGTATCATTCAGCTATGAATATTTATGTGTGCAATATCACCGATCTTTTTGATTTACCAGGCAGTGAATTGCTGACAAACACGCGCCGGACGCGAATGCTTCGTTACATACAGCGCGAGGACAAGGCGCGCTGCCTCGCCGCAGGGCTGATGCTTCGCCGGGTCTTTGGTACGCAGCAGGCACAGCGCATTGCCGTCACGCCGCTTGGAAAACCTTACCTGCCCGACGGCCCGAATTTCAGCCTCTCCCACTCCGGCAGCAAGGTCGTCCTGTTGACGGCCGACCACGACGCAGGCGTGGACGTCGAGCAGATCGTTCCCTATTGGGAAGCCGTCGCTCGCCGGGTCTTTTCTCCCCGCGAACAGGTATGGCTGCACAGCCAGGCAAACGACGAGGCATTCTACCGGCTCTGGACAGGCAAGGAAAGCATCATGAAAGCGCTGGGGCTGGGGTTTCAGCTGCCCCCGGAAAGCTTTGAAATCCTGCCCGACCAGTCAGGGCCAAATCCCGTTCTGGGACGCTCATGGTATCTGCAATGGCAGAATGTAGACGGACACATGCTGTGCTGCGCTTCGTCCGTTCCCGATACGAAGATGGAAATCATCCACCTGTCCCGCGAAGAACTCTTACAATAATCCCTGACAGAGGGGTCACTTTGCCAGCAAAAAACAGATGTCAACATCGGCAGACAAATTGAATCTGATTATCTATGAATCTGTCCGGAATGCCCGAAAAGCCCGCTGCAAGAACAGTCACTGATTCCAGCACCCCCTACGAAAGGAGTGTACCTATGTTTTTAAATTCCTTTAATCACATCGTTCAAGCATATTCTGACAAGCCCGCGCTCTGTTTTGAGGGCGCTGCCATGAGCTATGCGCAGCTCGACCGCCAGAGCAGCCGTGTGGGCTATACGCTCGCCGCGCATGGCATTGAGCGCAGCGATATCGTCGTGATCCGTCTGCCGCGCGGTTTTGAAGCCGTGTCCGCGATGATCGGCGTGCTCAAAGCAGGCGCTGCCATCTGCGTGGTCGAGGAAGGCTATCCGCAGGACCGCGTCGATTTCATCATCTCGGATACGAAGGCCAAGGTCGTTATCGACAGCGGCTGGATGAGCGCACTGCCGCAAGACGCTGCCGCCATCGATCTGCCGCAGGCACAGCCCGACGATCCCGCGATCATCGTGTACACCTCCGGTTCCACAGGCAATCCCAAGGGCGTCGTCAATCCGCACCGCGCACTTTCTCTGGCTATTCGCGGCAATACGCTCTGCCGCACGGCTCAGGACGTCTTCCAGTCTGTGGCCTCCTTCTCCTTTATCGCCGTGGCGCTGGAAATCTTCACGCCCCTCTCGCTGGGCGGTACCATTCATATCGCAGGCGACGCGCTGCGCAAGGACGCGCAGGCCCTTGTCGAACATATGCATAAACACGGCATTACCACGTCCTTCTTCCCGCCGCAAATGGCGCGCATCGTACTCCCTCAGCTGGAAAATCAGCTCTCCAGCATGGTCGTCGGCTCTGATCGCGTCATCGCTCTGCATAGCGACAGGGTGCGTATCTTCAGTTCTTATGGCTGCAGCGAGACCTGCGGTCCGATGACCAGCTTTGAGATTGATCGCGCATATCCCGACATCACGCCCATCGGCAGCGCATATGCTGCAAGCCGCATCTATATTCTCGACGATGACGGCAACCGCCTGCCCGACGGTCATGAGGGCGAAATCTGTATTAGCGGCCAGATTGCCAAGGGCTATCTGAACCTGCCGGAGCTGACGGCCGAGCGCTTCATTCCCAATCCCTTCTCGCAGGGCGAAGACGATAAGATTCTCTTCAAAACCAACGACATCGGCCGCATCAACGAGAACGGCCAGCTGGAATATGTGCAGCGCAAGGACTGGATGGTCAAGGTGCGCGGCTATCGCGTAGAACCGGGCGAAATCGAATCTGCCATCGTGCGCTCTACACCGGCAGAGCAGGCTGTGGTCAAGGGCTTCACCAATGCCCTGGGTGAAACCAGTCTCTTTGGCGTATATACCGCCAAGGAGCCTCTTGCACCCGAAGCAATCATCTCTGCCATTCGCAATTTTCTGCCCTCGTACATGATTCCTGCGTTCCTTGAGCAGGTGGACAAGCTGCCGGTTAATCTCAACGGAAAGGTCGACCGCAAGAATATCCTCCCGCCGGATATCGCCAAATTCAAAGCGCCCTATCAGGCGCCGGAAAACGAGCGCGAGCACACGATCTGCGAAGCATTCAGACAGGTGCTCGGCCTTGAACAGGTCGGCGTGCTGGATGATTTTGGCCTCATCGGCGGCGATTCCATCTCTGCGGCAAAGGTACAGGCAGAACTGTCGGATTTGGGTATTTCCGCCAGCGATATTCTCAGCCTTGGCACCCCACAGAAGCTGGCCGCGCTTCATCCGACCAATAAGCTGCAAAAAGCCGCTCCCCGGGAAACATGGCCCCTCACCTTTGCAGAGCGGCAGATGGCAACCGAACAGAGCATGAACCCCGAATCGGTAGCCTACAACATCAATTTCCTCGCGCTGCGGATCGACGGTCATTTTGATACAGATCGCCTGGAAACCACGCTCAACATGCTTGTGAAGCGCCATGCTGTGCTGCGCTCCTATTATCCCATGGTAAACGGCGAATACGAACATCGCATTGCTGAGGATATGCGCATTGCAGTAGCACGCCGAAGCTGCCATGCCGACGATGTGCAGCGGATCATCGAAGAAGAAAACCATCCATTCAATCTGGCAGACGCACCGCTTTTGCGCTGTCAGGTATTTGAGCATGGAGATCATCAGCATACCCTCCATTTCTGCATACATCACATCATCATCGACGGCACCAGCTGGCCCGTCTTTGAGGACGAACTGTTCAAGCTGTATCGCGGCGAGGAGCTTCCCCCGCTGGCGTTTGATCATCAGGATTACGCCGTGTGGCAAGCAGAACATGGCGATCCGCGCGCTCAGGAGGCCGTTTTCAAAGAGATGTTTGCAGACGGCGCTCCTGAAAACGAAATGCCCACGTACGCCTCCCGCCCCGAGATTCTGCCGCATGCCGACGAAGACATTCTGCGCATCATCCCCAAGCAGAAAATCCGTGAAACCGCAAAACGGCTGGGCGTCACCCAATACGGCCTGCTGATGAGCGTTCTGGGCATGACTCTTGGCAAGTACTGCGCAAGCGAGGACGTCGTCATCGGTACTGCGATGAGCGGACGCACCCTGGAAGAACAGAGCAGCATGATTGGCATGTTCGTCAATACGCTGCCTATTCGCATGAAGCCCGCAGGCGATATGCGCCTGAAGGACTATGTCGTCCAAACTGCACAGACTATTCGCACCGTAAAAGCAAACCAGACCTATCCCTTTGAACATCTGGTTCCTATGCTCGCGCCGGATCGAAATGCATCCCGTTCCCCGGTGTTTGACGTCATTTTCAATTATCTGCAGGAGCAGCCTCTCCCGACCCTTGAAGACGCTCAGGCAAGCTATGTGCCCATCAAGGGACAAGCGCTGCAGATGGATCTGGTTCTGATCGCCACGCACGAAGGCCCAAATATGAAATTCGTGCTTTCCTATTCCCGAAAGCTCTATGACGATGCAGTCGCAGAAAACTTCATGGAGCAATTCCTGACCACGCTTGAGCGCTGCTGCGAGGACGATGGCAACGCGCTGCTGATGGATCTTTGCGAGCTTCCCAGTCGTCAATACAATCAGATCGTCCGCGATTTCCCCGGCAAGCGCGTGCAGGGCTGGCAGGGCAGGACGATTATTTCGCTATTCCGTAAGCAGGCCGCAAAGACGCCAGAAAACCGCGCCGTCGTCTTTAAGGGCGAAAGCCTGACCTACGCCCAGCTTGACGAGATCACCAACCGCCTAGCAGCCCGCCTGATTGAGCTAGGCGCAGGCCGAGGCAGCGTCGTGGGTGTGATGGTCTCCCGCGGCATGATGATGCCCATCGGCGCGCTCTCTGCGCTCAAGGCGGGCGCAGCCTATCTGCCCATGGATCCCTGCTATCCTGCCGATCGCCTGCAATACATGCTGTCTGATGCGGGCGTAAATATCCTGCTCTGCGATCCAAACCTTGCAGACAGGGTTCCGGATTTCAGCGGCGTCTTCGTGGATACCGAAACCGTAGATCAGCTTCCTGCTGCTGCGCCCGTGCCGGATGTTTCCCGCCCGGAGGATCTGTTCATCCTGCTCTATACCTCCGGCACGACGGGCAAGCCCAAGGGCGTCATGCTCACCAACAGCAACCTGACCAACTACACCTATTTCTACGCGGAATCGTATGGAATCTGCGAAACCGACAACATTCCCGCGTATGCCAGCTTTGGCTTTGACGCCAACATGATGGACATGTATCCCACGCTGCTCCGCGGCGCATGCCTGCATGTGCTGCCGGAGGAAATGCGTCTGGATCTGCCCGGCATCCGGGATTACTTTGAGGAAAATCACATCACCGTCGCCTTCCTCACCACGCAGCTGGGCCGTCAGTTTGCCGAGAGCATGCAGGTTTCTTCGCTGCGCGCGCTTTCCGTGGGCGGCGAAGCATTGGTTCCGCTTACTCCCCCGTTGTTTGCTCTGTTCAATCTCTATGGTCCGACCGAATGCACCGTCGCCTGTACCCGTCAGCAGGTAGATCAGCTCTATGACCGCGTGCCCATCGGCAAGTCAACGCCCAATACGGCGCTCTATGTGGTGGACAGCCGCGGCAGGCTTGCGCCCGTGGGCGTAGCCGGCGAGCTGTGCATCTCCGGCGCACAGGTGGCTGCCGGCTATCTGAACCGTCCGGACCTCACGGCAGAAAAATTCGTGTCCAATCCCTTCAGCGATGATCCCCTGCTTTCGCGCATGTACAAGAGCGGCGACGTGGTGCGCTTCCTGCCGGACGGCGCGATCGACTTCGTCGGCCGCAGGGATTTCCAGGTCAAGATTCGCGGCTTCCGCGTAGAGCTGACCGAGATCGAAGGCCGTATCCGCGCCTTCCCGGGCATTCGCGACGCAGCCGTCATCGCACAGGAGGATGCGGGCGGCGGCAAGCGCGTCGTGGCCTATGTCGTTTCCGACGCGTCGGTGGATATCAAGGCGATGAATGCCTTTATCGAGGAAGAACTGCCGCCCTATATGGTGCCCGCGGCGACCATGCAGATCGAGCGCATTCCACTCAACCAGAACGGCAAGGTCAACCGCCGCGAGCTTCCGCGCATTCAGATTCAGGCGGAGGAAAATATCCCCCCGCGCACGGACATGGAGCGTGCGATCTTCGAAGTCGTTGCCTCCGTCCTCAAGATGGAGGATTTCGGCGTAACCACCGATCTGATGTACGCCGGTCTCAACTCTCTGTCCGCCATCAAGGCCGCCGCGCTCATCACCGAGCGCACGGGCAAGAACCTGCGCACACCGGAGCTGATGCGCGAAAAGACCATCGAAAAAATCGCTATCCTGCTCGGCAGGAGCAGCAGCTATGAAGCCAAATCCTACAAAAAGCGCGAATACTATCCGCTCACGCAGAATCAGCTTGGCCTCTACTTTGCCTGCCTCAAAGACCCCGGTACGCTGGTATATAACATTCCCTTTGAAATCGGCTTTGGTCCGGATACCGATGCGCAAAAGCTTCTTGAGAGCATTCGCCGCGTGATCGACGCACACCCCTATGTCAAGACGCATTTCGCCTTGAAAGACAACGAACCTGTGCAGCTGCGTCAGGATGACCGGACGATCGAGATCCCGGTGGATACCTATACGCCCGAGACATACGCCGCAAAGAAGGCGTCCTTCGTGCGCCCCTTCTCCTTCTTTGAGGGTCCGCTGCTGCGCATGGAAATCTGCATTCTGCCCGACAGTGTATGCCTGCTCTGCGATTTCCATCACATGATCTTCGACGGCGGCTCCATGGATATCTTCCTTCAGGATCTCTCCGCCGCCTATGACGGCACGGAACTGAAGGCGGAATCCTTCTCCAGCTTCGACCTGGCGCTGCTTGAGCAGGAAAACGCCAGCGGCGACGCATTCGATCAGGCAAAGGTATTCTTCCATGCGCGTCTGAGCGACGGCGAAGGCGCAACCGTCTTCCCCACGGACAATCATGCCGGCGGCACAGGCCTGCCCCGCACCGTACACGCCAGAATCAGCAAGAGCAGCGTGGAAGACGTCATTAAGGGCCAAAGCATCACTGCGTCCAATCTCTTCCTCGCCGCCACCGCCCTTGTGTCGGGCCGCTTCGCCTCCACCCGCGACGTGCGCATCGCCTCCATCACCAATGGCCGTGAGGGCGTGCATGTGCAGCGCAACATCGGCATGCTGGTCAAGACTCTGCCCGTCGCCCTGAAGATGAATCCTGACGACAGCGCGTCCGCCTATCTGAGCAGCGTGCAGCAGGAGATGACCGACGTGCTTTCGCATCAGGTCTATCCGTATCTGCAGGCATCTTCCGATTATGGCTATAACAGCCAGATGCTTTACGCCTATCAGGGTGGTGTGGTCTCCAGCTATACCGTCGCCAGCAGTGCGCTTACCCTCACCCCATTGGGGCTTAACCGCGCTAAATTCCCGATCTCTATCAATATTCAGGAAGACGGACAAAGCTTCATCGTGGAAGCGGAATATGACGATGCGCTCTACACCGAAGCGACCATGCGCACGCTGGCACAGTCCATCGCGCATGCCGCCGGTCAGCTGGCAGGCAGGAGCGAGGCACCCATCGCAAGCCTGTCCATCTGCACGGATGAGCAGCGCGCGCTCGTTGAATCCTTCAACCGAAAGCCGGAAGGCATGCCCGCAGGCACGCTCCATCAGCTCTTTGAAGCATGGGCGCTGCGCACGCCGGAAAAAACCGCGCTCATTGCCGCGGACGCCACGCTCACATTCGCCGAGCTCAACCGCCGCGCCAACGCACTGGCCAACAGCCTGCTTGCTCTCGGCGTGCAGCCGGAGGACCGGATCGCCTTCATGCTCCCGCGTGACAGCCGCATTCTCGTTTCCATGCTCGGCATCATCAAGGCGGGCTGTGCCTATATTCCGGTCGATCCCGAGTATCCCAGAGAGCGTGTGGAGCACGTGCTTAGCGACAGCGGTGCACGCTATATCTTCACTGACGGCGACTCTCCGATTGAAAACAGCCTGAACATCGACAGCCTGCTGCTTGGCGAAGACACTGCCAATCCCAACTTGCCGATTAACCGCGACAGGCTCTGCTACATCATCTACACCTCTGGCTCGACCGGAAAGCCCAAGGGCGTCATGCTCACCCACGGCGGTATCGTCAACTATGTGCTCGACGATCCCCAAAACCGCCATGTGCGCGCGCTGACGCAGAACCAGTGCATCATGGCCTCCGTGACCACGGTGAGCTTTGATATGTTCCTCAAGGAGGCCTTCACCACCCTGATGAACGGCCTGACGCTGGTGCTGGCGGATGACGAGCAGGCCAAGAACCCGGACAAGCTGGCCGCGCTCTTTGAAAAGACCGGTGCAAACGCCTTCAACGCCACACCCTCGCGCATGCTGCAGTATATGGAGCTGCCGGAAATGAAGCGGGCTCTTGCCCAGTGCAAGGTCATCATGGCCGGCGGCGAAGGCTATCCGCCCGCGCTGTATCGAAAGCTTCGCGAGATCACAGACGCCGTGCTCATCAACACCTACGGCCCGACAGAAATCACCGTTTCTTCCAACGGCAAACTGCTTGACAGCGAGCTGATCACCATCGGTGCGCCGCTCAAGGGCGTCGTGGAAGAGGTTATGGATATCGAGGGTAATCCGCTGCCGGTCGGATTCACAGGCGAGCTGTGGATCGGCGGCAACGGCGTGGCCCGCGGCTATTTCGGCAATCCCGAGATGACTGCAGAGCGCTTTGTCAGCTGGAACGGCATACGCTGGTACAAATCTGGCGACGTTGCCCGCTGGACAGAGAACGGCGAAATCATCATCCTCGGCCGAAACGACGGCCAGATCAAGCTGCGCGGCCTGCGCATTGAGCTGGGCGAGATTGAAAACGCCATCAGCGCCGTGCCTGAAATCCGCAGCTGCGCGGTGCTGGTCAAAAAGCTGCACGGTCAGGAGCACCTGTGCGCCTACTACAGCGCAGAGCGCGATCTGCCTGCGGAGGAACTGCGCGAAATCCTGCTCCGGTCGCTGACCAAGTACATGGTGCCTACGGCCTATCTGCAGATGGATCATCTGCCCATGACCCCCAACGGCAAGATTGACCGCAAGGCTCTGCCTGATGCACAGCTCATGCAGCGTCAGGAATATGAGCCGCCGCGCAATGAAGACGAGCAGATCTTCTGCGACATCTTCGCCGGCATCCTGCACCTTGACCGCGTGGGCGCCACGGATAACTTCTTTGACATGGGCGGCACCTCGCTGCTGGTCACGCAGGTGACCATCGACGCCGCGGCAAAGGGAAAAACCCTGAGCTACGGCGACGTATTCGCCAATCCCACGCCGCGCGAGCTGGCCTCCCTGGGCGATGTGCCACAGGCCAAGGCGGACGAAAACAACATCGCGGACTACGACTACAGCCCCATTCACACCCTGCTTGAGGAAAACACGCTGGATGCGCTGCGTTCCGGCGAGATGAGAGAGTTGGGCAACGTATGCATCACCGGCGCTACCGGCTTCCTGGGCATTCATGTGCTGCGCGCTTTCCTACAGATGGAAAAGGGAACGGCCTTCTGCGTGGTCCGCGGCAGAAAAAATCTCTCTGCCGAGCAGCGTTTGCGCAGCATGCTGGCCTATTACTTCGGCGGCGATACGCTTCCGTTCAACGGCAAGCCCTTCCTGGATGCGCTGGATGAGCTGATGGGCAGCCGGATCGTGGTGATTGACGGCAGCATCACCGATTCCACCCTGTATGAGACGCTTGACGCGCTGCCGATCGACACCTACATCAACTGCGCGGCCAATGTCAAGCACTTCTCCGCCGGAACGGACATCGAGGACGTCAACTATGGCGGCGTGAAGCTCGCCCTTGATTTCAGCAAACGCAAGCGCTGCCGCTTCGTGCAGGTCTCCACGGCCAGCATCGGCGGCATGAGCGTGAACGGAGAGCCGATTGAGACGACGAAGCTGGACGAGCGCATGCTCTACTTCGGACAGGATCTATCCAACAAGTATGCCGGCAGCAAATTCCTGGCCGAGCGCGCTATTCTGGAAGCCGCGCTTGACGGTCTGGACGTGAAGATCATGCGCGTGGGCAATCTGATGGCCCGCGATGCAGACGGCGAATTCCAGGCGAATTTCCGCACCAACAACTTCCTCAGCCGCCTGAAGGCCTATCATCTCGTCGGCGCTATCCCCTACGAGGCCATGGGCATGAGCACAGAATTTGCACCGATCGACTATACGGCGCTGGCTGTACTGCTGCTGAGCAGGACGCCCGCAGCATGCCGCGTCTTCCATCCGTACAATGATCACGACGTATTCCTGGGCGACGCCGTCGCCGCGCTGACAAAGCAGGGCATCGTCATAGAGCCCTGCGAGGCCTGTGAATACGAGCGCAGGTTCAGCGAAGCAATGCGCGATTCCCGAAAGGCAAAGCATCTCAATGCGCTCATCGCCTATCAGGAGCACGGCAAGCGTATCGTGCCCATCAAGTCCGTCAACAGCTATACCTCGCAGGTGCTGCTGCGCCTGGGCTTCATGTGGCCCATCACCTCTCAGGCGTATCTGAAGCAGTTCTTTATGATGATGGAAGGCCTTGGCTTCTTTGACAAGGACCCTGAGCTTTAAGAAGGGAACGCAAACCATGTATGAACGAACAGGCAAACTGATCCGGGAAAAATTCAAAGAGTATCTGCTTCCCACCATCATGACCTCAATGGCGGTGTCCTTGGCTTCGGTCGTGGACGGCGCCATCGTAGGCAATCTGCTGGGAGATGTGGCGCTGGCAGCCATAGGACTGGCCGGCCCCATCATCTTCTGCATCAACCTGATCTACATGCTCTTTGGCGTAGGCGGTCTCACCTGTGCATCCATCGCCAAGGGAAAACGCGAAATGGATCAGGCTGACCTAATCTTTACCCTCACAATGAGCGTGGGCATGGCTGTGATGCTGCTGTTTTCCCTGGTCATGCAGTTCATTATTCCGCCGCTTTCGCTTTCTCTGGCAGGCAATGATACGGCGCTTGCCTCCATGCTGGAAAGCTATCTCAGGCCCCTGGTCTTCACAGGTCCGGCGCTGATGTTCTCCTCCGGCATGGCGCTGTTCATCCGCACAGACGGCCAACCCAAGAGCTCCGCTGTAGTCGTGATCATCGCCAATGTAGTCAATCTGATATTTGACTACGCGTTGATCCGCTTCTTTAACACAGGCATCTGGGGCGCAGGTTTCTCCACGACGCTGGGCTATATCATCGGCGCGGTGATTGTGATTCCATATCTGCGCTCTGCGTCGCGCACCTTCCATTTCGTCCGCCCTGGCAGAAAGAGTCTGCATACGCTTGTCGGCATTCTGAGCACCGGCCTGCCCAAGGGCCTGATTCAGATTGCCAACATCCTGCGTTCTCTGGCGCTCAATTCCATCATCATCAGCTTCCTGGGTTCGATTGGCATGTCTGTGATGACCGTGTGCATCAATGTGCAGATGATTTCCAATATCTTTGTCAGCGGTGTATCGGACGCCTTGCTGCCTATCGTCGGCACGCTGTTTGGCGAGCGGGACAGCCATGGCATTCGCCAAGCCATGAAGACCGCGCTTGCCGTACTCACCGCGTCCTGCACAGCGCTGATCGCATTCCTGCTGCTCGCGCCCCAGCTCATGGGCATGGCTTTTGGCATCCATTCCGAGGAGGGACTCTCTGCTGTCAGGCCGGCGCTTCGCCTGTTTGCACTGTATCTGCCCTTTGACGCCGCCATTCAGCTCCTGCAAAACTTTTATACCACCACCGGCCGCAAGCAGTTAGCGTCTGCTATGGTCATCATGAACGGTCTGATCTTCGTGCTGCCCTTCGCCTTTCTTCTTGCCCATGCTGCGCCGCATCTCTTTTGGCTCAGCTATGCCTGCTCGGGCGCAGCCACGCTGCTCGCTACAGCAGCTATCGGTATGCGCATCAAAAAAAAGGAGAAGGTATGCAGCGTCCTGCTGCTCAGGGAAAGCCATGGCGATGATCTCCGATATGACGTGACCATCAAGTCCACCGCACAGCAGGTAGCAGGCCTTTCGGAGCACATCATCAGCTGGTGTATCGAACACGGAGTAGAAAACCGCATTGCCAACAAAGTCGGCGTAGCCATCGAGGAGATGGCCGTCAGCACGGCGCACTATGCTCATCACGACAGTGATAAAGGCGTGATTGATGCGACACTTTGTCTCACTGGCAAAACGCTTGAAATCCGCCTGCGCGACAACGGCGAGATCTTTAATCCCGTCGAATACGTCGCAGACGAAAACGACGGCTGCATTACGGATGGCATTGCGCTCATCCGGCAGTTGGCAGACAACATCGACTATGCCCGCCAGCTGGGCTTTAACACAACGGTGATCTCCTTCTCCATGCATTAGCAGTAGAAGCAGCTGTTGAGCGTATTCAGGGACTGTTTGCCCGAAATAAACTGGAGCACGCACGCATCATGCCTGTGGATTCACCGTTGGTGCATACCTAGAGCGGCAAATCCCGTATCGCATTCAAGGAATTCGTTTAAGCAGCACCACACTCGCTGATGTGCGTGTATGAAGAATCCCGATGCCATTCAGATCACAACAACAGCATAGACATAAACAGCACCCGGCAATCAGCAGATCACCGGATGCTGTTTATGTCACAACTAAATAGACAGACCATCTGTCAGGCCAGGAAGCGCTTGATAATTTGCAGAATATTCTGTTCATTTCGATATTCATATCAAAAGACATCTCGTTATCCAGCGCATTTTCAAGAAGCCTTGCAGAATCAAAACGGAAAACCTTAAACCTTGTATTCAGTTTTCTGTCGGTATACCTTTCGATATACTGCGATACTTCATCCCGAATACAGCCCAGCCGCCAAAGGAAAACCTCTTCGAAACCCGCGCCTGGAAGTGGTATAACCTTTACAAAGTCAGGAAGGTACGCGCCAAGACCCTTGCCAGCTATGAGGGCTATCTCAAGAAGTACCTTCTCCCCTATTCCGGGCCGCGTGATATTTGCATCATTACCATCGATGATGTACAGGAGTTCATGAACAGCAAGGCTGCCTATTCAAAAAAGAGCATAGAAGAACTGCGTCTTACTCTGGGCATGATTCTGAACGTAGCAAAAGAAGATGGACTCATCAACATCACCCCGGCAAAGTCAAAACGCCTGCGCAATCCCTCCAGCAAAAAGAGCGTACGGGAAGCCCCAACCTCTGACGAAGCCGATGATATTGAATCACACCTTCAGGACATCCCTCAATCGCGTGACAGACGGTATGTGGCTATGCTTTTGAAATCCCCCCGCCTGATATGAAGACATCCGGGGCTTACAAATCAAAAACTCCAATTTCTCCGAGCCGACCGTCAGCATCACGTATCCAACCTCTGTCTTGCTACCAGCGCTGCAAATCGCCCATTCATGGCAATCAGCTCATCATAGGTGCCGTCTTCAACAATATGCCCTTCATCCAGCACCACAATGCGGCTACAATTCTGGATGGTCGAAAGACGGTGCGCGATGACCACACGGGTACAATTCAGCGCATCCAGCGTGCGAACAGTATGCGCCTGCGCTACGTTATCCAGCGCGGAGGTTGCCTCGTCCATAAATACCACCCGCGGATTGCCGACCAGCGCGCGGGCAATCAACAGACGCTGACGCTGTCCTCCGGAGATGCCCGCGCCGTTTTCGCCCATCATGGTATAGAGCTTCATGGGCATGCGGCGCACGTCATCGGCCAGTCCCGCCTTTTCCAGCGCATCCCATGCCTCTTCCTCCGTCATATCCGGTTTCGAGATGGACAGATTGCTGAAAATGGATCCCTGCATCAATCGGCCATTTTGCAGCACCGTGCCGATCTTCCGGCGAAGGCCGCGCACGTTCAGGGATTTCAGGTCATGATCGTCATAATAGATCGCGCCCTGTTCCGGCTTTTCAAAGCCCAGCATCAGGCGCATCAGGGTGGACTTGCCGCAGCCCGTTCCGCCGACGATGGCCACATACTCGCCAGGCTCAATATCCAGCGTCACGTCGTCAAGAAGCATCGGGGCTTCCTTGTTGTAGCGGAAGCTGACATGGCTGATGCTGATCTTGCCCGTAAGCGCGTCGGGCATATGCTTCTCAGGCTCAATCTCCGGTTCTGTTTCCAGAATGGGCTTCATCATATTCAGCATCGGGCCAAACTCCGTAATCACGGTCACAATGCCAATCAGCGACATAAACGCGCCGGACACCATGCCGTAAGCAGAAGAAAACGCCATGTAGTTCGCTGCGGAAACGCCGCTTGCGGCAGCCGTATAATAGATGACCACCGTGCCCAGCAGACTGACAAGCCCCAACAGCGCCTGCCTGTAAAGCAGGAGCAAAGGCCGTCGATAGGTCAGCTCGGCAACTTCCCGGTATTCCCCTGCCCATCTGGAAAAGATACGCTTTTCCGCGCCAGACAGACGGATCTTCTGGATACCGTTGATCATCGTCAGCTGCAAGCCGGAGAGCTTACCCTGTTTCTTCATGCGCAGATTGCTGCGCTTAAGACCAATCGCCACGCAGGCCAGCGAAAGTACCGTCTGCAAAAGCAGTATAGCGAACGCAGGAGCTGCCAATGCCGACGCAAAGGCAGAAATCTGCGCAATGTAGATGAGCGAGAAAATGCCGGTCAGGCCCGAGGAAAAGACCGCTTTCACCGTAGACGCCGTCAGCTGATCAATGGATCCGAGCTGCGCGGCGATCTCGCCGGAGGAATGCTCCTTGAAAAAGGCGGCCGGCATTGCCATCACGCGGTTCATCGCAGCCGCCTGCAGAGAAGCCCCCGCACGGACATTCACCACGCCCACAGCCAGTGTGCGCAGCATGTTCGCCAGATGCGTCGATACCACAGAAAACACCAGCAGGAACAAAACCGGCAGCACCAGACTCACGCGCCCCGAGGGGATCAGTCCCGAGAATACCAAACGATTCATCGCCGGAAGCGTCATCGCCAGCACACTGGCCAGAGCTGTCGCGCCGAGAATCTGCACATAGTCCCATGACGTCAGGGACTTGACCATGTATCCGTACAGGTCGCGCAGGGTCAGCTTTCCAGCCGGCAGGGGCATGTAAAAGTACTGCGCTTCCGGTCCCAGCTTCGCCGCCGTATCACGGCTGACGCGTACGCGCCTGCCCGCGCTTTTGTCATAGAATTCGTAATGATTCTGCCTGGGCAGGATCGCTACCATCTGTCCATCGACAGTTCTTCCCAGATAAGGACCGATAGCTTCCTTATACCATTCGCCCTCCAAAGTCACCGTCCGGGCAGAAATGCCCATGATTTCGGTCACATAAGTCACTGGATCGGTATCCTGCGGAATCTCCGCCCGGCGATGATAAAACGTAAGGATCTCGCCGACCGCATCCGCCGCCTGTTTACGTCCGGATTGATCCATCTGCGGTCGGGCATTACCCGTAACCACAGAGGCAAGATCGCGATAGGCAGCATCGATCAGCGCATCGTCAAGGAGCGCGCGCTGGATGCTCTTTTCATTGTTTTCCATCCTTCGTGTCTCCTTCCTTATGATGCGTTGACTAGCGCGGTATAAGCTCCGCCAAGCGCCAGCAGCTCATCATGGGTGCCGCGCTCAACGACGTCTCCATCCTTCAAAACGAGGATCTCATCCGCGTCCCGGATCGTGGAAAGCCGATGCGCAATCAGCAGCATCGTCATCCCGCGCGCCTTGATCGCATCCATCACCAGCGCTTCGGTCTGCGCATCCAGCGCAGACGTCGCCTCGTCCAGAATCAGAACGGACGGGTTGCCCGCCAAGGCGCGCGCGATTTCCAGTTGCTGGCGCTGTCCGCCAGAGAAATTGGCGCCGCCTTCGACGATATATGCATCATATCCGCCCGGATGCTTGAGAATCGCCTCATGCACCTGCGTATCGCGCGCAGCCTGAATCATGTCGCTGTCGCTGATGGTGCCGTCCGAAAAGCGGAAATTATCCTTCACCGTGCCGGAGAATAGAAAGATATCCTGATCGACCACAGCCACAGAGGACGTAAATGCCGCCCGGTCGTATGCAGACATAGGTTTTCCGTCAAAGAGAATCTCGCCCTCCCACGGCTGATACAGACCAGCTACGAGCTTGGACATGGTGGACTTTCCGCAGCCGGAGGAGCCCACCAGCGCGACTTTACGTCCCGGCGTCAGCTCCAGCGAAAAGTCCTTGATCACCGGCGCAGCCTGTCTGGAATAACCGAAGGTTACATGGCGGATGCTGATATGGCCCGTAATGGGAGACGCAGTTTTGTCCTGCGCTTGCTGATCTGCAAAGACTTCGTCCACGTCGTAATTGGTCACGTCCTCAATACGCTCCATGCTCGAGCGCATTTCCGTGATCTCCTGTCCTGCCGCGATAAGCTTCTCAGCCGGCGTGATGAACGACTGAAGCAGACTCTGAAGCGCCAGCAGCGCACCCGTCGTCAGTTCGCCGCGGATGATCAGCAGCGCACCCAGCGCAAGCAATAACACATTGGAGATATTCAGCAGCAGCTGCGGAATGCTGCCCCAATAGGTATTCAGGCGGGAAATCTTTGCCTGGCCACAAACCATGGCCGCCTGCATGCCCGTCCATCGGCCATACACGCCTTCCTCTGCTCCGCTGGCCTTGATGGTCTCCATCATGCCCAAAATGCTCGCCGTCGTGCCGGAAAGCATGCCGCTGTCGCGCGCAATCACCCGCGCGGTTGTCACGCGCCTGCGCGAGATGTATTGCGCAGCAAACAGATCGATCACCAGCGCAGAAACGCCAATCAGCGTCAGCACCGGGCTGATGGAAAGCATCATCACCAGATAGACGGCCATGGTAATCAGGCCTACACCCATGGGCGCGAAGGTATTGAGCAGCGTATTGGCCACAGCGGCGTTATCCTGCTGACGGCCTGCGATATCGCCCGCCATGCGCTGAGAGAAAAATTGCATGGGCAGCCGCAGAACATGCATCAGATAATCGCAATTGGCCGATACAGCAAAGCGCCCCTGCACATAATTCCGATAGGACGCCGTTGCCGCCTGCAAAAGAAACTGAACCACTGCCAGACCGGTCAGAAGCGCCAGAAGCGGCGCGAGCCACGCCGTATTGGCCCCGGTGAGGATCTTATCCACGAAGCTGGATGACAGCGCCGGCTGCGCGACGCCCAGCACAGCAGCAGCCAAGCCGGACAAAGACAGGAACGCCAGCGCCGAGCCCGTCCCTTTGAGCCGTTTTTTTACAAAGGGCCAGATGCTGGTCGGCCGTCCGCCAGGCACAAAGTCAGCGCCAGGCACGATTTCCAGCGCAACGCCGCTGTACTGCTTTTCGAATTTATCCATCGGCACCACCACAGCGCCGCTCGCCGGATCGTTGATATACGCTCCCTTCTTGCCAAAGCCCGTCAGCACGACAAAATGGCAGTTATTCCAGAAGAGGATACAGGGCAGCGTGATCTTCTCTTTCAGGCAATCTACGCTGTAGCGAAAGCCCTTACCCTCCATGCCGAAATTGCGTGCGCCCCGGATGATGCTCTTCGCGCTCACGCCGTCGCGGGATACGCCCAGCTCCGTACGCACACGCGGCAGAGGAAGCCACTTGCCATAATAGGCCAGAATCATGCACAGGCTGGCTGCGCCGCATTCCAGCGCCTCCATCTGCATGATGACCGGAACCCTTTTCCGCTTATCCTTCATCCGGCACACCTCAGTTCATCAGGAAGTCAAATGGACGGGTCTGAGCCAGCACAATCTCCAGCACAATCACGCCATCCGGGCACACACCCGGATCGAGATCGATTTTGATCTCCACATTATAAGGATTCAGCTGAAGCTGATCGCTGTAATAGGCGTTATCCATGGACGCGACAATATCTGCCGCATCGATGCTGGCGGTACCGCGGCTGACAAGAATACCTGCCATTTCCCCCTGATAATCGACGGTCATGCCGCTTTGCAGGGAAATCGAGTCTTTGGGCTTGAGATAGCCGGTAAAGTGCGCCCCCTGTTTTACGCCGGTGACGGCGATGGTTGTCTTCATGGTGCCAAGGAAGGACCATACCAGCGCCATCGCCACGATCAACAGCGTCAGCGAAAGAATCAGCCAGCTGCCGGGCCGGGCGGCCATGAGGTAATGATTCAGCTCAGGCCCGCCGGGATTTGTGTTTCGGTTCGTTGTCGTTGGCATGGTCTTCTCTCCTTCTGTTGTTCATTCCATGATTCCACTCTGCGCCGCTTTCTCACATGTTAGACCCCACTTCATCTGACTACTACTCGGTCTGATATACGTTCCGATATCTGGATCCCAATACTCCTGAACATGGAGGCCGCCGTTCAAGGTCTCCAGCTCGCCTTCCGTCATTTCGCATACTTGTGGTGCAATGTCCGCCATTGACAATTCCATTCCGATCTCTTTGGCCATCTCAAGGACCTGCTCATGCCCGGCTGCTGACCGCAGACGCTCAAGCAGCTTCTCGTCCGTTGAGACCTTTTCCCAAAATGCCTTCAGATTTTCGCTCATGCTTTTTCCTCCTCGCTCGATGTACCTGCTTTCAGCAGTCTGTCATATACACAGCAAATCCTTGCCCTCATGATGTTTCACTCAGGGTTCAATCATATTGAATGCCGCAATGCCTGCCAGCGGGAACTGATTCATACTCTGCATCAGCAGTGTCAGATGCGAAGCATCGCCCTGCACAGGAATGGCGGCAAATGCCTCCATATTGCCCTGCAGCAGGAGCAGCAGCGCGTTCTTCGGACAGCTGATGGACACATCCGCATCCTCGCGATGGGCATTTTCATACACCAGCATCACGCCGTTCTTAATGTGCAGCACATGCTGCTGCTGCACATCCAGCAGCGTGATGTTCATCGTGAAGTCCTGATCGGCCATCATCTGCTTGTCCATCCGGATCGCCATGTAGTCAAAGATCATGGTGGGAGTCATTTCCTTCAGGAAGTTTGCACCGCCCTTGGTCTGAGCTGCATTCATTGCCTGATTGCCATGGCGCAGTTCCAGCGCTGCAGTCAGATAGGCGTTGCGCCAGGGGCCGGACTCCGCACGATAACCCAGCTGTTCCAGCGCATCCGCGCAAAGCAGACGGGCAGCCTCATTCGCAGGGTCAGCATAGACGATGGTGTTGGTGATCTCCGCCACCCACTGGTACTCGCCCTTGTCGAAGTCCGCCTTGGCCATACGCAGCGCTTCGTTCACATCGCCCAGATACTCGACCCACTTCTTCGCGCTCTCGCTGGGCTCAAGCGGATTGAGATTGACCGGATTGGCGTCATACCAGCCCATGTACTTCTGATACACAGCCTTTGAATTGTGCGCCACGGTGCCATAATACTGGCGGGTATACCAGTTCTTCTCAAGCGCCTCGGGCAGCTTAATCATATTGGAGATTTCATCAGAGGTATAGCCCTGATTGATATACGTCAGCGTCTGGTCATTGATGAACTTGTACACTGCGGCAGTGTTAACCAGATATTCATTGATCACCGCATTGCCCCAGTGCGGCCAATTGTGGGACTGGAACACAACCTCCGCCTGTCCGCCATAGCGGGTCATGGTCTGGGTGATATAGCCCGCCCATGCTGCACCATCGCGCACCTGCGCACCGCGCAGGGTGTAGAGGTTGTGCAGCGTGCCGGTGCAGTTCTCCGCCATCCACAGCGCCTTATACTGCGGGAACCATGTGTTCATCTCAGCTGGCGCCTCGGTGCCAGGCGTCATCTGGAATTCCATCTCCACGCCGTCGATGATAAGCGTCTCGCCGGTTTCTCTGATCTCATACGTCGGCGCGATATAGGTCACCGTTCCTGTGGACTGGCCCATGCCGATGCCCTGCGCCATTTTTCCAGTGACGCCGGGCGTAAGCAGCACGCCGTACTGGTAGTTGGCGCGACGGGTCATGGCCTTTCCGGCATAGACATTCTCCGCAATAGCATGCTCTGCAAAGCCTTCGGGCACGATAACCGGAATCTTTCCGCTGGCGATCTGCTCCTCGAGGGGCAGGGACGCATCCGCTGCGTCTTCGGCCGCCATCACGCCCAGAATACCGCCGAAATGATCGGCATGCGGATGGGAAATCACGACCGCTTTCACGGGATAGCTGCCCAGGTTTTTCTCAATCAGCGCCATGGCCGCCTGAGCCGTCTCCACGCACATGGTCGCGTCGAACACAATCCAGCCGGTCTCGCCCTTGACGACCGTGAGGTTTGCCATGTCATAACCACGAACCTGGTAGATGCCCTCGCAGACCTCAAACAGACCGTAGGCATGGTTGTTGCGCGTGTTTTCCCACAGGCTGGGATTGACGGTATCCGGCGCCTTTTCATGGTCATCAAGGAAGCTGTACGCCGCCTGACTCCACACCACTTTGCCGTCCGCATCGGTCAATTCAAGCGTTTCCGGCGCGTCGATCAAGCCGCGCACAGCGTTGTCGTATTCGCTTGTATCCTCAAAATCAAGAAGAGAATACACGGCAGAATTGATCTGTGCCGTGTAGCCGCTGGCGCCCTTTTCCTCAGCAGTCAGCCCCAGTTCGGCCGTCATCCCCTCCGCCAAAGCACAGGAAAACAGCAGCATGACAGCAAAAACCATTGCAGCAATGCGTTTCATAAGCAAACCTCCTATTATTACATTAAATGGAGAACTATCCCTCATTGATCCGCCGTCGATATAGAAATTATAGTGTCAATCCAAAGCAGTGTCAATATTTCCCCCTGCGGCTGCCGCCGTCTGATGCGCAGCCCTGCGCCCGCAAAAATTGGATTGCCGGCGGTTTTCTTCTGTGATACACTGAACGCAGAAGAAAATGGCTGACACGCTTTCAAGGAGACGCACCATGTTCAAAGCATCCAAGTTCAATCTTGTCATATCCCAGAATAACAGAAAAACCGTATTGTATAACACCCGGACCGGTTCTTTGATCCGGGTACCAACGTCCGTATATGAGCGTCTGTCTTCGCCCATGCAGCAAAACGACCAGGCGATGGGATTCCTCCGCCGCGGCTTCCTCGTCCCCGGAGATATGGACGAGAGCGCTGCGTTTTACGCACAGTATCAGCGTTTTCTGGATATCGAAGCAGAAACCGTAAGCGTCACTGCAGCCGTCACGCTCTCCTGCAACTACCGCTGCCGCTACTGCTTTGAAAGCGACGTGCTGCAGCCCGAGACGTCCAGTGCCTCACCTGACGTGCTATGCGCGTTCATCGAAAAGGCCGCCGGGGCTCTGACACACTGCAAAGCCATTGCCGTCAAATGGTTCGGCGGCGAGCCGCTGCTGGATTTTGACTATATCCTGACGGCCTCTGAGCGCCTGCTGCGCTATTGCCAAAAAAACGGCATCCAGCTGCGCACGCGCCTGATCACCAACGGCGCGCTGCTTACCGACGCGATGATCAAGCAGCTCCTGCGCTTTAATCTGGTGAGCATACAGATCACGCTCGACGGTGTCAAAGAAACCTACTGCACATACAAAAGTGCATCGCCTCAGGATTACGACGCAGTACTCGATCTGATTGACAGGCAGTGCGGCAATGTCCTTTTCAACCTGCGCCTGAACTGCTATCCGGCCAATCTCGCTTCCCTGCTTGAGCTGACAGACGAGCTGCACAGCCGCCCGCATGTACGCGATCGCATCAATCTCTACCTTGCTCCGGTTGAATCCTCCGCCATGGAAACGTTTGATCCCGAAGGCTATACAGACGCGCATCTGCGCTTTGTCGAGCATCTGTATGCGCTCGGCTGGCACAGCCAGGTGCGCAATGCGCTTATCGCCCAGCGCTCCTCTCCCTGCGACAACCTCAAGCCGGAGGGATTCATTGCCGACTATGCGGGAAACCTATACGCCTGCGAAAGCCATATTGGCAACGCCTGCGCACGCATCGCTTCCTTTGGCGACGCAATGGCCGACATTCAGATGAAAAAACAGGCGCAGCTTCGCGCATACGAACAGTCCTTGACCGAAGCATGCAAAAGCTGCGCCTATTTTCCCATGTGTTTTTCGGGATGTCCTGCTCATCGCCGCCCCGGCAGCGGCTGCGCAGCCTTTCAAAGGATGGTTCGGGGGATTCTTGACATTAACGCTCGGGTTTCCGAGTAAAATACCAGCTCTTATCTCGTTCGTCCAGCATGCGGTATACGTAGATTTTCAGCTTCGCACGCATTCGCGTGTAATCACAGAAATGCGGAGGCATCGAATAGATGCTCTTCCGTGGTCCGTCCGTATACCCCTGATAATAGCATACGCCCGAGCAGGCAAAGCGCAGCATGCAATCGCGGCAGTCTTCGCACATCTCCAGGCGGCTTTGGGCGAATTCGCTCCAGCCATTCCGCCTTTCGCCCACCGTGCCGCAGCAGAATTCCTCCATGCCCACAAATCGATGGCAGGGATACAGATCCCCGTTTGCCGCCACAGCGATGTGGCTTCTGGATGCGCTGCAGCCCACAATATCCCGCGGAATCCGCGCGCCGCTTGCGCCCTCTATAATCAGCTTTCTCAGGTCGTCGTTTGCCATGATGGCATCGGCGGCCTCTTTGTCTCTCGCCTTGACAGCGTCAACAAACCGGATGATCTTCGTCGGGAACTCATCGAGCCACTTTTCATACAGCATCTTCGCATCTTCGCGGCGAACACCGTCGCTCGCACAGCCGGATACAGCAGTCAGCTGCCAGGCAGAAAGCCCCAACCGCTTCATCTCCTGCACGACTGCATCGCGGTCAGCATCAAAATACACCGTTGCGCGGCCGACGCACGCGATGCCCCGCTTAAGCGCCGCACGGATGCGCTCGGCGCATACCTCGTAGCTGTCCCGCCCGTCCTTGAGCGGACGCTGCCTGTTCTGGATTTCCTTTGGGCCGTCGATGCTCACCAGCAGATTCATCTTGGGAAGCGCCGCGAAGAAATCCAGTTGAGCATCCGTCATCAGCGTCATATTGGTCGCCATGCCGTAGGTCAGCTTTCCCGCGCCAAACAGCTTTTCAGCATACTCAACGCTTTCCCGGATCACGGGGAAATTCATCATCGGTTCGCCGCCGAAGAACACGATGCCCGCCTCTTCCGGCTTCTCGCATAACGCATGGAACCAGTCGATCGCCCGATGCGCGGTATCCGCCGTCATCATTCCCCGCTGATGATAGCTGCCGTCGCTGCCATAGCAATAGATACAGCCCATGTTGCAGTTCTGCGCCACGAACAGCTCCATGATAACCAGCCGCTTCTTGGCGGCATGCCTGCGATAGGCCTGTACCGCGCGCGCTGTTTCTGCCTTTTCATCCCATGGCATTTGATCCACAAGGCGATAGCGCTCAAGCAGTGCCCGAAACGAATCATGGGCGCATCGCTTCCTCTGAATCGCCTGAAGCAGCGGCACATCCTCTTTGGAAACCATGCTGTGCATCAGGGATTTGGTCTTGAGCAGAAACCATTGCCCATTCACCTCAAAGAGATCAAAGGGCTTTACAAACAATTCCATCCTGCTCCTCCTTATGAATCAAACAACGTTCTAAGCGCCTGCTGCGAAACAGGCGCGCCGGAAAACTGCGTCTTGAGCCGAATGAGCAGCGCTGAGCACGCCGCATCCGGCTCTTCCTTGTCCGGCATCGCACGCAGCAGCACATCCAGCGGATCATCGCACAGCCAGCGGGTTTTAACCATATTCCAGACTTCAGCCGCGTAGAAAGTCGAGATCAGCTGGCCAATTCGCTCCATCGCCGTGCCCTCATGCTTGAGACGGGCAGCCAGCGCAAGCGCGCTCATTTCTGCACGCTCCTCCTGCGCGACGATCGCCGGCAGATACTGCTCCAGATACGCAGGCAGCTCTTCCAGCCGCCCCAGCATCAGCAGCACAGCCGCCTTGAGCCGGTAAACGGGAATAGGGAGCGCAGGCCGTGAGCTTCGGCCCTCCCACATATTCAGACCGGCAAGCAGCGCTTTCAGCGTCCGTTCATCCCTGTTTTCCCGATACTGCCCAATGCTGGACAAAGACGCATAGGCGTTTTTCCTGCGCAGAAGCTGCCGGGTAACTCCCGGATGGCTCACGCCGGGAAGGAGAATCATGTATGCCGGAAACCCCAGATAGGAGACGTCGCGGATCAGGACGTCATCCGACAGAGCCAGCGCCAAAGACATATAGCGCTTAAGCATCTGCGTGTTATCCGCTCCATCCACATCCCATGCCGGCGCGCATACGTATGTCGGCGGATCGGCAAAAAAACCGTGCGGCAATACGCCCATGCCGTTTGAATACATATTCACCAGATTGACATATGGATCAATCTTCGTGCAATCCCGGCCGATGGGAATCAGCCGCGCGTCGCTTTGGCGGCTGTCCGCAGGGTCATAGCCCTGCAAAAGCTCCGTCAGGCAGCGTTCAATCGCCACAGGCCGGGATGGATGACTGCCGAAGCTGGCGCGGTAGCGATGCTTTTGTGTATCCAGCAGCACGGCAGCGCACACCGGCAGACCCTTGCCAAGGGAGCAATCCTTCACCAGAATGCGATAGGGACCTGCTGCCTCAATTTCCTCAATGATGGCCCGGATCACATCGTAGTGCAGGTATTCTTCCGGCTCAATATCCGGCGGAACTGCATTTGCGCCGAGAACCTCCGCGATAGCGTAACGCTCAAAGATCTCCGAAAAGCCCTGAACTAGCGCTTCCTGCGGCGTATTGCCTGCACACATGCCGTTGGACCCCTGCATCCAGACATAATTCTGCCAGATGTCCGTCACGCGACCCTCTTTTACGCTGTAAAAAGGCCACACAATCAGCCTTTCATCCTCCCGCAGGCGGCCGACACGATAGTCGCTGACCACCTGCATGCGCTCCTTCTGCCCGCAGGCAAGCAGGAAGCTGCCGCGATAATAATCTGCGACGATCCTCTGAGAAAACGCATCCTTCGCCTGACATACTTCATCCGGCGTAAGCTGCTTCTCATCGGGATACAGCGAAAAGCCGCCTTCTGCCAGTGCCTCGCTCGAAACCCGATTGAGCGGAATCAGAAACATATTCTGCAGCCGTTCCATGAATTCGCCGTATGCGCTGGCCAGCGCATAGCTGCGCTCGCTGCCCTTTCCGTTTGTGCTCATGCCCAGTGCATCCGCATGCAGACGTACCGAAAAAGCATGCGGTTCCACGTCTTGCGCTGCAGTGCGCTTCTTCCAGCTTTCCTCGGCGCCAATGCCAAGCGCTTTCAGAATTCCGCGTATCCTTTCCACGGTCTGGCGAGGATCCGCTTCCTTTTTGCGATCATAGTTCATGCTTTCTCCTCCGAAGCCCCGGGCTTTGCGCGAATACCACGCAGCCACGCCCGATCCTGCGCATTGAGCATACGTTCCGTATGGATTGCCAGCTCTGCGCATAAGCGCCGATACTGGCAGAAGGTATCAAAGGTACGATGGATCGTCGGCGCCTCGTCGGGCATGCCGACGTCACAGTAGCTCTCGTGCATGCAGCTCCCGCCGCACGTAAATCGAAGGAAACAGTCGCGGCAGCGCTCCTGATGAAAGCTGACGTGATCGGCAAACTCTCCGGTATGCAGCTGATCAAAAGGCGTGCAAATGCTGCCCATGCGCATTTCCTTCACGCCAACGAAGCGGTGACAGGGATAGATGTCCCCCTTGACATCCACAGCAACCATCGTCCGCCCGCCGCCGCAGGAAAGCATATTGCGCGACGGATTCCATCCCCTGCCCACAGCGTTCATGAACTCCTGATCAAACGACAGCCTGCGATAAGCCTCTTCGTCTCTTTCTTTGATAGCATTCAGATAACGGCGGGTCTTTTCCGGATAGGTAGCAACCAACACGCGATACCAGTCCTGCTTGTCTTTGAGCACAGTGCCGCTGATCAGGCTGCCGGAAGCACCGTTGATGTAACCGTATCGAAAGCCGATTTGAAGCAGATCATCGGTCATCTGCTCCATGTCCCCCTCGCCGTAGAGCGTGCCTCGTCCGCAGCTTGCCGGCAGAACCGATAAGGCTTTTCGGATGTTCTGCGAAACGGTTTCATACGAATCCGCGCCGCTGGCATAGCGGCGATACAGGCGCTGCATCCGTCCATCGAAGCTGATGAGCAGGCTGACCCGGCGGCTTTTGAAAAAAGCGAGCATCTCATCGGTGAGCAGCGTTAAATTGGTGGTGATGGAAAAAGTAATATCCTTCCGGCCACGCTCATCGTGCAGATACTCAATCGCCCGCTTGATCATCGCGTAATTGAGCAGCGGCTCGCCGCCGAAGAAGGAAATGGACGGCTCGCTGCCCGGCGGATATGTCTCTCCCTCTATCGAAGATAAAAACCAATCGATCGCAGCAAGCACCGTTTCCTCGGACATGATGCCCCGTCCGCCAAACTGACCGTCGCCATAGCAATATGTACATCGCAGATTGCATTCCTGAGCCATCATCAGCTCCAGACAGTATATCTTGCGCACGGCAAAAATCTGATCCCAGCGTCTCTTGCGCCCGGTCTCATAATCTGCCTCTCCGCCAATCAGACCATACTTCTCAGCCAGCCGCTCATCAAGCGGCTCGCCCTTTTCAAGAAAAAGACGAAGGGCATACTCCTCGTCCTGTGCGATGGGATAAACCCGATTGCTCAGCAGCTTTACGAGATAGCCATGCCCCTCGACAGAAAATACGTGATACGGTTTGATGTTCAAGCGATCAACCCCATGTGCATTTGAAGTAACCGTCGCAGCCCGGATCATCCTTAAAGAATTCCGGTTCGCAGGTCAGGCCGCAATGTCCTTCGATATACAGGCCGCAGCCGCCGCCGACCACATCCTCAAACTCCTCTTCGGCGATGCGCTCCTGCTCGGCGTCCAGCTCCTCTTTGCTGAAGAAGAAACCCGCCTGCGCAATACAATCCAGCTTTTCATCCATGGTTTCCAGCTTAGCCAGCTTCGCCATGAAGTCCGTATTATCCCTGAGATACACCATGAAAGCACGGACATCCTTCACATCATAGCCCGCCTCGCGCAGGAAGGCCCGGCGCGCCTCGGCGTTTTCCAGTTCCTGAAACTGCTTGGCGAACGCCTCGTCCTCGTTGATTCTCTTCATAAATTCGCTCATTGATCATCTCTCCTTTTCTGATTCAGTTGCCTATGTATGTATCGGGCTGCGTCCTTAAGAATGGTACAGATTTCCATTCATATTATACATCGTCTGATCCACTCTGTCATTATGTAATTCAACTATTCTCAGAATCTGAACACATGCGAAAGCTGCTGATCCGGACAATTTTCTCTGAGCTTTGCGCGCATGGCCGCATGGAACTGCGCCCTTGCGCCGTAGTCGATGCCGCCGCTTCGCGCAAAGAGCTTTTTCCCCGCAGGATCGATCACCCGATCGATCAGATACGCATAACTGCTCCTGCCTGGCTCCTTCCTGAACACTTTGTGCGCAAAGGCGGTATCCTCCGGCATAAAGAAGAGCGCCAGCGTTTTGTCCCGTTCCTCAGGCGGGATATTCAGCTGCGCAAGCTCCAGCTCCATGGCAGCGCAGGCATAGCGCTTTGAAGCCGCCTGCGCGTCCAGAGAGCGCAGCGCCTTGATCGCCTTTTCCATCTCCCCATATACAAAGAAGAAGACGGCCTGTACAGCGGCAAGGGGCGCCGACCCGAACGTATCCCGGAACACATTGTCCTGCGCAGTCAGGTATTGATAACAGCGCGACAGTTCCTCCCGGGTCAGCTTTACCGTAGGAACCCGGTAAAGCTTCTCAACATCCGCTTTGCTGATCTTGTAATGCATGCGCTTGGGTCCGAGGGGCATATGGATATCCGACACACCGGGCACGAAGATCCGGTAGGCCGGGAATCCCAGAAAGTTGTAATCCCGGATATAGACCTGCGGATGGAACACGCGCAGCTTTTCCAGCATAAAGGAAAGCGCCGCCCGATTATCCATATCAGCGCGTCCGTATCCCGACGCCGTTTCCCAGTCCTTAAATTCCCACGAAGGCCTGCCGGAAATAAAGGATACTGGCACGTTGCCCATGTCGGTGCGCATCTGCATCTGGCGATTTGCGGGCTCATTCCATTTTGCAGACTGTTCCGTACTCCACGGCGTCATGAACTGCTCGTGGTATTTGGGATTCTTCAGATCAAATCCCTGAAAGAGCTCCGTCAGGCAACGCTCGATGGCGACGCTCAGGGAGAAGCTGGAGCCGAATTTGGTATGATAGCGCTGGTGCGCCCGATCGACAAACAGCGCGCAGACAACCGGCATCCCCATGCCCATGCTCGCATCCTTGATCACGATGGTATAAGGGCCTAAAGCCTCTACGGAAAGCATGGTTTCATACAGGGATGGGACATGCTCCTGGATGTATTCCCGGGGAATCTCCGGCGGCGTATAGCCTTTGCGGAAGATCAGCTCTTTGACATGCCGCTCCAGGATCTCGGCAATGCCCTGATTGAGCGCCTCGCAGGGCGTGTTTCCTGCGCACAGACCGTTGGAACCGCACAGCGCGGAGATCATCAGCTCGGGGAGATGAACAACCTTCTCCTCCCATACGCTGTAATACGGCAGCGTCACCGCCGTATCGGAAAAATACCGGCGTACAAAACTATCCAGCTCCTCTTCGCCAACCTGATCGGCTTTGATCCCCTGATCCAGTGCATAGGCCTCACGCAGCGCGCGCCAGATTTCGGGATAGGCTTCTTTGCAGCACGCCGTTTCAAAAAGCTGCTCGTCCGGATAGATACGGAAGCGGTCGTTTTCCTCAGCCTCTCCATCCTCCAGCCGTTCATAGAAATAATACGCCTGAAGCCGTTCCATGGCTTCGCCGTAGGCACTGGCCAGGCAATATGCCTGCGTTGTTCCCTTGCCATTGACATGCCAGCCATGTACCTTGTCATCCATCGCGGCACTGTAAATCCCGCTACCGTTTTGCAGGATGGATACGGTCGGCTCTATGCCCAATTCTTTGAGAATTCCCTGAATCCGGGCAATCGTATCCTCCGGACGGGCGTCTTTATGCTTGGAATACAATGCCATTTCTCCTTTCGCAGAAGAAAATAGAGTTTTCAAAAAACTATTGACAAATTCTTGTCGTTGTGGATAATGGAATTATAACATGTTACAGAACACAAAATCAACCCCGTATTTGACCATGAAACAAATTTTCTCCAGACAAGAGGCTTCCACCTTATGAAGACCATCGACATGCTCATCAATGAAATCAAGTCATGCGAAGAACTGCAGAAGCTCCTCGCTGACGCCGCCAAGAACAACGCGCTCGACACCTTCCTCAGGGAGCAGGGCTGCGACGACGACGCCGAGGAATTTATCGCCGCGCTCAAGGCGCAGGGCGAACAGCTGGATGACGACGCGCTGGACGCTGTCGCCGGCGGCGCGAACCACCGAGATATTATCGAGTCCATGATCGCCAACTCCATGGGCATTGCCTGCGTGATTGAAGCGACAGATAGCGCCCAAGGCAGCGGCGTCGGCAATGGCCCTGACGGCAATATCCTGTGCAACGACTAACCATGCGGTGACGAAAAAACATCATCGTTTAAGAAACCATTTAGAGATTGGAGGAACGAATCATGAAAACCATCGACATGCTCATCACTGAAATCAAGAACAGCGAAGCCCTGCAGAAGCTGCTCGCGCAGGCCGTCAAGAACAACGCGCTCGCCGCTTTCCTCAAGGAGCAGGGCTGCGAAGCGACCGCCGAGGAATTCATCGCTGCGCTCAAGGCAGCAGCCGAACAGATGGACGATACCGCGCTGGACGCCGTCGCCGGCGGCGCGAACGCCGAGGAGGCCTGGATTTCCATCTTGTCCTGTGGTATTTGCTGCGCCATCGAAGCGATCAACAGCTCCAAGCGCAAGGACAAAGAATGGGGCGACGGCCGTATTCTCTGCGATGACTGCTGATCACGCTTGGCATCTACGCTGCTAAATCATCACAAAGCGGGGCACGGCTTGAACCTGCCCCGCTTTTCTACACAGATCCATAGAAAGGAGGCACACGTGTGGCTGCTCCCAAACGGCTGGAAATAAACAGCGAACTGCATCGGCGCAAAATCCTGTTAAAAGCCGCAAACATGTTTTTAAGTCAGGGATATACGCAGACCACGCTTCGCGAGCTCGCCAGGGAGTCCGGCGTCAATATCGGATCGCTGATGCATTTGTTTGAAAACAAGGAAAACATCCTGTGCGCACTGGTGAGTGTTGTACTGGATGGTCAGTTCAGCGCCGTACGAAAATTGCTCAGCAATATGACGGATGACAAAATCCTGTTCTGGGCGGCAGAAACGACGCTGCAGCTGTATATGGCAGAAAGCAGTGAGCAGATCCGCGATCTGTATATCACCGCCTATTCCCTGCCCAAGACCTCGGATATCATCCGCAGGAGTATCGCAGAGAAGATGAGCGAATACTTCCTGCCTTATAATCCCGGATATCAGGAAAAGGATTTCTATGAGATGGAAATCGCTACGGGCGGCATCATCCGCGGCTTTATGTCGGTCCCCTACGATATGTATTTCACCATGGACACCAAAGTCGCCCGCTATCTTGAAACCTCCTTCCGGGTTTACAAAGTGCCACAGGAAAAGACACAGGAGGCCATCCAATTTGTATCGCGGTTTGATTTCGCTCAGATCGCGCAAAACGTCATTGATTCTCTTTTTTCCATGCTGGCAGAAGAAATCTGAGCAAGAGGAACGAGAGGTGCGCAGACCATGTACTTGCATCCCGATATGCAGAATATGCCGCATCACAGTCGGATTCTTCTGCGCTGGATTACGCAGGCCGAGACTGCTCTGTGGGAAAAGGAACCCCCGGTTCCCGTCGCCCGCAGCGCCCGCGAAAAGCTAAGCGCGCTGCTGTTTGATCGTCTGCACGCCGTCGCTGAGCCCGCGCTGAGTGCCCTGCTTCAGGAAAGGCTCAGCCGCGGCAATCCCATCGCGGCGCTGAATATGGATCTGATCCCCCGCAACGAGCGCGAAGAAGCTTCTTCTGCGCTGCTTGAAGAGCTGGAAGACAGCGATCTTGCCCCGCTTCAGGGCATGCCTGTCCTGCTTGAATGGCTGAAGTGCAGCGCCGCTCAGTTTACTCAGATGATTCTTGAGATGCTTGCGCGCATTGACGACCATCATCAGGCAATCGCTCAGGCCTTTTTCGGCTGTACAGATTTGGGCGAGATCATCGACGTCTCCTGCGATGGGGGTGACCTGCATGAAGATGGACGCTGCGCCGTCATCGTGACAACCACCCGGGGCAAGCTCCTCTACAAGCCGCACGACTGCCGCACAGACGTTTTGTATGCTCAGCTGGTGGATCGCCATTTTTCAGATATCACACGTGCGCCGTGCTGCGTGGCGGGCGACGGATACGGATTCTGCGAATTTATCCATGCACGTTCCGCCAAAGCTGAGGAAGAAATCCGGCAATATTTCAGGCATTTCGGCAGCCTGTGCGCGCTGTTTCAGGCGCTGGGCAGCAGCGACCTGCATGCAGAAAACTTTCTGGCGATCGGCGACCTTCCTGTTCTGATTGATTTTGAAACCCTGCTTACGCCCTCGCCAAAGGTATTCGGCGAAACCCTGCTGCCAGATCAACACGGCAGCTTTACGGATGCGCTCAATCATTCCCTGTATCCCTCTTCCCTGCTACCGTCCTTGTCCGGCGGCCGCGATTTAAGTCCGCTGATGAACAAGGAATCCGCCGGGCGTGGTCTGCCCGTATTGAGCGGTGCCGTACAGACTGTGCAGGACCATATGGACGATTTCCTTTCGGGATTTGAAGAAGGATATCGCCGCTGCATGGCGCTGCGTAGCGAATTGGAAAGCGTCCTGCAGGCTTTCAGCGCCATCCGCGTGCGCAGGCTTCTGCGCCATACCCGATATTACGCTGCCCTGCAGCGCAGGCTGCTTGCGCCGCGCGCGCTCGCATCCTCAGATGCACAAAGGGCCGTCACCGAAGGACTCCGATCGTACTTTGAGCAAGCGCATGCGCCGAACCTCTTTCCGATCGCTGCAGCAGAAGAAGCCGCGCTTCTTCGCGGAGATATTCCTTACTTCTATACCATGGGAGACAGCTGCGATCTACTTTCCTCCGGCCAGGTTGTCGTCAAGGGATACTTTGCATGCAGCGGCGTGGAAAACGCCCGCAGGCGGCTTGCGCGGATGAGCGAGGGCGAGATGCGCTTTGAAAAGGAACTGCTCGTCAGCGCCATCCGTCTGGCAATCGTCCCCCTGCCCAACGAAGAGCATCGCACATTCTCCGCAAAGCAGAACAGCGCGATGCAGACGCAGGAGCAGTTCTACGCAGAGGCTGAAAAGGTCATGAAGCGCATCTGCTCCTTCGCCCTCAAAGCGCCGAATGGAGCGATCGGCTGGCTGACCAATGTCGAAGGCAGAACCAGCACGATGCAGCCGGAACTGATGCAGGGTATCGCCGGACTGGGCATATTCCTGTCCGCCTGCGCCGCATCCGGAATGAGAGAGGCAACGCCATATGCCGAAGCTTGCCTAGAGCATCTTGAGCGCTATACATTCAGCCTTGAACAGGGAAATCCGCTGCAGTTCAAGCGAATGCCCCTTGGACTGAACGGCGCTGCCGGCATTCTTCGATCGATTCGCCTGATCCAGACGCACATGCCGCAGGCCCAAGCGCTTTATGCTCATTTTCTCGCACTTATTCCCCGTATGGAGATCGAACATGCAGGACCGGATGTGATCTCCGGCGTCTCCGGCCTGCTTTCAGAGCTCTGTTTTTCTCCCCTGAGCCCTGATCATGCTCTCATTCGCCGCTGCGCAGACCGCCTGCTTCGCACAAAAACGCTCGTTCAGCCCGACGGCGTGCTCCTATGGGATACGCTGGGCAAAAAGCGCATCATCAGCGGCGCAGGACACGGCATGGCCGGCATCGGCGCTGCGCTGATACACGCCTATGACGCGATCGCAGACGACAGATGGCTGGCAGCCGCAAACGACGCCTTTGTATGGGAAAGCCACATCTACAATGAAAAGCTTGCAACATGGCCAGATCTGCGCTTGCCAGGAAGCAGCACTGCCATGCACGGTTATTGCTCCGGCGCACCGGGTATCGGACTGATGCTTCTTTCCTGTATGCGCCAGCGCAGCCAGATCGCAGACTGGGATGCAAACATGGACCGCGCCATCGGCGCCTGTCTCCACCATCCCATTCGTTTCCGGGATCATCTGTGCTGCGGTAACAGCGCCGCCGCCGATTTCCTTCTGGAAGCTGGGCGCAGGCTGGAGCGCGAGGATCTGACGCACGATGCACGCAGAATGCTCTGCGAGATGTCACAACGCGCCCAGGACGATTATTCCTATCTGCCATCGGGCTATCAGGCATCGTTTACGCCCACGCTGTTTTACGGCGCGGCGGGCGTCGGCTACACCTTGCTTCGCGCAGCCGATACGGCGTTTGCGTCTGTTCTGGTTTAATTCTTCCGCTTCATTCTCTGCTTTCGATAACGAAACAGCCCTATGTTTCAAGCCGATGGCACCATGTTCCGCAAGAATAAACAATGCATGGAGTCTGCAAGAATCACAGAAGAACGAGTTGGTAGTTATATCGTATTCTCATCCGGCATCATCTCCCTTCTTGAATCTTATCTTCCATTCCTGACCATTTCTCAATTCAAATTTCACCCCTATACATTTGATTTTCATCTTCTGTTGAACGACTACCCTTTCCACCATCGCTACAAATGCTCCGGGATCAAACTCCACATCCGCTTCCTGCTTTTCAAACATCCGCAGGAACAGCGCAATCTGCTTCTTCCTCGCTTCCCGACTGCGTACCTCTTCGTCAATCTCCCGGATTCTATCCGTCGCCTGTTTATACTGTGCACTCAGCGCATCGTATTCCCGGCGATACGCTTCCTGATCTATCTCCGTCCGCGCATTATCATTCACCAGCCGGCAAATGCGCTCATTCAGCAGAAGCAGCTTTTCCTCCAGTGTCTCTCGCTCCTGATTCAGATCATCCGCATCCAGTACTTCCTTTACTGCCAATCTACATGCTGCGATCACATACTCGCGCTGTGCAATCATTCTACGCATAACCTCTTCAAATGCACACTCCAGCGTTTCCTGCGAAACATGCGGAGATGTGCATTTTTTCTGTCCGTTGTACTTGTGATTGCAGCGCCAGACCACCTTCCGGTATTGATCATTGCTGTGCCACACCTTGCTGCCATAAAAATGACCACAGTCTCCGCATACAATTCTGCTGGCAAAGCAGCCATTTCCGCTGTACTGTCCTTTCAGCGCCCTGCGCCGGGCAAGCTCCATCTGCACCAGATCAAAAAGCTCCGCGTCCACAATCGCCGGATGGCTGTCCTGTACGTAGTACTGCGGTACCTCGCCCTCATTCAACTTCATCTTCTTCGTCAGGAAATCTGTGCAGTAAGTCTTCTGCAGAAGCGCATCGCCCTTGTATTTCTCATTCGTCAGAATGCTCTCCACCGTTCCGGTGCACCACTTCGTCTTCTTCTCCTGCTCATCGTCCGAAGCGGTGAGCTTTTTCTTTTCTGCCGGCGACGGAATCCCCTGCTCATTCAGCTTCTTGGTAATCATGCAGATCGTATCGCCCTCAAGGAATCGCTTGTAGATCGCCCTTACAACCTCCGCCTCTTCCTCCACGATCTCCGGCAGTCCATCTGTGCCTTTTCTGTAGCCCATGAACCGTTTATACGGCATGCTGACCTTGCCATCCGCAAATCGCTTGCGCATGCCCCATGTGACGTTTTCGGAAATGGACCGGCTCTCCTCCTGCGCCAGACTGCTCATGATTGTGATCAGCAATTCGCCCTTGCCATCCAGCGTGTAGATGTTCTGCTCTTCAAAGTAGACCTCCACGCCATGCTCCTTTAGCTTGCGGATGGTGGTCAGCGTATCGACCGTATTTCGTGCGAAACGGGAAACCGACTTGGTGATGATCAGGTCCATCTTAACGTCGTCTATGATACAAAATGAAAAAGCCGCCTCCGGGTCATAATGCCCAGAAGCGGCCTGATTTCAAGGGTTTTCACGGTTTCACCGGTCTATCCGGTAAGGCTGTGAAAGCCCTTTCTCTTTATGAAGATTTCGCTTGAGGCGTGGAGCAAGGTGGCGACTTACCCCTCACTATTCTCTCACAGAGGAAAAGTTAAAAAGTGTGAGGGAAAATACAATTGTGTGGAAAAAATTAAAAGGTGCAGAGTAAAAATTCAAAAGTGTAGTTTTAGCCGGCTTCCCAGAGGGCAGTCACAGTGTCGGAGGCCTCAATATTATCTGGCTCAATGTCCATGTCATTGCTCCCTCGGCTGCTATCAGAGTGGCAAGGCACGCAAGTAACAGAATCAAGTACTAACAGGCAAACTTGAACAGACAATTGGCTCCCCATCTATCAACTTTAGAGACACACCTTTTACCTTCATTCCTTTTTTAATGCAGCAACGGAACGCATCTCTGTATTCTGCAATCTCCTCATTAATTGCCAGCCGTTTGATTCTTGGATTCAACGAGACGAAAATATAGCTAACGTTGTATCCGGCATCTAGGAGGCAACTTAGTTTTATCAACTGATCAATCGCTCGCTGTGAATACACAGAAGGGAATCGCGCCACTTTGTCCTTAGCAAAAGACAAAATGCTCTTAATTTCAACTACTGTTTCTGTATCTTCAATGAACAGATCACTTTTATAGCCGCCAACCTTGTATT
>JAGBDL010000141.1 GCA_017937505.1 Clostridia bacterium | reverse complement strand
TCATACTAATTCTTGTTAAAATGACCCAATCCGCGCACCATCTTTTCCGCCCTGACTTTGCCTCGTTCCGTTCAACGTACCTCCAGTACGCCTCACTGCACTTGGCTTCGTCAGAGCGAGAAATCTGATGCGCTCTGTTGGACATTTTAACTGCGAATTAGTATCAGATGAAACGGACACATCTGCCTGCGCCAATTTGATGAGCATCGTATCAGGCGCACCATTCTCCTTGAAATGCTGATCAGGAACAGGCACGGCATGCATTCCGGGATACGCCGGACGAAGGATCGTCCGTGTTCCCTCGCTCAGTCCAGCGTGAACTTCTCATGCGCGATGTCGTCGATGATGTACGGCGTGCGCTGGTAGACGTAGTAATTCAGCCAGTTGGTATAGATGAGGTTGGCGTGGCTGCGCCAGGTGACGCGCGGCGGCTTCGTGTCGTCGTCATTCGGAAAGTAGTTTTTGGGCACGTCGATGGGCAGACCGGCCTTCTTGTCGCGCTCGTACTCGAGCCTCAGCGTCTCTGCGTCGTATTCGCTGTGGCCGGTGATGAAGATCTGGCGGCCCTTGTCCGTGGCGATAGCGTAGATGCCCGCCTCCGGGGAAGAGGCCAGAATCTTGAGCTGCGGCACGGTCTCCACGTCGGCGCGCGCGATCGTCGTGTGGCGGGAGTGGGGGACGAAGAACGTATCGTCAAAGCCGCGCAGCAGCATGGAGCTGCGGCGCTCCACCTTGTGCTCGAACACACCGAAGAGCTTCTTTTCCAGCGGAATCTTCCGGATGCCGAAGTGGTAATACAGCCCCGCCTGCGCGCCCCAGCAGATGTGGAACGTGCTGGTGACGTGCGTCTTGGACCACTCCATGATCGCGCAGAGCTCGTCCCAGTAGTCCACCTGCTCGAATTCCATCTGCTCCACCGGCGCGCCGGTGATGACCATGCCGTCAAAGTGCTGGCCGCGCACGTCGTCAAACGTCTTGTAGAACGAGAGCATGTGCTCACGGGAGGTGTTGCGGCTCTCGCGGCTGGTGGTCATGATGAGCTCCAGCTCGATCTGCAGCGGCGAATTGCCCAGCAGGCGCGCGAGCTGCGTCTCGGTGACGACCTTGGTGGGCATGAGGTTGAGCAGCAGAATGCGCAGCGGGCGGATGTCCTGCGTGACGGCGCGGTGCTCGGTGATGGTGAAGATGTTCTCGCTCTCCAGCGTCGCGCGGGCGGGCAGGGATTCGGGTATCTTGATGGGCATGCGATCACCTCGTAAGGAATTGGTATCAGAAGGGGCTGCTTTTGAACTCTGGCTTTGCGATCAAACCCGTTTCAATCGCAGACTGCTGCGCAGCCTGCTCTGAAACTACGTTTTTCTTTCACTTATGGGATACGTTGGGCTGCCGCCCTAAAACCTGCCTGAGGGATTTCATCCCTCAGACTCCCTTCTTGCTTCGCCCGGTAAATGCGGCTCAGATGCGCACGACGGTCATGCCGTCCGCGTCGGCCTCGTCGTGCGTGACCAGAATGAGCAGCTTGTCCTTCGCGGCTTCGAGAACCAGCGCGCGCATCTGTGCGTGCGTGGCCTCGTCCAGCGCGCGGAAGGGCTCGTCCATCAGCAGGATGTCCGCGTCAAAGGCCAGCGCGCGGGCCAGCGCGGCGCGGCGCTGCATGCCGCCGGAGAGGGACGCGGGATAGCTGTCGCCCTCCTTGCCCAGACCGACGCGATGAAGCCAGGCCTGCGCAAGGCTGTCCGAGCCGCAGACGAGCGAGACGTTCCCGCGGACGGTCTTGAACGGCAGCAGCCGGTCCTCCTGAAAGCAGAAGGCGATGCGCGCGTCCTGCGGCAGCAGCACCTCGCCGCTGTCCGGCCGCTCAAGCCCTGCGATCAGGCGCAGCAGCGTCGTCTTGCCCCGGCCGGACGGGCCGAGAATCGCGTACCGTCCGGGCGAGGAGAAGGACAGGCTGAGGTCGGAAAAGATCTGCTTTTCGCCGAACGCCATGCCGACGTGCCTGAGCAGAATGTCACACATGGCGCACCTCCGTGAACCGCGCGGCCAGATGACGCAGCAGCGCTTCCAGCAGCACGCTGAGCAGGATGATGGTCAGCGTCCAGGCGAGCAGGCTGTCTGTCTCCAGGTAGATCTTCGCCTCGTAGATCCGGCTGCCGACGGCGCGCTTGGGCACGCCGATGACCTCCGCTGCGACGACGGCCTTCCAGCACAGGCCGATGGCGGCCAGGCAGCTCTGCGCGAACGCCGGGAGCACCGACGGAACGATCACATGCGCGAGCGTTTTGCGCCGGCCCAGGCGGTACATCCGCGCCATTTCCAGCAGCTTGGGGTCGATCGCCCGGATGGCCTGCACAAGCGCGGAATGCACGACCGGCAGCGTCATCAGAAAGCCGGTGAGCACCGGCACGCGCGGGCTGGAGAGCCACACGAGCGCCAGCACGATGAACGACGTGACCGGCGTGGCGCGCACGGCGGAGAGCAGCGGGGAGAGCAGCAGATCGCACGCGCGAAAGCGCACGCAGAGCACGGCAAGCAGCACGGCCGCGGCGATGCCCAGCGCATACGCCAGCAGCGTGCGCAGGAGCGTGGCGGCAAGCGACTGATAAAACGCCGCGCTGGGCAGCAGGGAGAGGAGCCTTGAGAGCACATCGCCCGGCGCGGGCAGCAGCAGCGGCTGATGCACGACGCGCGCAAGCACACCCCACAGCGCGAGGTAAAAGAGCAAAACGCCCGCGCGCGAAAGCAGGACTTTTGCGCGCGGGTTCAGGGGTTTAATGGACATAGTAGAATCCGTCGTCCGGCAGCGCGCCGCCGATGGACGCAGGATTGGCCGCCAGCAGCACCTCGTAGAGCGGCTCGATCTGCGTGCGTACAGCCTCGCCCTCGACGAACACGATGTGGCAGTTGGGAATCGCGCGCTTGGCGACAGCTGCCTTGGGCATCACGCCGTGCTTCTCCACCAGCTGGCTGGCGGCGTCCGCGTCGCTGTTCACCATGGCGACGGAGGAGCTGTACGCGTCAAGGAACGCGGCAACCTTCTCAGGGTTCGCCTCGGCAAAATCCTTGCGGACGATCACGCAGCCCATGGAGAGCTCCATGTCGGGATTGCCGGCCTTGGCGGCGGCCTCCTTGAAGGCGGCGGTCACGTCGATGACGGCCTTCAGGCTGTCGTTCTGCATCAGCGCGGAGGTGACGTGCGGCTCGGGCAGGATGCCGATCTCGGCCTTGCCGGCGGCCAGCAGGGTGGCCAGCTCGCTGTGCTCGGCGACGTACTCGATCTCCACCTGACCGGTCAGGCCGTTCGCCTCGAGGATGTAGTTGATGACATACTCCGGCACGCTCGCCTGGCCGGTGGCGTACACCTTGCGGCCTGCGAGGTCGGCAAAGGAAGTGATGGAATCATCGCTTGAAACGACGTGCAGAACGCCCAGCGTGTTGAGCGCCAGCAGCTGCACATTGCCGCTGGTCTTCTTGTAGAGCACGGCGGCGAGGTTGGTCGGGCAGGCGGCGATATCCGCGCTGCCGCTGGCGATGGCGGCGACGATCTCATCGGGCGCGCCGGCGAGGGTGAACGCGTATTCCTCCGCGTGATCCTCCATCACGCCGACCATGCCGATGCCGGTCGGGCCCTTGAGGGCGTATACGTTCACCTTGCCGTCGGCGGCGGCGCAGCAGGCCAGGGCGAGCACCATCATCAGCGCGATGGCGGAAAGCAGCAGTTTCTTCATCATATAAGGAAGCCTCCTTTTTTCGACAGTGGTGACAGTATACCATAACCGGCGCGTTTTTACAACTTTGTTACAGGGGATGCAGCCCCAATATGGTATACTGATTGGGAATGGGAGGGGATAGGTTTGGCCGATATCCTGATTGTGGAGGACGAGGCGGCGATCCGCCAGATTCTGACCATGCACCTGACGCTGGTGGGGCATGCCGTGCGCGAGGCGGAGGACGCGGCGGCGGCGCGCGGGATGATCGCGCAGAGGGCGCCGGACCTCGCGCTGCTGGACGTGATGCTGCCGGGCGAGGACGGTTTTTCGCTGGGAAAGACGCTGATTGAGATGGACGTCCCGGTGCTGTTTGTGACGGCGAAGACCGGCGTGCCGGATCGCGTGCGGGGCCTCACGATGGGCGCGCAGGACTACATCCTCAAGCCGTTTGAGCCGGCGGAGCTGCTGGCGCGCGTGGAGAACATCCTGCGGCGCACCCGGCGCGAGGAGCAGACGCTTGTGAGCGGGGCGCTGCGGATCGACTTTTCCGCGCGGCGCGTGCAGCTGCGCGGCGAGGACGTGCCGCTGACGGCGCTGGAATTTGACCTGCTGGCGATGCTCGCCCGGCGGCGCAACGTGGCCATGAGCCGCGAGGAGCTGCTGGGCGGCGTATGGGGCTATGACTACGCGGGCGAGACGCGCACGGTGGACGTGCATGTGCAGCGCCTGCGCAGCAAGATCGGCGCAGAATACATCGAGACGGTGTACAAATACGGCTACCGGTTCTGCGGCGGCAGGGGGGAATAACGGATGAGGACGAGGATCGCCGCGGCGATGACCGCGCTGGCGCTGCTGCTGTTTCCGCTGGGCGCGTTCATGATCGTGTCGCACTGCTTTGACCTGACGATGGCGCGGGAGCGCGAACACGCGCTGTCCGAGGAGACGGCCATTGCCCGCGCGGTGGCCATGGAGATTGGGGACGGAGGCATGGATACGCTCTACGCCGTGGCCTTTGGCGCACAGCGGCACTATGGCTCGGAATCGCTGCGGGTGGCGCTGGTCTATCGCGGCAGCGTGATGGCGGGCGCACAGGTAGCGTATGACGACGGTCTGGAGCAGCTTTTGCAGACGACGGGCCGCGCCACGCTGCTCAGCCGGGCGAATCGGACGCTGTACATCGCCCACCGGCTGACGGGCGACCTGACGCTTCTGCTGAGCTCGGACGTCTCGCAGGTGTATGCGCTGCGGCGGGAGCTGGCGCTCTGGGCCGGCCTGCTCAGCCTGGCGGGCGTGCTGCTGAGCGCCGTGCTGTCGGTGGTGGTGTCCGGCTGGCTGGCCAGGCCGTACCGGCTGCTGGCCCAGCAGCGGCAGGAGCTCATCGACGCGCTGGCGCACGAGATGCGCACGCCGCTGACGGCGATTCTGGGCGGCGTTCGGCTGCTCGAGCGCGCCAGCCTGCCCGAGGCGCAGCGCGCCAGCCTGCTCGCCTCCATGGCGCGGGAGGCGCAGCGGCTATCCAACATGGACGCGCGGCTTTTGCAGCTGACGCGGCTTGAGCACGACGCGCCGGACTTTACGCGCTTTTCCTCGATGGAGATGGCGCGCGAGGCGCTCTCCGCGTTTGAGGGCGTGGTGCTTGACGGCGAGGACGCGGTGTTCCTGGGCGAACGCGAGCTGACCATCCAGCTGCTGCGCAACCTGGTGGTCAACGCGCAGCGCGCGGGCGGCGATGTGCCCGTGCGGGTGACGCTGCGCCCGGACGGCTTCACCGTGACCGACCACGGCTGCGGCATGACGAAGGAGCAGATCGAGCGCGCATTCGAGCCGTTTTACAAGGCGGACAAGTCGCGCACGCGAGCGGCCGGCGGCGCGGGCCTGGGACTGACGCTGTGCCGGAAGATCGCCGAGCTTCACGGCGGAACGATCGATATCACCTCCGAGCCGGGGCGGGGCACGACCGTTTGTTACAGGTTTGATACAACTTCATGAGGACTTTGAAACGGGAAAGCCGGTACAATAGGAGCCAGAAAGCGGGGCATACACGTTTTCAAACAGATTCGAAAAAGAAGGAGTGAACCCTATGAAAAAGATGACCCGATGGATGGTGCTGGCGCTTTGCCTGCTGCTGCCCGCCTGCGCGCTGGGCGTGACGGAGGGAACGGTGGAGGATGCGCCGATGGTGACGCTGGACGGGATGAGCCCGACGAAGGAGCAGGTCTCCTATCTGCCGGACGAGACGGTGTACGCCGGCTACGGCGACTGGAACCCAACATGGGAGAACGCGCAGGCGTGGGTGGAGTGCGAACGCGACGAGGACGGCTGCTACTACGATGTGGAGCAGCGCCCGCGGCTGACGGCGGGCGAGGCCGCGCGCGCCAAAGCGCTGCTCGCAAAGGTGCAGGCGGGCGAGCTTGCCTACACCGGCGAGAGCGTCCTTGACAAGATGGAGGATGTGGTTGTCGGCGTGTACACGATCGACGCCGAAAACTACGGCGGCGAGCAGGCGTTTGTGCTGCTGCCGGGCCCCTGCATGACGGACGAACAGCTGCTTGCGCTCATCGACGCCTTTGATCAGCTGGGCCTGACGTTTGATCCGGACGCGCTGAGCTACCGCAACTGCGCGCGCGGCGGCGGACTGGAATGCAGCCGCTTCCTGACGGATGAGGAGCGTGAACGCTATATCCGGCTGGCGGATCTGATCGAGCGCGGAATGCTGGACGTGACGAAATTGAACATGCCGCAGGCGATTCAGCCAAAGCTGGACAGCCGGTACTACTGCGGTATGGAGGACTTCACGCTGCGCCCGTACCGCGCGATCTCGGATGAGGAGCTGTGCGCGATGCTGGTGGCAAGCGGCGTGCATGACATGACGGGGGAGCTTGACCTGACCGCGCTGGAAAAGGAATCGCGCGATATCCTGTATACTCGTCTGGACTGCCCGCTGTCCATGAAGCTGGAAAGCATCAGCTACGACGGCGGCTATGTGCCCACGCTCGTTGATGCGAATGGCAGCAGGGCATGGTCAGGCGACGCGCGCAAAAGCGTGGGAACGTTCTTCTCCTACCGCAATGCGGCGGGCATCGAGGTCTTTGCGGGCACCACGTTTGACCGGGAGACCGGCGAGCTGATCAGCGCGAGTGCGATGGACAACCGGGAATGGGAGCTGGAGCAGAGCGAGCCGACGGCGGACTTTTCCCACGAAACCGTGCTCGCCGCCACGGAGGAGGCGGAGCGGATTGTCGGTCTGGAAAACCTGACCTGGCACCTGCAGAACGAGGAATCTGCCACCAACTGGGGCATGTGCCGGACGGCCTGCGCGCAGCTGGAGGATGATCTCTGGCTGACGGTGTACATCGGCATGGACGACGGCCAGGTGCACGGCCTGGCGCTGGACCGCTGCACGCTCGTGGATGAGTTGCCGCAGGAGGAGCCGGTGAACGGATGAGACGGATGAAAGGGAGCCTGTGCGCCCTGGCGCTTGTCCTGACGCTCCCCGCCGGCACCCTCGCTGTGACCGGAAAAATCTATGCCCTGGAGCTGTACAGCCTGGGCGAAGAGCGATCCAAATGAAATTGGGCTTCCCGGTCTTTCGGGAAGCCCTGATCATGTTGAGTTTCTTAAAGCCGCCGCGAAGCGGAAAAGGGGTCTGGGGATAAGATCCCCAGGCAGGTCTTAGGGCGGCAGCCCTAACGTCCTCACAGGTTTTCGCCGTTGCTCTCCATGACGGTCTTATACCAATGGAAGCTGTCCTTGACGATGCGCTCCTGCGTGCCGTAATCGACGTAGACCAGGCCGAAGCGGTCGGTGTAGCCGTTGGCCCACTCGTAGTTGTCCATCAGCGACCAGGCGAGATAGCCGATGGCGTCCACGCCGTCCTCCGCCGCGCGCTTGTAGGCGAGCAGATAGCGGTGCATGTAGTCCTGACGCTGCGGGTCGTGCACCTGGCCGTCCAGGGAAACCACGTCGTGGCTGGACATGCCGTTCTCGGTGATCATGAACGGCACCTTGTAGCGCCCGTAGAGGAACTTCGGGCCCCAGTAGAGCGCGTCCGGCGTGACCGCCCACTGGATCGCCGTCTTCGGATGGCCAACCGGCTGGAGAAGCTCCTCCCAGCCTTGCGCGTTGTCCGCAGCCCGGACAAGGCGACCGGTGTAGATGTTCTGGCAGTAGAAGTTAAGCGGCTGGCAGATCGTCTCCAGATCCTTCTCCCAGCCGGCGGGCAGGTACTGCCCGAAGTGCTGAAGTCCCTCCTCCGGATAGCGGCCCAGAATCGCCGGATCGCTCCACCAGGAGACGGAGAACGGCCAGTCCTTCGCGCTGCCCGGGACGGAGAAGTACGCCTTGCGCGCGGCCTCGATGTCCTCGCCGCGGTCGCTGGCCGGGATGCGCGGATCGCCGCAGGGCGCATAGCCCACGCGCACGCCGGGGACGGTTTCGCGCAGCATCCTGACCGTCAGGCCGTGCGCCAGCAGAACGTTGTGGCTCATCGGGATCGTCGAGGACGGCGGGAGCACATAGCCCGGCGCGTGCACGCCCGTGCAGTAGCCCAGGCCGATAAAGCACTGCGGCTCGTTGAAGGTGATGAAGTCCTTCACGCGGTCGCCGAAGCGCCTGGCGCACAGCGTCGCGTACTCGAGGAACCAGGCGGGGCTCTCCGGATTCTCCCATGCGCCCCTGGCCTGCAGGGCGGCGGGGTAATCCCAGTGGAAGAGCGTGACGATTGGGCGGATGCCGGCGGCGAGCAGCTCGTCGATGAGCGCATTGTAAAACGCCACGCCCTGCTCGTTCACCTCGCCCACGCCCTGCGGAAGCAGGCGCGGCCAGGAGAGGGAGAAGCGGTAGTTTTTGACGCCCATCTCCTTCATCAGCCGCACATCCTCGCGGAAGCGATGATAGTGGTCGCAGGCGACGTCGCCGGTGTGCCCCTCGAGCACCTTGCCCGGCTCATGGGAGAAGCGATCCCAGACGGACGGACCCTTACCGTCCTCGAAGGCCGCGCCCTCGATCTGATAGGACGCGGTGGCCGCGCCCCAGATGAAATCCTTGCGGAAGCTCATGGTGTTCCTCCTGTCGTGTGTGGTATCGGGGAAGGAGCCGGCGTGATTTCCCGGCAGGTTTTCTTCTATTGTATCCCCTCGCGCCGGACAAAGCAACCCCGGAGGGACGATTTGCCCGGCAAAGCGCGGATGATGGGCAGAGAACTCTCAATTTTTACAAAAAAACACCGGCAAAGCGGGAAGAAAATCCCGCCCTCCGGCGTCTATATCTACGGATGCGTCAGCGGATGAAGTTCGTCCGCTTCCTCTCGCTCTCCGGCGCGGGCGGCAAAATGCCGTGCTCGCGGGCGAGGGCGAAGCTCTTGACCATCCAGGCGAGATTGCGGGCGAGCTGGCGCATGATCTGCAGGCCCTCCTCATCCTTTTCCACGTCCCCGGGCACAGCGCCGTGCACCATTGGCCAGTACTGGCTGGGGACGATGGGCATGCCGGAGATGGTGAAGTACTTGTTCAGCTGGTCGATGGCGGCGGTCGTGCCGGCGCGGCGCGCGCTGACGATGGCCGCGGCGGGCTTGCCGCGCATCAGGCCGGAGCCGGCGTAGAACATTCTGTCCATCAGGCAGGTGATTTCGCCGCCTGCGCTGGCGTAATGCACCGGGGAACCGAAGACAAAGCCGTCCGCGTCCGCGCACTTTTCCAGCGCGCGGTTGACCGCGTCGTCGTCGTGTATGCAGCGGCTGCGCTTCATTTTCGCGCAGGCGCCGCAGCCGGTGCAGCCGCGGATGGGCGCTGCGCCGAGCTGGAAAATCTCGGTGTCGATGCCCTCCTCGCGCAGCGTATGTTCGATTTCGCAAAGCGCGCGGTATGTGCAGCCATGCTCGTGCGGGCTGCCGTTGATCAGAAGAACCTTCATGGGAATCCTCTCCTTTCGGGTGGGCGATGTTTCCATTATACGCGAAAATGGCGCGCATGTGAAGAGCGGCGAACTTTTTGCGAAAAAGGGAAATATGCCTTGAAGCGGGAAACCAAATCCTGTATAATGAAGCCATACCAATAGCTTCAACATACGGAGGAGGATATTCACATGGGCGCTACCCTTCTGATCATGGCTGCGGGCATGGGCTCGCGTTACGGCGGCAACAAGCAGGTGGACGGCCTCGGCCCGAACGGCGAGATCCTGATGGAATACTCCATCTATGACGCGATCCGCGCCGGCTTCGATCACGTTGTGTTCGTCATCAAGCCAGGCATGCAGGAGCTGATCGCAAGCATCTGCGGCGACCGCATCGCCAAGAAGGTCAAGGTTGATTATGCCTTCCAGGATTTTTCCAGCGTTCCGTCTTTCTACAAGATCCCGGCTGAGCGCGTGAAGCCGTTCGGCACCGTGCACGCCGTGCTCGTGGCCAAGGACGTCATCCATCAGCCGTTCTGCGTGCTCAACGCGGACGACTACTACGGCGTGTCCGCCTTCAAGGCCGCTTACGACAGGCTGCAGACCATGAAGCCCGAGGGCGAGGCCTGCATGGTGGGCTATATGCTCAAGAATACCGTCTCCAAGAACGGCACCGTCTCCCGCGGCGTGTGCAAGTCCGACGAAAACGGCTACCTGACCGAGGTGGTGGAGACGCTCAAGATCAAGCTGTGCGAGAACGGCGAGATTCGTGATATCGACGAGGGCGAACCGGGCAAGCTCCTTGACCCCGAGGCGCCGGCCAGCATGAACTTCTGGGGCTTCACCCCGTGGTTCTTCACCAAGCTGGAGGCGTACTTCAACGACTTCCTCAAGGGCCTGGCTCCGGACGCGATCAAGGCGGAGGCGCTGCTGCCGCGCATGGTGGACGACCTCATGAAGGCGAACGAGCTGAAGGTGTCCGTCCTCACCACGGACGCGCAGTGGTTCGGCGTCACCTACAAGGAGGACAAGCCCAACGTCCAGGCTTCTCTGAAGGCCCTGCATGACAGCGGCGTCTATCCGGCCTCCCTTCACGAGTAATCTCTCCTCCCGTGCGGCGCAACTCTGGGGCTCCGCATGGGATTTTTGTTTTCGCGCGGCAGATACATTTCGGATACCGGCGCAGGCGGCCGGAGTGAGGACTATGAAGCTCAAGATTTCTGCAACGGGCGATATGCCCGGCCAAGTCAAGGTGAAAAAGGCGGCGGCCATTTCCATCGTTTTCAACGTTCTGGAGATCGTCGCGGGCCTGACCATGATCGTGCTGGTCAACAGGATGCTCAGCGTTGGCGTGGAAGCGGCGCTTGCCCGCATGACGACGCTGCTGTGCGTGACCATTGTGGGCTGGGGTGCGGTGACGGACATCGGCTCGGCGCTGACCAGCCTGCAGCTGGTGCACAAGACGCAGGAGCTGGAGGAGGCCTACGGCCAGCTGGAGAGCCTCAACCGCGAGATGCGCGCCCAGCGGCACGACTTCATGAACCACCTGCAGGTCGTCTACAGCCTGATTGAAATGGACGAGCCCGGCGAGGCGATCGCCTACATGGACAAGATCTACGGCGACATGCAGCGCGTGAGCAACATGCTGCGCACCGCCTGTCCGGCGGTCAACGCGCTGATTCAGGCGAAGGTGGCCGAGGCCGGGGAGCGCGGCGCGCAGCTCAAGCTCTCCATCGCCGCTAAGTGGGACGATCAGCTGATGCCCGCCTGGGAAATCTGCCGCGTGCTGGCCAACCTCATCGACAACGCGCTGGACGCGACCTGCGCCGCCGAGCATCCCGAGGGCGAGATGCCGACGGTGGAGCTGGTGCTGGGCGAGGATCTGCGCAGCTGGTTCTTCTCCGTGCGCAACAACGGCCCGGCGATCCCGGAGAAGGTGCGCGCGAAGATCTTCGAGCCGGGCTTCACCACCAAGGCGACGGGGCAGGGCATGGGATTGTACATCGTGAGCCAGACGGTGATCGGACTCGGCGGCCAGATCACCGTGGAATCCCGCGACGGGGATACGGTTTTCTCCGGCTTTGTGCCCAGAAAACGCCTGAAACTGTCGGAAGGTCACCAAGAATGTGAAGAAAACTCAAAAAAGAATGACGAAACCATAAAATAACCAGGCATTCACTGTTGACAAATTAACACTTCTGTAATAAAATTGTTCCGTGATGATATGGATGGACGGGTATATCCGCCCGTCCGTCAAGCCGTCCGCGTCACAAGGCGGACACGAAAGAGGGGATAGACGACATGAAAAACAGGATCACCAAGTGCATGGCCATGCTGGCGATTCTGTGCGTGCTGATCACAGTTCTTGCCGCGCCGGCGCTTGCCGCCAGCTACAGCAAGGTCTATGGCCAGACGCAGGACAGGGTTCGCGTGCGCGCGAGCGCTTCTTCAAGCGCGACCGTCATTGACAACATCGTCAAGGGCGCGTGCGTGTACGTGACCAGCTCCAAGACCAGCGGAAGCAGCACGTTCGTGAAGGTGAACTACCGCAACAGCGACGGCGACGTCGACAGCGGCTGGGTTTGCCAGAACGACGGCAAGGACACCTACGTCAAGATTCTCAGCACCGAGCAGGCGAAGAAGACCTTCTCCGTCACGGGCGGCAATCTGCCCAGCAGGAAGGTGGGCACGTTCACCGCGTCCGAGCGCAAGAAGGCGCTTGCCGGCGCCGGCACCACCGCGGACAGCGGCGACGTGGCGACCATCAAGAGCGTGCAGACCATGCTCAAGGAGCTGGGCTACTACACCGGCGAAATCACCGGCAAGGTGGGCACCAAGACCGAGGCGGCCATCAAGAAGTTCCAGAAGGAATACGATCTGACGGCCGACGGCGTCGCGGGCCCGAACACCATCGCGCGCCTCAAGGCGGTGTACACGGACAAGGGCGGCTCGACGGGCAGCTCCTCCTCCGGCTCCGGCCTGAAGCTCGGCTCCAGCGGCACGAAGGTCCGCGATCTGCAGCAGGATCTGACCACGCTGGGCTACTATTGGGCAGACATTACCGGCAACTTCGGCTCCAAGACCGAGGCGGCCGTCAAGAATTTCCAGCAGAAGAACAACCTGACTGCGGACGGCGTGGCCGGCAGCAAGACCCTCAGCGCGATTGCCTCTGCGGTCGCCAGGAAGGGCGGCACCAGCGCCAGCAGCGGCTACCCCAGCGGCACCACCCTCAAGCTCAACAGCCAGGGCTCCTCGGTGACGCAGCTGCAGACCGACCTCAAGCAGCTCGGCTATTATTACGGCAGCATCACCGGCAACTTCGGTGAAAAGACCCAGGACGCGGTGAAGGAATTCCAGAAGGCCAAGGGCCTGCCGGCGGACGGCGTGGCCGGCAGCAAGACCCTTGCTGCGGTCAAGACCGCGATTGACAAGGCGGGCGGCTCCATTTCCAGCAGCACGACCGGCCTGAAGGTCGGCTCCACGGGCGAAAAGGTCATCGCGCTGCAGCAGGATCTGACGGCGCTGGGCTATTACTACGGCGACATCAGCGGCCACTACGGCTCGCTGACCCAGGCCGCGGTCAAGAAGTTCCAGAAGGCGAAGGGCATTAACCAGGACGGTATCGCCGGCACGACGACGCTCAACGCGATTGCCAAGGCGCTGGGCGGCAGCTCCGGCTCTTCCAGCACAACCGCGCTGCGCGAGGGCGACAGCGGCTCCGCCGTGCTTGAGCTGCAGACCATGCTCAAGGAGCGGGGCTACTACTACGGCAGCCTGACCGGCAACTTCGGCAGCCTGACCAAGACGGCCGTGCGCAAGTTCCAGGACGCCAACGGCCTGACGGTGGACGGCATCGCGGGCCTGAAGACGCTGAACCTGCTGCGCAGTCAGACCGGCAAGGAGACGATCAGCGGCTCCACCGGCAGCATCAGCAGCTCCAACGTGGATAGGGATGATTCTTTCTTCCGTATCAACAAGGACGGCGTGCGCCTGCGCACCACCTACTCCCTGACCTCCGCAGCGAAGACCACGATGAATAAGGGCACGCTGGTTCAGGCTACCCGCAAGTACAACGTCGGCGGCACGACGTGGTACAACATCACGGTCAAGAAGGACAGCGGCAACGTGTACAGCGGCTATGTCCGCTCTGTCGTACTGGACAACATTTCTGAGGAAACATTCAGGGCCAACGGCGGCAATGTCGATATCGATGCGGCCGACGCTGAAATCCTGGGCATGATCCGCATCACGGCCAACAGCGTCAGCATCCGGGAGACGGCCAGCTCCAGCTCTGAAAAGATGGGCAGCGCCGATAAGGGTGACGTGTTCTTCTACACCGGCAAGAGCGGCGACTGGTACCGCATCCAGTCCGGCTACTGGATCAAGGACACTTATGTACATGAGCTGGACGATGACGAGATCGAAGACTACATGGCCAGCGGCGACTATTCCGGCGGCACCTATCGCGAGGGCGATACGGGCACCATGGTCACCTGGATTCAGGAGTCGCTCAAGACGCTCAAGTATTACTCGGGCAATGTTTCCGGCAACTACGGCAGCCTGACGAAGGAAGCCGTCAGACAGTTCCAGAAGGACAATGGTCTCGGTGCGGACGGCGTGGCCGGCCCGAAGACGGTCGCCAAGATCATGCAGAAGGTCAGCGAAAAGACCGCGGGCGGTACCGGCAATGCAAAGTACAATTCGGTGATCTACAATGTCGACTGGTTTAAGAACAAGGATAAGATCAATAAGGCCGGCATTGAGGCAGGCAAGACTGTCACGATGATCGACATTGCGACCGGCAAGACCATGAAGATCAAGGTTCAGTCCACTGGCAACCACATCGACGCCGAGCCGCTGACTGCGAGCGACACCAAGGTGCTCTGCGGCCTCTATGGCTTCACCAGCGCTTCCCTCATGACCTCGAGCAACAGCTGGATGCGCCGCGCCGTGATTGTGCAAGCCTCCAATGATACCAAAGATCAGTTTGTGGGTTCTATCTATGCGGTTCCGCATGGTAAGAATACGATTAGCGGCAACAATTTTAACGGCCAGTTCTGTATCCACCTCAAGGGATCTACCGTCCACGCGGGCGACGGCGGTTCTGTGCCTGAGTCCAAGAACCATCAGGCGAAGATCGCTGCGGCTGTGAAGGAGCTTGAGGCTCTGAAGAACAAAGATGGTACCAAGGTCACTTCGATTTCCGAGGAGTATAAGTAACCCACTGACCATCCCCATCCCCTCTTTATACGGGGCGGCGCGATAACTCGCGCCGCCCTGCCTCGTTTTGGGACCTCATCTGCGGGAAAAGCCTCTTTCGGGGGCTTGACAAACCCTTTCGGATTCAATATAATGTTCTCCGATATGAAAAGCGATGATGCGGAAAGAGCGCGTCGGACAAGCCTGCAGGAGCGAGCCGGGGAGGGTGCAAGCCCGGCGGCGGGAACCGGTGCGCAGCCCTCCGGGAAGCTTCCGGCGAGGAGCCGGCCGTATGCCTGCGTTAAAGGCGAGAGAGGATGTGCCCAAAGGCATGTCAACCGGAGTGGTACCGCGAATCGCGTCTGTTCGTCCCCGGACGGCAGGCGTTTTTATTTTGGCTCCGTGCCGGCGGGCACGGCCAAAGGGCTTATCGCTCGCCCTTTGGAAACCTTCCTTTCCAACAAGGAAGATGGGCGAGAAAAGAAAAGGAGATTAACGAGTATGAAGAAGATGACTTCCGGCGAGCTGCGCAGCATGTGGCTGAATTTCTTCAAGAGCAAGGGCCACGCTGTCATTCCCAGCGCCTCCGTCATTCCGGAGAACGACCCGACCGTGCTCTTCACCACCGCGGGCATGCACCCGCTGGTTCCGTATCTGCTGGGCAGCAAGCACCCGGCCGGTACCCGCCTCACCGACGTGCAGAAGTGCATCCGCACCGGCGACATCGACGAGGTCGGCGACGCTTCCCACCTGACCTTCTTTGAGATGCTGGGCAACTGGTCTCTGGGCGATTACTTCAAGAAGGACATGATCGCCTGGTCCTGGGAGTTCCTGACCAGCCCGGAGTACCTGGGCCTGGACAAGGACAAGCTGGCGTTCACCGTGTTCGAGGGCGAGGGCGACATCCCGCGCGACGACGAGGCTGCCGGCTACTGGATGGAGCAGGGCGTCAAGCCGGAGAACATCTATTTCCTGAACCGCAAGCACAACTGGTGGGGCCCGGCGGGCCAGACCGGCCCCTGCGGCCCGGACACCGAGATGTTCATCATCCGCGATCAGCCGCCCTGCGGCCCGGATTGCTCCCCGGCCTGCTCCTGCGGCCGCTTCATGGAGATCTGGAACGACGTGTTCATGCAGTACAACAAGAACGCCGAGGGCCAGTACATCCCGATGGAGAAGAAGAACGTGGATACCGGCATGGGCCTGGAGCGCACCGTCTGCACGCTGAACGGCTGCAAGTCCGTCTACGAGACCGACGCGTTCACCGATATCCTCGCCAAGATCTCCGAGCTGTCCGGCAAGGGCTATGAGGACGACGCGGCGACCACCAAGGCGTTCCGCATCGTTGCCGATCACCTGCGCACCGCCACCTTCATCATGGGCGACCCGCGTGGCGTGTCCCCGAGCAACGTCGATCAGGGCTACGTCCTGCGCCGCCTGATCCGCCGCGCCGTGCGCTATGGCATGGGCATCGGCATGGGCGAGGGCTTCACCAGCGAGATCGCGCAGGTCATCATCAACCAGTACGCCGAGGTCTATCCGGAGCTCAAGCAGAACGAGGCGTTCGTACTCGAGCAGTTCAAGCTCGAGGAGACCCGCTTTGCGCGCACGCTGCGCCAGGGCGAGAAGGAGTTCGCCAAGGTCGTCTCCCGCCTGGGCGACAAGACCGTGATCGACGGCCTGGACGCGTTCCACCTGTACGATACCTACGGCTACCCGATCGAGATGACCCGCGAGCTGGCGGCGGAGAAGGGCCTCACCGTCGATGAGCAGGGCTTTGCCGATCACTTCGCCGCGCACCAGAAGCTGTCCCATGCGGGCGCCGAGCAGCGCTTCAAGGGCGGCCTGGCCGACCACAGCGCGCAGACCGCGCGCCTGCACACCGCGACCCACCTGCTTCAGGCGGCGCTGCGCCGCGTGCTGGGCGACGAGGTCGCGCAGAAGGGCTCCAACATCACCGCCGAGCGCCTGCGCTTCGACTTCAAGTTCGCCCGCAAGGTGACCAAGGAGGAGCTGGCGCAGGTGGAGGCGCTGGTCAACGAGTGGATCGCCGCGGATGTGCCGATCGTGATGACCGAGACCACCGTCGAGGCCGCGAAGGCCGAGGGCGCGATCGGCCTGTTCGAGAGCAAGTACGGCGAGTGCGTGCGCATGTACACCATGGGCGAGTACTCCAAGGAGATCTGCGGCGGCCCGCACGCCAGCCATACCGGCGAGCTGGTCTCCTTCAAGATCCAGAAGGAGGAGTCCTCCTCCGCCGGCGTGCGCCGCATCAAGGCGGTCATCGGCGCGAAGCCGGAGGACTGATCCGATTCCCGGATGAACAAAAGCATCCCGCAGCTGCTGCGGGATGCTTTTTTGACCTATGGAGAATTGCGCAAAAAACCGTACAGCGGGCACGGCTTTCTCAATACGAAAAACCCGCCGGCGTGTCCGCCGGGGTGAGTATCCGCTGAGTGAAGATCAGCTGACGATGACGGCGATGACGCAGAAGATGGCGAGACTGATGACGGTAAGAAGAGAGCAGACGCCGGCAGCCATCTCGTATTCCTCCTCGTTCCGGCCAAGACCCAGGCTCAGGAAGCTGGGCGGCAGCGTGGTGTAGATGAGGATGGCCCAGCGGGTCTGCGCTTCCACGCCGGGAAGCAGGAACAGCACGAGCTGAATCAGCAGGCCGAAGACGGCGAAATAGGCGAAGTGAATCGCGGAGATTTTGAAGATGTGGCTGCGGTTGCCGCTGCCCAGGGAGAAATTGTAGCCGACGGCGAAGAGGATCGCGGCGCTGACGGGCTGGGCGATGAAGCCGGCCGTCTCCGTGAGGATGGAGGCGATGCCGGCCGCTTCCAGCCAGGCCTTCGCGCCGGAGAGGTTGAGCGCGAGGCCCAGCAGGCTCATGAGCAGCAGCGGAGAGGTGAAGACCTGCCGGAGGATCTCGGCCGGGCGGGTTCCCTCGTCGGTCTTGGCCGTCAGCAGCGCGATGGTGGTGATGCAGACCAGGGCCTGCGCCATGTCCAGCACGCCCATGCGGAAGGCCTGCGCGGCGCCAAAGAGCGTCATGAACAGCGGAATGCCGAGCATGCCGCTCTCCTGCGCGGCAAAGAGCTGCGGCAGGTTGTGGTAGGGAAACCGCGTCCTGCGCGCGCGGAAGGCCCAAGTGACGCTGAGCAGCATCATCGGCAGCACGAGCGCCATGGAGGTGAGGGATTCCGCGCCGATGCTGGCGCTCAGGCACGAGTTGAAGAGCACGCACGGCAGACCGTACTGCATGACGTACTGCTGCATGCCCATGACGCCCTCGCGGGTGAGCGCGCCCTTGCGGCGGGCGAGCATGCCCAGGGCGATGGCGGCGAAGATGGGAACGAGGATTTCAAGAACGGTGACGACGCGCTGCATAGAATTTCCTCCGCATCAATGGTATTGCACAATGTTCAATTGCAAAAAATCCGACAAAAAACATCCCATGGAAATCCATGGGATGTTCTGGCTCCCCAGGTAGGGCTCGAACCTACAACCCTTCGGTTAACAGCCGAATGCTCTGCCATTGAGCTACTGAGGAATGTGGTGGATTGAAGTGGACTCGAACCACCGACCTCCCGCTTATCAGGCGGGTGCTCTAACCGACTGAGCTATCAATCCGAACAAAAAGGATTATAACCCCTGCATGCGGGATTGTCAATGCCTTTTTGTCATTTTTTCAAAAAGTTGTCAGATCGCGGTCACTCCCCGACGTTGTAGGAGGTCGTCGCGCGCTTGGCAAAGCGGCCCAGATAGTGGATGGAAATCAGATCGCTGACGGCCTCCACCACGAGAATGACGCCCATGGCCACCATCAGCATGTTGCCGAAGAAGCCCGGGAAGAAGATGATGCACAGCGCGAGCACGAGGGTAGCCAGGTTCATGCACAGCGGCGCCCACCAGCGCGCAAAGCCGAAGTAGCGCAGGTTCAGCGCGCGGCTGATGCCACACACGCTGGTGACGCAGACGACCACGCCCAGCGCGGTGAACAGGAAGTCCATCAGGAACGTCCGGTTGATCAGCGAGAACAGACCGAAGGCCAGCGCGCACACGCCGAGGAGCAGATCGAAGGTGAAGCGCTTTTCGCCCCTGCTCATCACGAAGGGCATGATGCTCAGCAGGCCGTAGACCAGGATGCCCGCGCCCACCAGCGTGCACAGCAGCTTACGGCTGGTGTTCGGCGCGACGATCATGAGCAGCCCCAGCAGCAGATAGACGACGGCGGCGAGGGAGAAGCTCAGATGCAGCTCCCTTGCGGCGGACGAAGGACGATTTGTATGTTTCATGGCGATCATTCCTTTCTTCAGGTCAGGACGGATGCGGCGTTCATGGAACGCCTATCCCTGCTCCCTTATCATAGCAGGGAAAAGCGCCGGGTTCAAGCAAAAGAATTGACCAACCGGAAAAAGAATGCTAAGATATCTGTGTTGACGGGAGGAGGTCATGGGCGGAAGAACGACGGCCTGAAAGGGCCTGCGGCCTTTTCCCATGGATCGAATCGGATTATCGGCGCATCACAGCGCGCTGTGCTGGAGGAAGGCATCATGCAGGGAAGAGCTGCGAAAAAGAAACAGGACTCGCTGCGCATCATCATTGTGGGCTGCGGCAAGGTGGGCCATACGCTGACGGAGCATCTGGTGCGCGAGGGACACGATATCACCATTGTGGACACGAACGAGCGCGTGATCCGCAACACCACGGAGGTCTATGACGTGATGGGCATCCGCGGCAACGGCGCCAGCCTGAGCGTGCTTTATGAGGCCGGCATCGAGCTGGCGGACATGATCATCGCCGTCACGGGCTCGGACGAGCTGAATCTGCTGTGCTGCACGATCGCCAAAAAGGCGGGCGGCGATATTTCCGCCATCGCGCGCGTCCGCAATCCGGACTATGCCGAGGAGCTGGTGTATCTGCGCCAGCAGCTGGGCCTGTCCATGATCATCAACCCGGAGCTGGAGGCGGCCAGGCAGATCGCGCACATCCTCTCCAGGCCGCAGGCGCTGACGGTCAGCTCCTTTGCCAAGGGACATGCGGAGCTGCTGAGCTTCAAGATTCCCTCGGGCAGCATTCTGGCCGGCCGCAGCATCATGCAGCTGGACGGGATCTTCCAGTTTGGTTATCTGGTCTGCGCGGTGGAACGCGAGGGCAGGGTGTCGATCCCGGGCGGCGCGTACGTGCTTCGCGAGGGAGATGACATCACCATCCTGACGGATACAAAGGACGGCCATCGGGTGTTTGAGGCGCTGGGCATGGAGAGCCACGCGGTGGGCAGCTGCATGATCATCGGCGGCGGCAAGTCGTCCTACTATCTGGCCAGGCAGCTGCTGGCGCAGCGGATGGACGTCAAGATCATCGAGCAGAACCGCGCGCGCTGCGAGGAGCTCTCCGCGCTGCTGCCGGACGCCACGGTGATCTGCGGCGACGGCGGCGACGAGGAGCTGCTGCGCGAGGAGGGCCTTGAGTCGGTGGAGGCGTTTGTGCCGCTGACGGGCCTTGACGAGGAGAACATCCTGCTGACCCTTTACGCCAAGCGGATGCCCGGCCTCAAGACGATCACCAAGATCAACCGCATCACGTTCAAGGACGTCATCGACGGCCTTGATCTGGGCAGCGTCGTCTATCCCAAGTACGTCACCTCCGAGACCATCACGGCGTATGTACGCGCCAAGCAGAACACCATCGGCAGCAACGTGGAGACGCTGTACCATCTCTTCGATTCCAAGGCGGAGGCGCTGGAGTTCCACGTGGACAAGGATGCGCCGGTGGTCGGCGTGCCGCTGATGAAGCTCAAAAAGAAGGACAACCTGCTCGTTGCCTGCATCGGCCGCGGCGGCAGGATCATCTTCCCGCGTGGTCAGGACGTCATCCAGGCGGGCGATACGGTGATCGTCGTCACCACGCATTCCGGCTTCGGCGATATCAGCGATATTCTGGCCTGAGAGGTGCCGCAATGAATATGAAGTCAGTCAGCTATATTCTCGGCTGGATTCTCAACGTGGAGGCGGCGCTGATGGGGCTGCCGCTCGTCACGGCGATCATCTACGGGGAGACGCAGGGGCTCGCGTTTGCCGTCACGATCGCGCTGTGCGCGCTCGTCGGCTTTCTGCTGACGCACAAGCGCGCCGCCAGCCCGCACTTTTATGCGCGGGAGGGCTTCGTCGCCACGGCGCTGAGCTGGATTGTCATGTCCGTGTTCGGCTGCCTGCCGTTTTACCTGAGCGGCGAGATCCCGCGGTTCATCGACGCGCTGTTTGAAACGGTGTCGGGCTTTACGACCACCGGCGCGAGCATCCTCTCCGACGTGGAGGGCATGAGCCACTGCTGCATGCTCTGGCGGTGCTTCACGCACTGGATCGGCGGCATGGGCGTGCTGGTATTCCTGCTGGCGGTGCTGCCGATGGTGGGCGGCAGCAACATGCACCTGATGAAGGCGGAGAGCCCCGGCCCCGTGGTGGGCAAACTGGTGCCCAAGGTGCGCTATACCGCGCGCATCCTGTACATGCTCTACATCGTGCTCACCGTTCTTGAATTCCTCCTGCTCATGCTGGGCGGCATGATTCCCTTTGAGGCGCTGTGCACGTCGTTCGGCACGGCGGGCACCGGCGGCTTCGGCTTCCGCAACGACTCGTTTGCCAGCTTCTCGCCGTATATTCAGTGGGTCGTCGCGATCTTCATGATCATCTTCGGCGTGAACTTCAACGTGTACTTCCTCGTCTTCATGAAGAAGTTCAGGCAGGCGCTGTCCTGCGAGGAAATGCGCTGGTATCTGGCGATCATCGCCGGCGCGACGCTGCTCATCTTCATGAACACCTATGACGTCAGCCTGACGGCGGAAAACAATCTGCGCACCTCGGTCTTCCAGGTGGCGACGATCATCACGACGACGGGCTTTGCCACGGCGAATTTTGACCTCTGGCCCACGTTCTCCAAGGCGATTCTCGTGCTGCTGATGTTCATCGGTGCGTGCGCGGGCAGCACGGGCGGCGGCCTCAAGGTCTCCCGCTGGGTGATGAGCGGCAAGGCGATGGGCAGCTACGTTGGCTCCTTCCTGCATCCGCGCGGCGTGCGCCGGGTGCGCTTTGAGGAGAAGGATGTGGAGGACAGCACGCTGCACGCGATCTTCGTCTACTTCATGGGCGTGTTCTTCATCTTCGTCGCGTCCATGCTGGTGCTGGCGCTGGAAAACATGGATCTGGTCAGCACGTTTACCGCCGTCGCGGCGACGTTCAACAACATCGGCCCGGGCCTCAATCTGGTGGGCCCGACGTGCAATTTCGGCTTCCTGAGCAATCTGTCCAAGGTCGTGCTCATCTTTGACATGCTGGCGGGTCGCCTGGAGGTCTTCCCGATGCTGATGCTGCTCTATCCGCCGCTGTGGCGGGAGGCCTGGCGTGAGCACAAGCGCAAGAAGCGCCGCGAAGAGATGATGCGGCAGGTGGGAGGAGACGCGCGATGAACTGGGGCATTCTGTCCACCGGCGTGATCGCCAGAAACTTTGCAGAGACCGCGCGCAGAATGGGCGACGAGGTGACGCTCTATGCTGTCGCCTCCCGCAGCCAGGAGAGCGCCGACGCGTTTGCCGATCAGTACGGCATCCCCGTGCGCTATGCAAGCGCAGAGGATCTGGCCGGCGATCCCAACGTGGACATCGTCTACATCGGCACGCCGCACAGCGCGCACGCCGAGGGCATGAGGCGGATGATCGAGGGCGGCAAGCCTGTGCTGTGCGAGAAGAGCTTCACCACGGACGCGCGGCAGGCGAGGGAAATCCTCGCGCTGGCCAGGGAGAAGAACGTCTTTGTGATGGAGGCGTTCTGGACGAAGCTCTGCCCGGTGTACCGCGAGGTGGAGCGCCTGCTTGCCGCCGGCGCGATCGGCGAAATCCGCGCGGTGACGGCGCAGTACGGCTACAACACCGCCCGCGAAGCGCGCAAGTTTGACCCGCAGATGGCGGGCGGCACGCTGCTGGACATCGGCGTGTACGCGATCGGCTTTGCCTGCATGATGCTGGGCTATGACATCGACAGCGTCCAGAGCAATCTGGTGATGAACAGCGCGGACACAGACGCTATCGACGCGATCATCCTGCGAAAGGGCGATGCGGTCGCCAGCCTCACCTGCGCCATCGGCGCAGCCATGCCGATCTTTGGCGCGGTATACGGCAGCAAGGGCCGCATCGAGATTCCGGAATTCAAGAATCCGCAGCAAGTGACGGTGCACATCGACGGGGAAGCGCCATACACGATCTCGCGTCCGTTTGACGTGAATGGCTTCGAGTACGAGATCCGCGAGGCGATGGCGTGCGTCGCGGCGGGAAAGACGCTGAGCAGCGTCGTCACGCCCGCGCAGACGATCGCCGTGATGGAGATCATGGATCAGGTGCGCGCGCAGAACGGACTGACGTTCCCGTTTGAACGGTAAAACGCATAGGACAGGCCCTCTTCCCGCCGGGAGAGGGCCTTTTGCGTTTGCAGGAAAATGGAGGCGCTGGCCCGAAGAACGTCAAATTTTCAGGGGAAAGGTGAATTTGCTGCGCCGTGCCGGTGAATCCGGTGCAAATTCACGCCTGACCCGGAAGAAAAATCGACAAAACCGCTTTTCAATTTTCAGGCAATCTGGTATAATGGGTTCCAGATGGGAGCGGAGAACGAAAAAACCGCTGTCAAATCAATCACAATCACGCCGCGCTCAAGCGGCATACGAGGAGGCGCAATGTATGAAGGATTATATGGTAAAGGATATCCGCAACATCGCGGTATTGGGACACGGCTCTGAGGGCAAGACCACGTTGGTCGAATCGATGCTCTACGCAGCCGGCGTCATCGACCGCCAGGGCCGTGTCGAAGATGGCAACACTGTCAGCGACTGGGATCCGGAAGAGATCAAGCGCCATATTTCCATCAGCGCGTCCGTGGCGCCCATTGAAATCCACGGCAAGAAGCTCAACATCATCGACGTCCCCGGCTACTTCGATTTCGCGGGCGAAATGCCCGGCCCGCTGCACGCCGTGGAGGGCGCCGTGCTCGTGATGAGTGCGGCCACCGGATTGTCCACCGGCTTTGAGAAGGCCTGGAACGCGACCGGCAAGCGCGGCGTCGCCCGCATGATCGTCGTCACGCAGGTCGACCGCGAGCACATCAACTACCGCAAGGTGCTCGACGAGCTGCGCGCCACCTACGGCCACTGCATCATCCCGACCGTGCTGCCCATCGGCGAGGGCACCGGCTTCAAGGGCGTTGTGGACGTGCTGACCGGCAAGGCCTTCATGGGCGCGGGCAAGGACCGCAAGGAGGTTCCGATCCCGGCCGACATGCAGGCGAGCGTGGACGAGGCCATCGAGGCCTGCCACGAGGCTGCCGCTTCCACCAGCGAGGAGCTGATGGAGAAGTTCTTTGACGAGGGCACCCTCTCCGACGTCGACATGCTGCGCGGTCTGTCCGCCGGCATCTACGAGGGCAGCATCGTGCCGGTCGTGCCGGTTTCCTCCCTCAACGGCATCGGCGTGCGCCCGCTGCTCTACGAGCTGGCGATGTACATGCCCTCCCCGATGGAGCACACCTATCACGGCATCAACCCGAAGACCAAGTCCATGCATATCCGCCACGCGGACATGTCCGAGAGCTTCACCGCGCAGGTCTTCAAGACCATCGCCGACCCGTTCGTCGGCAAGCTGTCCTTCATCAAGGTCATCTCCGGCGTGCTGACCCCGGCGACCGCGCTGTTCAACGCGAACGCCGACAAGCCCGAGAAGGCGGCCGGCCTGTTCATGATCCGCGGCAAGAAGCAGATCCCGGTCGGCATGCTGTGCGCGGGCGACATCGGCGCGCTCTCCAAGCTGCAGTACACCTCCACCGGCGACAGCCTGTGCGAGATCGGCAAGGTCGTCCAGTACGACAGCATCGACTTCCCGGCCCCGCAGATCTCCATGGCCGTGTACGCCAAGAAGGCGGGCGAGGAGGACAAGGTCTTCTCCGGCCTGGCGCGCCTGGTTGAGGAGATGCCGGACGTCGTCGTGGCCAAGGATCCGATGACCACCGAGACGCTCATCAGCGGCCAGGGCGAATTGGAGCTGGAGATCATCCGCCAGAAGCTTTTGACCAAGTTCGGCGCGGACGCCGTGTTCAAGGATCCCAAGATCGCCTATCGCGAGTCCATCCGCAAGACCATCAAGGTGCAGGGCCGCCACAAGAAGCAGTCCGGCGGCCATGGCCAGTTTGGCGACGTGTGGATCGAGTTCTCTCCGGCTGAGCCGGGCGTCGACTTTGAGTTCGTGGACGCCGTCGTCGGCGGCGCCGTGCCGCGCAACTTCATTCCGTCGGTTGAAAAGGGCCTGCGCGACAACCTGGTCAAGGGCGTGCTTGCCGGCTTCCCGATGACGGGCCTGCGCGCGAAGCTCTACGACGGCTCCTATCACCCGGTCGATTCCTCCGAAATGGCGTTCAAGACTGCCGCGCGCATCGCGTACAAGCAGTGCATCAACGCGTCTCCGGTGCTGCTTGAGCCGATCATGCACGTGGAGGTCACCGTGCCGGACGAGTACATGGGCGACGTCATGGGCGATATGAACAAGCGCCGCGGCCGCATCCTGGGCATGGAGCAGACCGACGGCAAGCAGCTCATCGTTGCGGAGGTGCCGCAGGCGGAGATGTTCAAGTATGCGACCGATCTGCGCTCCATGACGCAGGCAAGGGGCTTCTACAAGATGTCCTTCGAGCGCTATGAGGAAGTGCCGCAGGTGATTGCCGCCAAGATCATTGAGGCGCACAAGGCCGATCTCGCGGACGACGAGGATTAAGACATCTGAACACAGGGGGCTTTGGCTTGATCCAAAGCCCCTTTTTGCTGTAAAAAATCATTGCCTGATTTCACAAAAAATTCATCTTAATGTCATATGGTCTTGACATGCACGGGAAACCCCGCTACAATAGAAGCAGTCAAAGTGAAAGCGTGTGCGGGGATATGCGCGCGCCAGAGCATACAGCGGGTGTTTCCCGTTCGATACATCAATTCAATAAGCGGCAAGCGGCGCTTTTTTGCGTACCTGCGGGGGAGAAGTATGCCCGCCGGGCGGTAAAGGCCGGTTTCCGGTTTGTTTTGTGTGCCTATGTGATGGCCATGCGTCAACCCTCACACTTTTGACCGACTGATGATTGCGTTTAGAGTTTGTCAAAGAAGGAGTGTGAGATGGATTGGCGATTTTTTTGACCGTTTTGTCCGTACTGGCTGCCCTGGTCATTGGCCTGGCAGTTGGCTATATCTATCGCAAGAACGTTCAGGAAAAGAAGATCGGCCGTACGGAGGAGTACGCCCGCAACCTGCTCGACGACGCGCAGCGCCGTGCTGAGGAGAAGAAGAAGGAAAAGATCATCGAGGCGAAGGAAGAGGTCATCCGCCTCAAGAACGAGCTGGATCGCGAGATCAACAGCCGCCGCGCTGAGGTGCAGCGCAGCGAACGCCGCATCGCCCAGCGCGAGGAGACCCTCGACAAGAAGGCCGACAACCTTGACGCGCGCGAGACGACGCTCGAGCGCAAGCAGGCGGAGCTTGACCGCCTGACGCAGGAGGCGCAGGACTACGCCGTTCGCCAGAAGAGCGCCGCGGAAACCGCCGAGCAGGCCCTCCGTGAGCTTGAGGAAAAGCAGCGCGTGGAGCTGGAGCGCGTCGCCAAGATGACGCAGGAGGAAGCCAAGGACATGATCGTGCAGCGCATCCAGAAGGAAGCGTTCCACGACGCCGGCGTGATGGTTCGCGAGATCGAGTAGAACGCCAAGAACGAGGCGGACAAGAAGGCGCGCAACATCGTCGCGATGGCGATTCAGCGCTGCGCGTCCGATCACGTCGCCGAGACGACCGTGTCCGTGGTCTCCCTGCCCAACGAGGACATGAAGGGCCGCATCATCGGCCGCGAGGGTCGCAACATCCGCACGCTGGAAACCGCGACCGGCGTCGATCTGATCATCGACGACACGCCCGAGGCGGTCATCGTCTCCGCGTTTGATCCGGTTCGCCGCGAGATTGCGCGCATCGCGCTGGAGAAGCTCATCGCCGACGGCCGCATCCATCCGGCCCGCATCGAGGAAATGGTTGAGAAGGCCCGCCGCGAGGTGGACAACCAGATCCGCGAGACCGGCGAGCAGGCGATCTTTGAGACCAACATGCACGGCATCCACCACGAGCTGGTCAAGCTCCTGGGCCGCATGCGCTACCGCACGAGCTACGGCCAGAACGTGCTCAAGCACTCCATCGAGGTGTCCCATCTGGCCGGCCTGATGGCCGCGGAGCTGGGCGCCGACGTGACGCTGGCCAAGCGCGCCGGCCTGCTGCACGACATCGGCAAGGCCGTCGACCACGAGCTCGAGGGCACGCACGTTGAGCTGGGCGTGGAGATGTGCAAGCGCTATCACGAGTCCCCGGAGGTCATCCACTGCATCGCCGCGCACCACAACGACATCGAGCCGACGACGGTCGAGGCCGTGCTGGTGCAGGCCGCCGACGCGATTTCCGCCGCCCGCCCGGGCGCCCGCCGCGAGTCGATCGAGAACTACATCCGCCGCCTGGAGAAGCTCGAGGAGATCGCTTCCAGCTTCCAGGGCGTGGAGAAGTCGTTCGCGATCCAGTCCGGCCGCGAGGTGCGCATCATGGTCAAGCCGGAGGACATCTCCGACGAGGGCACGACCGTGCTCGCCCGCGAGATTGCCAAGCGCATCGAGAATGAGCTGGAGTATCCGGGCCAGATCAAGGTTAACGTCATCCGCGAGACCCGCTGCACCGAGTTCGCCAAGTAAAGGGCAAGTGAATCACAGGAGCCGCCTCCTTCGTGGGGCGGCTCCTTTTTGCAAAACAAGCTGCAAAACCCGGGAAATTCAGGTTTTTGCTCTGTCCATTGCCCATCAGATCGTGTATAATGGAGCCAACAAAATCTGCATCAAGGAGTGACAAACGATGAAACGATCTGAGGTCAACGCCGCGCTGCGCGAGCTGGAGGCGATGTGCGAAAAGTACTGCTGCTATCTGCCGCCCTTCTGCCACTTCACGCCCGAGCAGTGGCAGAATATCGGTCACGAGTATGATGAGGTGCGCGACTGCATGCTCGGCTGGGACATCACCGACTACGGCCTTGGCAACTTTGATAAGTTCGGCTTCTCGCTGATCACCATCCGCAACGGCAACCGCGCCATGGCGGACAAGTATCCCAAGGTCTACGCCGAAAAGCTGCTCTACCTCAAGGAGGGCCAGTACGCGCCCAACCACTTCCACTGGTACAAGACCGAGGACATCATCAACCGCGGCGGCGGCAACGTGCTCATCCGCGTGTACAACTCGCTGCCCAATGAGGAGATCGACTACGAGTCCGACGTGACCGTGCACACCGACGGCCGCACCTATACCGTGCCCGCCGGCACGCAGATCCGCCTGACGCCGGGCGAGAGCATCCACGTGCAGCAGTTCCTCTATCACGATTTCTCCGTGGAGGAGGGCACCGGCCCCGTGCTGCTGGGCGAGGTGAGTCAGTGCAACGACGACAACACCGACAACCGCTTCAATCCGCCGGTGGGCCGCTTCCCGAAGATCGAGGAGGACGAGCCGCCGTATCGTCTGCTGTGCAATGAGTACCCCGCGGCCAAGTGAGAGAGGGAAGACGATGATTGACGTAACGGCTTTGGGCGAACTGCTCATCGATTTCACCATGGTCAGCGCCGACGGCGAGGGCTATCCGACGATGGCCGCGCATCCCGGCGGCGCGCCGGCCAACTTCCTGGCCGCGCTGGCGAAGTACGGCAAGCGTACGGCACTGCTGGGCAAGGTCGGCACGGATACATTCGGCCGGCTGCTGAAGGGCACGCTGGAGGGCGCGGGCATCGAGACGCGCGGCCTGGTGGCGGCGGACGACGTGTTCACCACGCTGGCGTTCGTGACGCTGGACGCCTCCGGCGACCGCGAATTCTCCTTCTCCCGCAAGCCGGGCGCGGATACCTGCATCCGGTTTGAGGAGCTGGATCTCTCGCTCATCGACGAGGCGCGGGCGTTCCACTTCGGCACGCTGTCCCTCACGGACGAGCCGGCGCGCAGCACGACGCAGCAGGCTGTCGCCTATGCAAAGGCGCACGGCAAGCTGATCACCTTCGACCCGAACCTGCGCAAGCCGCTGTGGAAGGATCTGGACACAGCGAAGGAACAGATGATTTGGGGCCTTCGTCAGGCGGATGTCGTCAAGATCAGCGACGAGGAGGTGGAATTCCTCTTCGGCCTGAACCCGCAGGACGGCGCTGCGCACATCCTGAAGGAATTCGGCGTGAAGCTGTTGTTCGTCACCTGCGGCCCGGACGGCTGCTTCTTCAAAAACGCGCGGGCGAGCGGCCAGGTGCCGGGCATGAGCGGCATCAAGACGGTCGATACGACCGGCGCGGGCGATATCTTCGGCGGCAGCGCGGTGTACAGGCTGCTTGAGACCGGCAAGGCGCCCGAGACGCTGGAGGAAAAGGCGCTGCGGGAGATCGTCTCCTTTGCCTGCACGGCGGCGGGCCTTTCCACGACGAAGCACGGCGGCATCCAGAGCGTGCCGGAGCTCGACGACGTGATCAGGAGCATGCGCTGATGCTGTATACGATTGAAAACGACCGCCTGACGGTCACGGCAAACAGCCTGGGCGCGCAGCTGTGGTCGATTTGCTCACACGACGGCACGGAATATCTCTGGCAGGGCGATCCCGCCTACTGGTGCGACCGGGCGCTGACGCTGTTCCCGTATGTCGCCCGGCTGTGGCAGAGCCGCTACGAGATGGACGGGGAGACGCACAGCCTGCCGATTCACGGCTTCGCGCCGACGAGCGAATTTGCGCTTGCGGAAAAGACGGACACGCGCATGGTGCTCGCGCTTGAGAGCAGCGAGGAAACCTACGCGCAGTATCCGCGGCACTTTGTCTTCCGGGTGATCTATGCGCTGGAGGGCGACGCACTGAAGGTTGCCTACGAGGTGGAGAACCGGGATGCGCGCACGATGCACTTTGGCCTGGGCGGGCATCCGGGCTTTAGCGTCCCGCTGGAGCCGGGGCTGCGGTTTGAGGACTACCGCCTGCGCTTCGGTGCGGCGTGCCAGCCTGTGTGCGTGGGCTTCTCTGCGGACTGCTTTGTCAGCGGCGAGGACGCGCCCTTCCCGCTGGAGGACGGCTGCGTGCTGCCGCTTGCGCACAGCCTGTTTGACGACGACGCGATCGTCCTGCGGGACATGGTGCGGGAGGTCACGCTGGAAGCGCCGGGCGGCGCGCGCAGCGTGACGGTGTCCTTCCCGGACATGCCGTATCTGGGCATCTGGCACTGGCCGCGCAAGGATGCGCCGTATGTGTGCATCGAGCCGTGGCGCTCTCTGCCCGCGCGCCGGGGCGAAATGGCCGTGCTTGAGCAGCAGGCGGATCTCGTGCACCTCGCTCCGGGGGAACGCTATGTCAACCGGTGGTGCATCACAGTCCGCTAAACAGCCTAAAAACAGCCCTTCGGCGATGGCCGGAGGGCTGCTTGCATGGATTCATTATTTGAGCGCGAGCTGATAGGGATTTTCGAGCGTGCCGTCGCCGCCGGTGATCCTGAGCATGTCCGTGCGGACGTAGCAGATCGGACGGATGCCGCCCTCCCGATCCAGACCGGAGACGGAGATGTGGCCGTTGTCGCCGACGATCCAGCGGCGGCCTGCGGTGCGCCAGTCGGTCGTCCAGTACCAGGAGTTCCCCTCGATACGGCGCAGGCCCTGGGCGAACGCATACGGCGTGCCGGTGGCGCTGCGGCGGGCGAGCGGGGTGAAGTCCTCCTCCACAAAGCCGTACCGGCGGGAGAAGAGCTCGCCGCGGCGGGAGGGCAGGGACAGCAGGCCGCGGCCCGGCATCTCCACCAGCGCGGCCTGCTCTTCCGCGGTGAAGATCGTGTTCAGCACGTCCGTGCAGAGCACGCTGCGGATGTAGGTGTCCGCATAGTCAAGGCCGGGGCCGTCGAGCACGTCGCGCTCGGGATGGTAGAGCACGGTGTCGATGATGTACTCCGTCATCAGCAGGAAGACGTCGGCGTTGTCCTGCGTCAGCTCGTCCTGGTTGGCGTACTTCTTGTCATCGCGCTTGGGGTAGTTGCCCCGGCTGATGACGTCGTCCCCGGCGGGCACGCCCCAGCCCAGCACGCGCCACAGGACCGGCGCTTCCTCGCCGTCTTTGCCGTAGGGATACACGCCGAACGTCGCGTATTCGTACTTGCGGGTGGCTTCGTCGTAGCCGCGCAGCAGCGGCGCGTTCTCCGCCAGCGCGGCGGGCGCGAGCAGCAGGAGAAGGGCGAGGATTTGGGCGAGCTTTCTGATCATCATATGCGCGGCTCCTTTACACATCAGTCATGTCTATTGTAAGCATTTTACCGGAAAAGTCAAGGTTCTCACCCGAGGCGGCCGCTCGATCTTGCGCCGGGCGTGGAAGTGTGATAGAATCATCAGGTTATCATACATACAGCTTTGGGGGAAACATGAACCGGAGGATCAGAATCGCGCTGCTGGCGCTCATGCTTGCCGCGCTTGCTTTTCTCGTGCCGTCGCCCGCGCTGACGATGGAGCACACGATGTACGGCGCATGCGTGGCGCTTGCCGCGCTGCTGGCCGTGCTGACGCTGCGGCAGCTGCGCGCGGCACAGGTGAACAAGGCGTATGGGCAGGACGACGGCCCGACTGCGGCGATCTTTCCGGTCGATCCTCTCGACCTGGCGCTCTGGTGCATTCCGGCGGCGTTCGTGGGCGCTCGGCTCTCGTACTGCCTGGCGCGATCGAGCTTCTATTTTCTGGAAATGGGGCCGCTGAGCGTGCTGCGCACCTGGGAGGGCGGCTTCATGCTCTACGGCGCGGCGCTGGGCGCGCTGCTGGCGGCGGGGCTGCTGGCG
>JAGBDL010000140.1 GCA_017937505.1 Clostridia bacterium | reverse complement strand
CCGGAGATCAACGCCATGCTGGGGCGCGTGGGCGTGCAGAGCACATTCCACAACGGCCTGCGCATCACCGACGACGCGACGATGGAGATCGTGCAGATGGTGCTGGCCGGCAAGCTGAACAAGAACATCGCCTCCGACATCGGCCGTCTGGGCGGCAAGGCGATCGGCCTGTGCGGCAAGGACGCGGGGCTGATCATGGTCAAAAAGAAGCCGCCGCTGGCCGACGGCGTGGATCTGGGCCATGTGGGCGACATCGTGAGCATCAACACGAAGCTGCTTGAAGCGCTGTGTCAGGATGAGTACATCCCGGTCATCTCCTCGGTCGGCACGGACGAGAACGGCGACAGCTACAACATCAACGCTGACACCGCCGCCGCCGCTGTGGCCACCGCGCTCAAGGCCGAGAAGCTGATCTTCCTGACGGACATCGATGGCGTGCGCAGCGACCCGGAGGATCCCGCCTCGCTGTTTGCGGTGCTCTCCACGGAGCAGGCGATGAATCTGATCGCCGACGGCACGATCTCCGGCGGCATGATCCCGAAGGTGACAGCCTGCGTGGACGCCATCGAGAAGGGCGTCCGGCGCGTGCACATCATCAACGGCACGATCCCGCACCCGATCATCCTGGAGATCTTCACGGACAAGGGCATCGGCACGATGTTCGAGCGGGCCATGCCCGCCTCTGTGTGAGCTTCGCCTTGCTTCCAACGGCACCGCACGCGCACCGCGCTCCGGCGCCCTGCTTTGCGAAGAATCACACTGAGGCGTCCTGAACCCGTATTCTTCGCGCAAAGAGCGCTCGGAAGGCGGTGCCTTCGGCCTGGTGAGCTTCGCCTTGCTTCCAACGGCACCGCACGCGCAATGCGCTCCGGCGCCCTGCTTTGCGAAGGATCACACTGAGGCGTCCTGAACCCGTATTCTTCGCGCAAGAAGCGCTCGAATACTGCTCTCATACTGTCTTTACCAGAGAATTCTTATATGTTCGCGAAGCGAGGAAGGGAGTCTGAGGGATGAAATCCCTCAGGCAGGTTTGGGCGGCAGCCCAACGTCCCTATCACCGAATCAAAGGAGGGCATACATATGAAGCCCAAGGTTTACATTGACGGACAGGAGGGCACGACCGGCCTGCGCATCTTCGAGCGCTTTGCCGGGCGTGACGACATCGAAATTCTGACGATCGACCCCGCGCTGCGCAAGGACACGGACGAGCGCAGGCGGCTGATCAACGCCTCGGACATCACGTTCCTCTGCCTGCCGGACGCGGCGGCGAAGGAGGCCGTCTCCCTGGTGGAGAGCGACCATGTGCGCATCATCGACGCGTCCACCGCGCACCGCACGGAGGAGGGCTGGGCCTACGGCTTCCCGGAGCTGTCCAGCGCGCACCGCGAGGCGATTGCCGCCGGCAAGCGCGTCGCCAACCCCGGCTGTCACGCCACCGGCTTCATCTCCCTGGTGTATCCGCTGGTGGCCGCGGGCATCCTGCCCAGGGACAGCATCGTGCCCTGCTTCTCGCTGACCGGCTTCAGCGGCGGCGGCAAGAAGATGATCGCGCAGTACGGCGATGCCCAGCGCGACGCGGCGCTCGATTCCCCGCGCATCTACGGCCTCACCCACAGCCACAAGCACCTGCCGGAGATGCAGAAGGTCTGCGGGCTTGACAGTGCGCCGCTGTTCTCCCCCATCGTGGCGGACTACTACGCCGGCATGCTGGTGAGCGTGCCGCTCTCCGCCTCGCAGCTACGCGGCGTTTCCTCGCTTGTCCAGCTGCACGAGTGCTATCAGGATGCGTACGCCGGGCAGAAGATGATCCGGGTCATGCCGCTGTCCGCGCAGGCGGACGTGGGCGGCTTCCTCGCGGCCAACGGCTGCGCCGGCTGGGACGGTCTGGAGGTCTATGTCACCGGCAACGACGAGCGCATGATGGTCTGCGCGCGCTTTGACAACCTGGGCAAGGGCGCGTCCGGCGCGGCGGTGCAGTCCATGAACATCATGCTCGGCTGCGACGAGGCCAAGGGGCTGAATCTCTGATCCTTCATTCAACCACGCGAAGCGAAGAAGGGGTTCGGGGGACCGGAGCCTGCCGCCCGCTGTGCGGGAAACAGGCAGGCGGAGCGTCGGGAATCGCAAGGAGCGCCACAGGGGCGCGACTATGCGAGTTCCCCGGACTGGAATCCCCCAACGTCCTTCCGAACACTATCCACGGAGGTCTTTTCCGATGAATCTTTCCGAAATCAAGTCTCTGGACAGCCAGTATTTCCTTCAGGTCTTCGGCGAGCGCATGCCCGCGTGCTTTGTGCGCGGCGAAGGCTGCACGCTCTATGACCAGGACGGCAAGGCGTACACCGACCTGTTTGCGGGCATCGCGGTCAACGCGCTGGGCTATCACCATCCCGTCATCACCGACGCGATCCTCGCGCAGGCCAACGCCGGCGTGCTCCACACGTCCAACATCTTCTACGTCGAGCCGCAGGCGGAGCTCGCCGCGCTGCTGTGCAGGCACACGTTTGCCGACCGCGTCTTCTTCGCCAATTCCGGCGCGGAGGCCAACGAGGGCGCCATGAAGCTGGCCTGCAAGTACTTCTACGCGCAGGGCGTGAACCGCTACAAGATCGTCTCCGCGAACCACTCCTTCCACGGCCGCACGCTGGCGACCGTCGCGGCCACCGGCCATGACTATTATCAGGCGCCGTACCGTCCGCTGCTGCCCAAGGGCATCACGCAGGTGCCCTACAACGACCTGGACGCGCTCAAGGCCGCGATCGACGACGAGACCGCCGCGATCCTGCTGGAGCCGATGCAGGGCGAGGGCGGCGTGACCCCTGCCAAGGCCGAGTACCTCCAGGCTGTGCGCGCGCTGTGCGACGAAACGGGCATCCTGCTCATCCTCGACGAGGTGCAGACCGGCGTGTGCCGCACCGGCTCGCTCTACTGCCATGAGCAGTACGGCGTCACGCCGGACATCATGACCAGCGCCAAGGGTCTGGGCTGCGGCTTCCCCATCGGCGCCATCCTCGCCAGCGAGAAGGTCGCCAGCAAGATCGCCAAGGGCGACCACGGCTCCACCTTCGGCGGCAACACGTTCGCCTGCGCCGTGTCCCTCGCCGCGATGCGCTACATGATCGACCATGACTTTTCCGCCGTCGCCAAGGAAAAGGGCGCGTACCTGATGGACGCGGTCAGGAAGATCAAGAGCAATCACATCGCCGAGGTGCGCGGCATGGGCCTGCTCATCGGCATTCAGCTGACGGACGACTGCCTGGCCGGCGACGTGATGCGCCGGATGCTCGCGCGCGGCTTTGTGCCGGGCACCGCCTCCGGCAACGTCATCCGCCTTGCGCCGCCGCTGATCATCTCCTACGAGGAGATGGACGCGTTCGTCGCCGCGCTGGCCGAGGAGCTTGCAGAATAAAGCGCGTCATCCGCGCGAAGCGAAGAAGCGGTTCGGGGAACTGGAGCAGCGTTCCCGTGCTCTATCCTATACCCACAAACAACTGAAAAGCAGAAGCGTCCGACGACAGGGATCGTTCTCACGGGAACGGCCCAACGCAGCGGACGCTTCTGCTTGCTGCGGGCTGTCGGGCTGATCTTGATTTTTCCGGTATAAAACACTATAATGATCGACATAGGAGATGAATCGTCATGCTGATTTCCACAAAGGGCCGCTACGCCACGCGGATGCTTCTGGACATCGCTACCCATCAGGGGGATGGCTATGTGCCCATGAAGGACGTGTCGATGCTCCAGCAGATTTCCAAGAAATACATGGAGACCTTTACCGCGCATCTGTCCTCTGCCGGCATTCTGGGCATCAAGCGCGGCAAGGAAGGCGGCTATCGGCTGCTGCTTCCGCCGGGTGAGGTCACGCTGCTGGATATTCTGCGCAGCGTCGAGGATTCGCTCCATGCCGTTGCGTGCCTGGAATGCACGCCGAACCGCTGCGCCCGCGCGTCCTTCTGCATGAGCCTTCCCGCATGGGAGGGGCTTGACAGGGTCGTGTAGCAATACCTTTCCTCCGTGACGCTCGCTCAGCTGATCGATCAGGCCGAGCCCCAGCCGGATAATCTCTCCGATTATCCATGCGGGATCTGAAACGCAGATTTGAAACGGACAGCGCTCCTGCCTATTGGCGAAAGCGCTGTCCGTTTACAGGTTGTATGCTGCGGCGGTGAAGGGGCTGACCGATCCACATGCCCAGGACGCGGGCAATGCCTTCGGTTTCTTCTGAAAAAAAGCTCTTGACAACGCTTTTGCGCAGTAGTATGATAAAGCCTTAAACCAGTGAAGCAGGAAAAAGGCGGAATCAGCCTGGGTTCAGCGACAGGTGGACGGTGAAAGCACCTGACAGGTCTCCGAGGAATCTGGTCTGCTGAGGGCAGTCTCAAATGGGCTGACGTGGATGGTCGTTACCCATCACGGATATGTTGGTATCCGGCAGAGGGGCTTATTGCCCGAATCAAGGTGGCACAGCGGAAGTGTATTTTTCGCCCTTGAACAACTGTTTTGAGTTGTTCAGGGGCGTTTTTTATATGAACCGGAGGGATGGATATGGAAAAAATTGTCATTCTGGGTGCGGGACATGTGGGCAGCCATTGCGCGTACGCGTTGGCCCTGCGCGGCATCGGCAGAGAGATCGTGCTGGTGGACGTGCTGGCGGAGAAGGCCGCGGCGCAGGCGCTGGACATCGCCGACGCGCTCAGCTTTGAAGGCCACGCATCGACCGTCCGCAGCGGCAGCTATGCCGACTGCGCGGACGCGGCGCTGGTGGTGGTGGCCATCGGCGAGCCGCGCAGGCCCGGGCAGACCCGGCTGGATCTGCTGGATCGCTCCGTGGAGCTGCTGGATGTGCTGGTCGCGCAGCTTCGCCCCTTTATCCCGGCGTGCCCGGTGGTGACGATCACCAACCCGGCGGATATCGTCGCCGACTACCTGCGCAAGGCGCTGGGGCTTTCCCGCCGTCAATGCTTTTCGACGGGCACCCTGCTGGACAGCGCACGGCTGGTGCGCATCCTCAGCGACATGACGGGCGTGGATCGCCGGAGCATCTCCGCCTTCGCGATGGGCGAGCATGGCGATTCCGTCATGGCCGCGTGCTCCGCGGCGACCATCGGCGGCATGCCCCTTGACCGGTTTGGGCTTGACCGCAGCGCCGTCCTGCAAAGGATTCGCGACAGCGGCATGGAGATCGTCTGCGGCAAGGGCTCGACGGAGTTCGGCATCGGCCGAGCGCTGTGCGCGTTGGCGCAGTGCATCCTGCGGGATGAAAAGCGGATTCTGCCCGTTTCGGTGCTGCTTCTTGGCGAATACGGCCAGACGGACGTCCACTGCGGCGTGCCCTGCCGGATCGGAGGAAGCGGCGTCGAGGAGGTCATTGAGCTGCCGCTTGTTCCTGAGGAGCTGGAGCAGCTCGGCCGCTCCTGTGAAATCATCAGAGCCCATATCGCGCGGGCCGCTCAGGTTCACGCGGAAAATATGCAACACTAAGAAGGAGGAATCCCCATGAAAAGCTGTTTGCCATCATCCTGTCCGCCATGCTGCTGCTGACCGCTGCAATGGCCTTCGCGGCCCCCTATCGCATTGCCATCGTGCAGCCCATGAACCACACCTCGCTCAACCAGATCCGGGACACGATCGTATCGGAGCTGAACGCCTCCGGCAGGGACATCGAGATTCTGCTGGGCAATGCCAACGGCGACACCGCGTCGCTGGCCACGATCCTGAGCAACTACCGCGCTGAGGGCATCGACATGGTGATTCCGATTGCCACCTCCACCGCCCAGTCCGCAAAGACGATGTTCGACGACGACGAGACGCCCATCGTCTTTGCCGCCGTGGCCGATCCCGTCGCCGCGGGCATGACCGGCGAGGGCTGCGAATTCATCACCGGCGTCTCCAACAACATCCCCGCCGCCGAGATCGTGAAGCTGATTGACAACTTCCAGCCCGACTGCCGGAAGATCGGCTTCCTGTACACCTCCAGCGAGGTCAACTCCGTGTCCACCATCAACGCCGCCAAGGCGTACTGCGACGCGGAGGGCATCGCCTATGTCGAGGCCTCCATCTCCAACCTGTCCGAGCTGCAGCCGGCGGCTCAGTCCCTGATCGCCAAGGGTGTGGACGCGCTGTACGCGGGCAACGACAATTTCATCGCCTCCGCGATGGCCACCTACACCGACGTCGCCTACTCCGCGGGCATTCCCGTCTACTGCGGCGCCGACTCCATGGTGGCAGACGGCGGCTTTGCCACCATCGGCGTGAACTATGTGCAGCTGGGCGAGCAGGTGGCCGAGATGGCGCTTCGCATCATGGACGGCGCGCAGATCGCGGAGCTTCCCTACGAGGTGCTGGCGGACTACGCGCGCTTTGTAAACCTGCAGGCCGTGGAGCGCTTTGGCGGGGAGCTGCCGGAGGGGTCTCTTGACGGATACGACGTGCTGGTCGGGGCCGACGGCACCAGCCACTTCGGGAAGTAAGCTGATCACGACTGCATTCTGACCATCTAAGGAGCTGCTGATCCATGACCATGCTGAATCTGCTCATCGCCGCGCTGAGCCAGGGCATGCTGTATGCACCCATGGCGCTGGGCGTGTTCGTCACCTTCCGCATCCTGAAGACGCCCGACCTGACGGTGGATGGCAGCTTTGTCTTTGGCATGACGGTCTGCGCGGCGGTGACCATTGCGGGATATCCGATCGCCGCGCTGCTGTGCGGCGCGCTGGCCGATGCGCTGGCGGGGCTTTGCACGGCGCTCTTGCAGACCAAAGCTCGCATCGAGCCGATTCTCTCCGGCATCCTGGTCTCCACAGGTCTTTATACCGTCAACTACGCGGTGCTGGGCGGCCAGAGCAACCTGTATCTCCAGCGCGAGGTCATCAACGCGCAGGGGGCGGCGGTGAACGAATCCTGCCCAACGGTGTACCGGATGTTCGGCAAACTGGTCAAGCCCATGGGCGGCCTGATGAAGGACGCCAACCTGCAGACGCTGCTGCTCACGCTGGCCATCGTCGCCGTGCTGACGGCCCTGCTGGCGGTCTTCTTCTTCACGCGCCCCGGCATGGCCATCCGCGCCACGGGCGACAACGAGGAGATGGTGCGCTCCTCCTCCATCAACGCGGACCGGATGCGCACCTGCGGCGTGATGCTGGCCAACGCGCTGGTCGCCTTTTCCGGCGCGCTGCTGTGCCATCAGCAGCGCTACGCGGACATGAACTGCGGCAACGGCATGCTGGTCATGGGCCTCGCCTCGGTGATCATCGGGCAGGTGCTGGGCGGAAGGCGCGGCGTGGTGGCGGGGCTGCTGAGCGCAGTGGGCGGCTCGCTGCTCTACCGCATCGTGCTGCAGCTGGCGTACCGCCTGGACATGCCCAGCTATTTTGTCAAGCTCCTGTCCACGCTGATTGTCATTCTGGCGCTGACGCTGCCCCGGCTGCGCGGCGCGATCGCCAAGCGGGCAAAGAAAGAAGGTGCGCGCGCATGAGCAGCAGTCCGCTGTCCATTCAATCGCTGACCCATCGCTTTGAGGCCGGCACGGTCAATGAGAAGCTGGCGCTCGACCGCCTGTCGCTGGAGCTGCCCGCCGGGCAGTTTGTGACGGTGCTCGGCTCCAACGGCTCGGGCAAAACGACGCTGTTCAACACAATTCTGGGCAAGCTGATCCCGGACGAGGGGCGCATCCTCCTGGACGGCGAGGACATCACCCGGCAAAAGGACTACAAGCGGGCGCTGAACATCGGCTGCCTGTACCAGAATCCCCTGCGGGGTACCGCGCCGGATATGACCATCGAGGAGAACCTGGCGCTGGCCTACACGAGAAAGGCGTCCCGCTCCTTCTTCGCCGTCAACCGCAGGGACAACCGGTATTTCCGCGAGCTGCTGGCCGGGCTGGATATGGGCCTTGAAAACCGCATGAAGACCAAGATGGGGCTCCTTTCCGGCGGACAGCGGCAGGCGGCGTCGCTACTGATGGCCACCATCGCGCAGCCCAAGCTGCTGCTGCTCGACGAGCATACGGCGGCGCTCGACCCCGGCGCGGCGGAAAAGGTGATGCATCTGACGGAGACCATCGCCCGGCGGGATCACATCACCACGCTGATGGTGACGCACGACATGGACTATGCGCTGCGCGTCGGCAGCCGCACCATCATGCTGGACAGCGGGCGCATCGTGATGGATCTTTCCGGGGAGGAGCGCGCGCGCATGACCTCAGGTGCGCTGGCGGAGCTGTTCTACGCGAAGGGAAAGCGCTGACCGCCCCGGAACGTCAGGACGGATGCACAAGGATGCCCCCTGGGCGTAGGCCATCGTGGCGGCCTATCACTCCGACGCGTTCAAGGCCTATCTCGAGAAGGAAAACGCTGCCGACGGCTTCTGGAAGGGACTGTGGTGGATCCCCGCGGAGCTGAGGTGATGACAGCCTGACAACCTGGCGGAGCAGGGCAAATCTGCTCCGCTTCTTTTGATGCTGCATTTTCCGCATTATTTCTCTTTAGTCTACTGACAATATAGACATATAGTAGTAAAATGCAACCAATTCATCCGAAGGGAGGCAGACGCATGGCAGGGACGATCCGAATCGCGCAGGCTTTCGGCATGATGATGCGTATGGACATGTGCATGTGCACCTGTCCAGCTTTGTCGTGTGTCTGCAGCCGGGCCCGGGCGGGCTTGGCACATCTCCCGGAAACAGGGGCAGCACACGCTGCTCCTCTTTTTTTCGGAAAGAAAGGATGGAGCCTGATGAGAAGAAAGCTTCCGATCCGGGCGACGGACCGAATGTGAGACCCGCGAATGACAGGAATCCATGACTGAAACCCCACAAACACCCTATGAAAGAATAAAGGAGAAAACGACAATGAGCAATTCCGTCAAGAAGCTTCAGACCCTGATTCTGGCTGTCATCCTGGTTCTGACCGTATCCATCGCTTCCGCTGAGACCCTGCAGATTGGCATTCCCGACGACGGCACCAACCTCTCCCGCGGCATCAAGCTGCTGGAGACAGCCGGTCTGATCACGGTGAATCCTGACGCCGGGTATACCCCCGAGCTGGCGGACATCACCGGTACGATCTACGATGTGGAAGTGGTTCCCGTGCAGGCCAACACGCTGCCGTCCACCCTGGCGGACTTTGGCGCCTCCACCATCAACGGCACCTATGCGATCCCCTTCGGCCTGATTCCCTCCCGCGACGGCCTGATCATCGAGAAGCAGAGCGAATCCGGCGACAACCCCTATGTCAACGTCATCGTGGCCCGCAGCGCTGATGCGGAGAATCCCCTCTACAAGACCATTGCCAACGCGTATCAGACCCAGCTGGTGGCCGAATTCCTGCTGGTGAACTATTCCGAAGCCTTCTTCCCCGCCTTTGACTATGATGCCAACATCACCCTGACCAAGGAAGAAGCGCAGGCCATTGTGGAATACAAGTCCGAAAAGGAAGGCAAGACCGTCGTGACGGTCGGCGTCTGCGGCGCGAACAACGATCAGTGGAAGGCCGTGCAGAAGGTGCTCGACGAGCAGGACGCCGGCATCTACATTGAGCTGGTCGAATTTGACGCCTACAACCTGCCCAACGAGGCGCTGAATTCCGGCGAGGTCGATCTGAACGCTTTCCAGCACAAGGCATATCTGAGCAAGGACGCCTCTGCCAACGGATATGACCTGACCGTCATCGCCGACACGCTGAGCGCGCCCCTGACCCTGTATTCCCAGAAGTACGATTCTCTGGACGCGCTGAAGGAAGCAGCGAGCCTGATCGCCCAGTAAGCAGCTCCGCCCACACCAGACAGAAAGAGGCGCGCACCATGATCGAAGTCAATCATCTGAACAATACCTTCCACCTGAAAAGCGGCGATGTGACCGCGCTGCGGGATGTATCGCTGCATATCGAGGAAGGCTCCGTCTACGGCGTCATCGGTTACTCCGGCGCGGGCAAGTCGACCCTGGTGCGCTGCCTCAATCTGTTGGAGGTGCCCGATTCCGGGTCGATGACCATCGGCTCCTCCGGCGAAATCACGCTCAGGGATGGAAAGCCGTATCTGCAGGGCAAGCCCATGACTGGCCGGCAGCAAAGCAGACTTCGCCGCGGAATCGGCATGATCTTTCAGCACTTCAACCTGCTGGACCGCTCCACCGTATTTGACAACATCGCCTATCCGCTCAAATACACGGGAACCAGCCGCAAGCAGATTGAGACGCGGGTCAGGGAGCTGCTGGCGCTGGTGGGGCTGAGCGACAAGATCGACGTCTATCCCTCCCAGCTTTCCGGCGGCCAGAAGCAGCGCGTTGCCATTGCCCGCGCGCTGGCGGCCAATCCGAAGATTCTGCTTTCCGATGAAGCCACCAGCGCGCTGGACCCGGACGCGACGGAGTCCATTCTGGCGCTGCTCAAGGAGCTCAATCGCAAGCTGGGCATCACCATCGTGATCATCACCCACGAAATGGCCGTCATCAAGGCCATCGCCCACCGGGTTGCCGTGATGGAGGAGGGGCGCATGGTGGAGGAGGGAAGCGTATACGACATCTTCTCCGCCCCCAAAGCCCCGATCACCAGAAAATTCATCGCCTCGGCCTCTCCGCTGGGCAAGATCGACAAACTGATGGCGAAGGATTCCGCGCTGGTGCATGTCAAGCCGGGCGAACTGCTGGTCAAGCTGACCTTCCAGAAGGAGTGCGCAAGCGAGCATGTCCTGACGACGGCGGCCCGCCGCTTCGGCTTTGATCTGAATATCGTGCTGGCCAACATGGAATACCTCCACGGCAATCCGCTCGGCGGCATGATCGGCATTCTGAGCGGCGAAGCGCACAATATTGAAAACGGCATTCAATTCCTGTCGGAGAATCATGTGACAACGGAGGTACTCAAGGATGGAAGCGCTGATTAAGGAATGGGCACCCAACCTGGTGACCTATCAGGACAAGTTCTTCAAGAGCTGCAGCGCGACCGTGGAGATGTTCTGGAAGGCGGGCCTGATCGCCTTTGTCATCGGCCTGGTTCTGGGGATCCTGCTGGTGGTCATCAAGAAGGATGGCATCTGCCGCAACGCCCCCGTCTATCAGCTTGTCAATCTGGCGGTCAATGTGTTCCGCTCCATTCCGTTCATCATTCTGCTGATCTTCCTGATTCCGCTGACCCGCGCGGTCGTGGGAACGGCGATCAACGTGAGGGGCGCCATTCTTCCGCTGGTGTTCGGCACGGTGCCCTTCTACACCCGGCAGGTGGAGGTTGCCCTGTCCGGTGTGGATGAGGGCAAGATCGAGGCGGCGCGCAGCATGGGCAGCGGCACACTGGGGCTGATTGTTCGCGTCTATCTTCATGAAGCGGTGCCGGATCTGATCCTCGTCACCACCGTGACCGCCATCAGCCTGATCGGCCTGACCACCATGGCCGGTGCGGTGGGCGCAGGCGGCATCGGTTCCTTTGCCATCAACTACGGACAGAATCAGAACCATCCCGATATTGTGAACGTATGCGTGATTGTTCTGCTGATCGTCACCTTTATCCTGCAGAGCCTGGGCAACGGGTTTTCCCGCAGGACAACCAATCGCGGACTGTTCACCATTCGGCGTCGATGAGGGAGGCTGCCTGTATGTCTGACCGTGATACGATCCTGGCCTATGCCGATCGGCAATATCCCCTTTACCGGCAGATCGCGCTGGATATTCACGCGCATCCGGAAACCAGCAATCACGAGGTCTATGCCTGCTCTCTTCTTTCGGAGCAACTCAGGAAGGAGGGCTTTGACGTCACCGTCGATGTGGCCGGTCACCCGACCGGCTTCTCCGCCGTATACAAGGCAGAAAAGCCCGGCCCTGTGCTGGCCTTCCTGGCGGAATACGACGCGCTGGCGGGCCTTGGACACGGCTGCGGGCACAACCTGTTTGGCGCCACCTCGGCGCTCGCCGGCGCATCGCTCAAGCAGGTGATCGACGCGGTCGGCGGGGAGATCCGCGTATACGGCACCCCGGGCGAGGAGGGCGGCGAGAACGGCAGCGCAAAGGGCAGCTTTGTCCGGGAGGGCTTCTTCAGGGACGTGGACGCCGCGCTGTGCGTGCACCCCGGCTCCGACCGGCACATCCTGACGCATGCGGAGATCGCCTGCGCACCCATCCGTGCGGAGTTCAAGGGACGCGCCTCCCATGCTGCTGCCAATCCGCAGGAGGGCATCAATGCGCTGGATGCCATGATCCTCACCTTCAATGCCATCGGCCTGCTGCGGCAGCAGCTTCCGCAGGACGTCAAAATTCACGGCATCATCACCAGGGGCGGAGACGCGCCGAACATCATCCCGGACGACACCGAAGCCAGGTTCTACATCCGGGCCGCAACGGTCGGGCGCATGATGGACGTCTATCACAGGATGGAGCGCATCGTGGAGGGCGCCGCGCTGCAGACCGGCTGCACAGGCCTTTTGGAACCGACGCAGCGGAATCTCGTCGAAAATATCATCCCGACGTCCTCCTTTGACGCCGTCTACCGGCGTGTTCTGGAATCGCTCGGCGAGACCGTTTCCCCGGATGACAACCGCTCGTTGGGCTCCTCCGATGTCGGCAATGTATCCCAGGTGATTCCGGTGATCCAGCCGATGATCGCAATCAGCGACACGCCTGTTGCGGGCCACAGCATCGAAAAGGTCGCCGCGTGCTGCGCGGAGAGGGGGCTGCAGTCCATTGCGCTGGGCGCCAACGTCACCGACGGCGCATTTGGTGAAAATCTGCTGGTTGACGGCATCGACTGCCGAACGCTGCCCGTCGGCACAAGGCTTCAGTGCGGGAATGTTCTGCTCGAGGTCACGCAAATCGGCAAGGAGTGTCACAACGGCTGCGCGATCTTCAAACGCGTAGGGACCTGCATCATGCCGCACGAGGGCATCTTCGCGCGCGTGCTGCGCGGCGGTGAGATCCGGGAGGGCGACATCATTTCGACCGTGGAGGAGGAAGCGCGCATCGGGTAGCCCTCATCCCTTTCCGATCAAATGCGGCGGAGAGATTCGTTTAAAACGGACGTCCAAATGAATGGGCGTCCGTTTGTTGATCATGCAATTTGATGCGCAGGCCTGCGCTTTTCCCGGTCTCATGGGATGCGTTCGCGCTGCCGCCCCACGACCCGCTTGGGGCATTGCCCCTGGCCTTCGCGTAGGAAGGCGCGGCCGTGCAGAATCATCACTGCACCCGGATTTCGCCATAGGACAGGCACGCCGTTTCCCCGTCATCGTATCGCACCAGCAGGCGGCACGCATCGTCGATGCCGCAGACGAACGCCGCCCTGCCCTCCGGCAGCAGGGTTACGGTTTTCCCGATCACAAGGCTGCGTTCCCTGTATTTTTCCACATAGCCGCTCGCCTCCGGGGCGGCATAGATGTCCATCATGCGGCGGAGGAACTCGCCCGTCAAATGGTTTTTCGCGTCGCTCGCCGTGTCCTCAAGGACTGCGCCCGCGATCGGTTTCAGCGCCTCCGGAAAGCCCTCTCTGGGCGGGTAGAGATTCACGCCCGCGCCCAGCACGACGGTATCCACCTCGCCGCTCTCCATGCCCAGGGACGCCTCCGTCAGAATGCCGCAGACCTTTTTTCCCCGGACGAACACGTCGTTGACCCACTTGATCTGCGCCGTCTTGCCGGATACCGCCTCGATCGCCTCGCACATGGCCACCGCGGCCATCGCGGTGAAGCCTGTCGCCCGGCTCACAGAGCAATGCTTCGGCCGCAGCAGCAGGCTCACGTAGACGCCCGTGTCCTTCGGGGAGTAAAACGTCCTGCCGCGCCGTCCGCGGCCGGCCGTCTGCTCGCCCGCGGCCACGACGCAGCCCTCCGGCGCGCCGAGGGCAGCCCTGTCCCTCACCCATGTGTTGGTGGAGTCCACCGAGGGCAGAACGGTCAGCTCAAGTCGCGGACCCTCCTGCCCCAGAAAGCGCCGCACGCCCTGCTCGGAGAGGACGTCCGCGCGTTCCCCAAGGCAGTAGCCGCGGTTGGTCGCCGCCTCGATCGGATAGCCCTCCTGCCGAAGCGCGTTCACCGCCTTCCAGACCGCCGTTCGGGACACGCTGAGCGCCTGCGCGATTTCCTCGCCGGACAGGAAGCTGCCCTTCCGGGCCTCAAACAGCTCAATCAGCCTTTCCTTCGTTCCCATACTGCCCCTCCTCACCCATTTGTCAGTCGGCGGCAGGCAGTGTGCAGCGCGCCTTACTGCAGCCGGATCGCCGCCGCAAGCCGCCTGGAGATGATCCGCGCCAGCGCAATCTTCAGCAGATCCGGAATGATGAACGGGAAGACACACCAGCCCAGCGCCGTCATCAGACCGATTTCGCCCGCCTTCTTCGCGTACACAGCCATAAACCAGGCCGTGCCGAACGCGTAGCACACGACAAGCCCCGCCACCATGGACAGCGTCAGCGTCCACTTCCTGTCAAAGGGCAGGCGCTCCATCGCCCACATGACCAGCGCAGAAAGCAGAAAGCCGATGATATAGCCGCCCGTGGTGCCCAGCAGGCAGCCGATGCCGCCCTGGAAGCCGGCAAAGACCGGAATGCCGATCATGCCCAGCAGCAGATACACCAGAACCGCCAGCGTGCCCCGCCTGCCGCCCAGCACGCTCACCGCCAGAAACACGCCGAAGGTCTGCAGCGTGAAGGGAACCGTCGCCGGGATGGAAATCCAGGAGCATACGGCCATCAGCGCCGCAAACAGCGCGATATATGCCATGTCCACAATTCGTAATTTCTTCGTGCCAGAACCTGCCATCTTTGTTTCCTCCAAATCGTCATTTGAATTGATCCAGCGGCAGTATAGCACAGGGGTTGACGATTGTCAACCGTATTCTATTCAGTTGGTTTACAATCGAGCAGGCGTGTCCTTTACAGATCGTCCGAATTCACGCCGTCGCCGTAGCGCGTCAGCTCGTATTCGCCCTGCTCGTTTCTTGTGTAATCAAAGCCGTAGGTGCCGGTCCTGCCGTCCATCTGATAGGTCAGCGTCACGATCACGCGCTTGCCGTCGCCGTTCTTGCTGGCCACGGAGGTCTCCGTCACCGTCGCGTTCGGGAAGGCTTCGGTGAACATCGAAACCGCCATCTCGCGCACGACGGGCACATAGCTCCAGTCGATGCCGCTGTCCGTCGTCTCCGGCGTGTCCAGCCTCGCCGCCTTCATGTCGTCGCCCAGCCTGCCTAGCGCCTCATCGACCGCATTGCAGCCCGTCATGGTCAGCAGCAGCGCGCACAGAAGCGCCGCAAGGATTCCCTTTTTCATGCTTAACTCCTCGATTTTCGGTTTGTTCTGTTTGTTTCCTTTAGGGAGATATTGTTAACGAAGCAAAGAAGCATGTTAAGCAATAATTCGCAGCTTAGGAGAACGCGCTCCGCTGGGGCCAGAAGGGTCGGGGAGGGTTTCGATGCCCTCCCCAGACCCTCCTGGACCTCCCATTCCCCT
>JAGBDL010000139.1 GCA_017937505.1 Clostridia bacterium | reverse complement strand
TACACGTCAACCGCAGCGGGCCATGTTGCCAGCTTTGTCCGTACGACGGTGTACAAATGCAGCACGTGCGACTGGAACTACACTGTGGACGAAACGGTGACCGAGGCTCAGGCTGCGCACAGCTTCAGCGGCAGTACCTGCACGGTCTGCGGGTACACCTGCAGTGAGCACAACTATGTCAATGGCGTGTGCTCCATCTGTGGATATGGCTGTGCGCATGCCAATGCTGCATACAACGGTACAGACACCAACAAGGTCAAGAGCTATGTGGACAACCGCGACGGTACCCACACCTATTCTTATGAGGTGTGGCATAACTACGAGTGCCCGAGCTGTAAGTCTGTCACTGAAGAGTACTTCGAAACGGTTACCGAGACCAAGACGCATGATTACGGCTCCGATAACCTCAGCGAGACCTGCGTGATCTGCGGCGCGAAGAAGGCCTGTGCGACCCATACCAAGACCGGTGTTGTCAATCAGACGGACGGCGAGAAGACCTACACATCCCAGAATGAGACGCAGCATTATGCGGTGTATGATCGTACCACACTTTATGACTGCGGTGTCTGCGGATGGCAGTTCTCTGAGACGGTGCAGATGACGGATGCACCGACCGGCCACACCTTTGATCAAGACGGCGTGTGTACGCTGTGCAGCCATGTCTGCAAGCATAGTTACGAAAGCGACGTCATGATCTGTCCGTACTGCGGCATGCAGGCTCCGACCAAGGTCGAGGAAAAGACTGTGGAAAAGGCACTGGATGAGCTGCCGCAGGAGAGCAAGCAAGCGTTGGCTGAAGCTGGCCTTGATACGGCGGAAAAGATCACCGAAAAGCTGGTGGAAACGGCCGCCGAGCAGGGCTATTCGCAGGAGAAGGCTGTGGTTGTGGATGTGACTCTGCAGGTGCAGGTGACGGACACGGAGACCAACGAGAAGAAGTGGGTTGAGGTCACGACGGAGAACTTCCCGTCCGACGGCCTTGAGGTCACGTTTGATCCGCCGGAAGGCACGAACGTAGATGATTACAGCTTCGTCGTTGTGCACATGTTCACCAGCCCGGAAAAGGCGGGCCAGGTTGAGGTGCTCACGCCGACTGTCCGTGACGGGAAGCTGGTTGTCACGTTCAGCGCGCTTTCCCCGGTGAGCATTTCCTGGAAGGAAAAGACGGAGATCGTTGTGAACCTCCCGAAGACCGGCGATGACAGCAGGCTTCTGCTGTGGGTCGCGCTGCTGAGCATCAGCATCGCTGTGACCGCTGTGCTGGTGATGAAGAAGCGCAGCCGCACGTAAAAGAACTACACTCCATTTGTTAGACAGTATGGTATACTGAATAACAAGTGGAGTGTTTTTATGCCGAAGAGAGAGGAGCAGAAAAGGGAAATGCGCCAGAATTCAAAGAATACGTAATGAAAACAATCCTGGAGAACGCATGAATTGTTGGTTAAAACTGTGGTCAAGGCCTGTGGAGTAAAAAGAAAAAGCCCTGACTTTCCAGCTATTGCTGGAAAAATCAGAGCTTGTTTCTGGGTGCGCCCGGCGGCGCACGTTTCTAATACTAATCTCAGATAGAGTTGGCATAATTCAAGGATTATGGTATAATACTAATTCTTGTTAAAATGGCCTAATCCGCGCACCATCTTTTCCGCTCTGACTTTGCCTTGTTCCGTTCAACGTACCTCCAGTACGCCTCACTTCACTCGGCTTCGTCAGAGCGAAAAATCTGATGCACTCTATTAGGCATTTTAACTGCGAATTAGTATAATACTCTTGGGTGATGAAAATGAGAGGTTATATAATAAGCGCAGACGAGTATCAGAAATTGGTTGAAGCAGAGAAACAATGTAAAGATAAACGAACATCGAAGAAATTGGCGGTATTGTTAATTCGCTTCAGCGGGGTAAGTATTGCCGAAACCGCACAGAGAATGAACTGTTCAGAGAGACAAGTAGCCCGCTTAGTATCGGAATACAAGAAACAGGGGCTGGAAGAGTTCATGCGGTACAAATATGTCGGAGGGAATCATCGCAGTCTGAGCGAAGCGGAAGAAAATAGAATCCTTGCGCAATTTGAAAAGATGGCTGAGGAAGGACATATTGTTACTGCCCAGGACATCAAGAAGGTGTTCGACGAAAGGATCGGCAAGGATACCGGGAGAGGATATATTTATATGCTTCTGAAAAGACACGGGTGGCGTAAGGTAATGCCCAGAGCGAAGCATCCCAAGAAAGCAGATGAAGAGGCTATTCAAGCCTCAAAAAAATTAACGACGCCGTAAGAGTTTTGGCAGTCCAAAATCCAGAAAAGAAAGTGCGGCTGCTATTTCAGGATGAAGCCGGGTTCGGAAGAATCAACAAACCCAAGAATTGCTGGTGTACAAAAGGAATTCGTCCATCTGTTCCCTGTCACCATATACGAGAATACCGCTATGTATATGGTGCTGTCGATCCAATGGACGGAGAGAGCTTCTTTCTTGTCATGCCATACTGCAATACAGAATGCATGCAGGTATTCCTGAATCAGCTGCGGTCAACGTTCCCGGATGATATCATAGTTCTTGTCTGTGACGGTGCGGCGTGGCATAAATCCGGAACGTTGGAAGTTCCGGAAGGAATATCTATCCTGCATATACCTCCATACACTCCGAAAATGAATCCTATTGAGCAAATCTGGCGCGAACTACGAACCAGAGGATTTCGCAATGAGGTATTTGCTACATTGGAAAAGGTGGTAGACTGTCTCTGCAAGACAATCAACCACCTTTCTCGTTATACCGTCATGAGCATTACTCAACGCAAGTGGATAAAAGACATTTATAATTGAGATTAATATTACCTATTGACAAGGTAGGCAAACGCGCGTATAATACCAACCAACTGATAAGGTTGGTAATAACCGGGAAGGAGGGCGGAGAGATGAAAAATGCCTTTGAGGCGCTCGTCCGCGCCAACTTCCGTTTCGGCCGAATGTGTCACTGTCTGTGAGAGGCAAGCAAGCACAGCGACCGAAAGGAGAAACCGACATGTCTGAATACCGCTTTGAAACCCTGCAGCTGCACGTTGGACAGGAGACCGCCGACCTGGCGACCGACGCGCGCGCCGTCCCGATTTACGCCACGACCTCCTATGTCTTCCACAACTGCGCGCACGCCGCGGCGCGCTTTGGCCTGCAGGACGCGGGCAATATCTACGGCCGTCTGACCAACTCCACGCAGGATGTGCTGGAAAAGCGCATCGCGGCGCTGGAGGGCGGCGTGGCTGCCCTGGCGCTGGCCTCCGGCGCGGCGGCGATCGCCTATACGATTGAGGCGCTGGCGCAGAACGGCGGCCACATCGTCGCGCAGAAGACCATCTACGGCGGCAGCTACAACCTGCTGGCGCACACGCTGCCGGGCCTTGGCATCACGGCGACGTTCGTGAACATTCACGATTTGGCCGAGACCGAGGCGGCGATTCAGGAGAACACCCGCGCGATCTATGTGGAGACGCTCGGCAACCCGAACAGCGACATCCCGGATCTCGACGCGCTGGCGGCGCTGGCGCACCGGCACGGCCTGCCGCTGGTGGTGGACAACACGTTCGGCACGCCGTACTTCGTCCGGCCCATCGAGCACGGCGCGGATATCGTCGTGCACTCCGCGACCAAGTTCATCGGCGGACACGGCACGACGCTGGGCGGCATCATCGTCGATTCCGGAAAGTTAGACTGGAAGGCCTCCGGCAATTACCCGGCGATCGCGGCGCCGAACCCCAGCTACCACGGCGTGTCGTTTGTGGACGCGGCCGGCCCGGCGGCATTTGTGACGTATATCCGCGCGATCCTGCTGCGCGATACCGGCGCGACGATCTCGCCGTTCGCGGCGTTCCTGCTGCTGCAGGGCGTGGAGACGCTGTCCCTGCGGCTGGAGCGCCATGCGGAGAACACCGCCCGGGTGCTTGAATTCCTCAAAAACCACCCGCTGGTGGAGCACGTGAATCACCCGGCGCTTCCGGGCCATCCCGATCACGCGCTGTATGAGCGCTATTTCCCGAACGGCGGCGCGTCGATCTTCACGTTCGAGATCAAAGGCGGCGTGGAGGAAGCGCACCGGTTTATCGACAGCCTGAAGATCTTCTCGCTGCTGGCGAATGTGGCGGACGTCAAGAGCCTGGTCATTCATCCCGCGACGACGACGCACAGCCAGCTGACCGATGAGGAGCTTTTGGATCAGGGCATCAAGCCCAACACCATCTGCCTGTCCATCGGTACGGAGCATATCGACGACATCCTGGCGGACCTTGAGCGCGGCTTTGACGCGGTGAAAGAGGGATAAGCGATGAACGGAATGCTGCCCGGCGTGGTCTTCCGATGTCGATGAGGGGAGGACGCTCAGGAACCCATCGACAGAGTAAAGGAGAAAGACCATGTCCAGAATTTATGCTACCGCCGATCAGCTGATCGGCAAAACCCCGCTGCTCGAGCTGACGCACATCGAAAAGGAACTGGGCCTCAAGGCACGCGTGCTGGCCAAGCTGGAATACCTGAACCCGGCCGGATCGGTCAAGGACCGCATCGCCAAGGCCATGATCGACGAGGCGGAGGCCAGCGGCAAGCTGAAGCCCGGCTCCGTGATCATCGAGCCGACCAGCGGCAACACGGGCATTGGCCTGGCGGCCGTGGCTGCGGCCAGGGGCTACCGCATCATCATCGTGATGCCGGAGACCATGTCCGTCGAGCGCCGCCAGCTGATGAAGGCCTACGGCGCGGAGCTGGTGCTCACCGAGGGCGCGAAGGGCATGAAGGGCGCCATCGCCAAGGCGGAGGAGCTCGCGGCGGAGATTCCGGACAGCTTCGTGCCCGGCCAGTTCGTCAATCCCGCGAACCCGAGGGCGCACAGGGAGACGACCGGCCCGGAGATCTACGCGGACACCGACGGCGAGGTGGATATCTTCGTGGCGGGCGTGGGCACCGGCGGCACGATCACCGGCGTGGGCGAGTACCTGAAGGCGCAGAAGCCCGGGGTGAAGGTTGCCGCCGTCGAGCCGGCGACCTCCGCCGTGCTCTCCACCGGCGTGGCAGGCCCGCACAAGATTCAGGGCATCGGCGCGGGCTTCGTGCCGCAGGTGCTCAATACGAAGGTGTACGACGCGATTATCCCCGTGACGAACGAGGACGCCTTTGAAACCGGCCGCCTGATCGGCCATCGCGAGGGTGTGCTGGTGGGCATCTCCTCGGGTGCGGCGGCTTTTGCGGCGATTCAGCTGGCCAAGCAGCCGGAGAACGAGGGCAAGACCATCGTGGTGCTGCTGCCCGATACGGGCGACCGCTACCTCTCCACGCCGCTCTTTGCCGAATAAACCTCAATAGAACGCGCGAAGCGGAGAAGGGGTTCGGGGACAATGCCCCCGAGCGGGTCTTAGGGCGGCAGCCCTAACGTCTCCCCTCCGCGAAGCGGGCAGACAAGAATCGCAGAGGAGCCGAAGGCGAGAATTGCGATTCCGATCACGCGGCTTGAAACCGGTTCGGTCTATACGATGGCAATCACCCCGTCTCAGAGCAGGACGCTGCACAGCCCGCTCTGAGACGGTTTTTTCATTCCATGGGCTGCGTCAGGGCCGTGGGCCCCATATTCGCGCTGCACGGTTGAAAGGGCGCGGGACGGCGTGCTATAATCGGAGAAAATGAAAGGAGCGATGCACATGATGATCTCGACCCGGGGCAGGTATGCGCTGCGCGTGATGATCGACCTGGCGGAGCACCAGAGCGACGGGTATATTCCGATGAAGGACGTGGCGCAGCGGCAGGGCATTTCGCTCAAGTATCTGGAACGGATCCTGCCGGCGCTGGTGCAGGCGGGGGAGATCGAGGGCGTGCACGGAAAGGGCGGCGGCTATAGGCTCACCCGCGCGCCGGAGGATTACCGCGTGGGCGACATCCTGCGGCTGACCGAGGGCGACCTTGCGCCGGTTGCCTGCCTGGGCTGCGATGCGAAGCCGTGCGCGCGCGAGGGGCAGTGCCGCACGATCGGCATGTGGCGGAGGTTTTCCGATATGACGAACGCATACTTTGACGGGATCACGATTGCCGACCTGATGCAGCGCGTGGTATAATGCAGGCAGAAGCGGCGCGGCGGACGAACGGCACGCGCTGCAGCAAAACAGAAAGCGAGGAACGCATATGCTCAAGGGAATCTCTCCGATCATCAGCCCCGAACTGCTCAAAATCATCGCCGAAATGGGCCACGGCGACGAGCTCGTGCTCGCCGACGGCAACTTCCCCGGCACGTCGATCGGCAAGCGCTGCGTGCGCTGCGACGGTCATGGCTGCGCCGAGGTGATGCGCGCCATTGTCGCGCTGTTTCCGCTGGACGACTTTGTGAAAAAGCCCATGGCCGTGATGGAGGTGCCCGCCGGCATGTTCCCCGGCGACAAGGCGCCGATCTGGCAGGCCTTCCGCGAGGCGGCCGATCTGGACATGCCCAGCGCCGAGTTTGACATGATGGAGCACGACGCATTTATCGAGCGCGCGAAGAACGCCTACGCCGTCGTGCAGACGGGCGAGACGGCGCTCTATGGCAATATCATCATCCGTAAGGGCGTCGTACGGCTGTAAAACAGCTTGAAACAGCGCGAAGCGAAAGAGGGGTTCGGGGACAATGTCCCCGAGCGGGGGTTGGGGCCTGTGGCCCCAACGTCCCCCATCCGCGAAGCGGGCAGGCAAGAATCGCAGCGGAGCCGAAGGCGACTATTGCGATTCCGCTGACGTAACTTCATACAGCCAAAAAACATCCCCTTCCCGGCGTGGGAAGGGGATGAAATTTTTTGAGAATTACTTCTTCTCGGTGAGCGGCGTCAGGTGCCAGATGAGGTCGTTGTACTCCTTGATGGTGCGGTCGGAGGAGAAGATGCCGGACTTGGCGACGTTGATGATCTCCTTGCGGGTCCACGCTTTGGTATTCAGGTAGTCGTTGCCCAGACGGCGCTGCGCGCCCTGGTAGGAGCCGAAGTCCTTGAGCACCAGGTACGGATCGGCGATGCCGCCGTTGTCGGAGAAGACCAGGGCGCGGAAGAGGCCCTCGAACATCTTCGGGTTCTCCGGGGTCAGGCTGCCGTCAAAGAGCATGTTGAGCGCGCGGCGCAGCTCGGCGTTGGTCTCGTAGATATCCAGGCTGCGGTAGGTGCCGGCGGCGTAGAGCGCCTCGACCTCCTTGGAGCGCATGCCGAAGATATAGCAGTTTTCCTCGCCGACCAGATCGGCGATCTCGACGTTCGCGCCGTCCAGCGTGCCGATGGTCACGGCGCCGTTCATCATGAACTTCATGTTGCCGGTGCCGGAGGCCTCCTTGGAGGCGGTGGACAGCTGCTCGCTGACCTCGGAGGCCGGCATGAGCATCTCCGCGGTGGAGACGTTGTAGTTCTGCAGGAAGACGATCTTGATCATCTTGCTCGCGCGCGGATCCTTGTCGATCTTCGCGGCCAGCACGTTGATGAAGTGGATGATCTCCTTGGCGCGGCGGTAGCCCGGAGCGGCCTTCGCGCCGAAGATGAAGGTGCGCGGCGCCATGGTGTAGTTCGGATCGTCGCAGATGCGGTTGTAGAGCACCAGGATGTGCAGCGCGTTGAGCAGCTGGCGCTTGTACTCGTGCAGGCGCTTGACCTGGACGTCGAACATGGTGTCCGGATCGAGCTCCAGACCCTGATGGCGGTTGATCCAGCGGGAGAAGCGGGCCTTGTTCTCATACTTGACCTTGGCGAACTTCTCCACGAAGGCCGCGTCGTCCGCCAGCGGGAGCAGCTTCTCCAGCTCCATGGTGTCCTTGCGCCAGCCCTGGCCGATGGACTCGTCCAGCAGCGCGGAGAGGCCCGGGTTGGCCAGCATCAGCCAGCGGCGCGGGGTGATGCCGTTGGTGATGGCGCAGAACTTCTCCGGCATGATCTTGTAATAGTCGGCGAAGGTGGAGCGCTTGAGGATCTCGCCGTGCAGCTGGGAAACGCCGTTGACGGCGTGGCTGTAGGCGATGCACATGTTGGCCATGTGCGCCTGGTCGTAGGCCAGGATGGCCATGTGGCCGATGCGGTCCCACTCGCCCGGGAAGCGGTCAAACAGCTTCTGGCACAGGCGGCGGTTGAGCTCCTGCATGATCGCGTAGATGCGCGGCAGGGTCTCACGCATCATGCTCTCCGGCCACTTCTCCAGCGCCTCGGCCATGATGGTGTGGTTAGTGTAAGCGACGGTCTGCGTGGTGATGCGCTCGGCAACCTCCCAGGGCAGGTGCTCCTCGTCCACCAGGATGCGCATCAGCTCCGGAATGACCATGGCCGGGTGCGTATCGTTGATGTGGAAGGCGACCTTCTCGGGCAGCTGATCCATGTCGGTGCCGTACACGCGCTTGAAGTCCTTGATGGCGTACTGCAGCGTGGCGCTGACCAGGAAGTACTCCTGCATCAAGCGCAGCTTCTTGCCGTTGTAGGTGTTGTCCTCCGGGTAGAGCACCTTGGAGATCTGCGCGGCGATGGAATCGCTGTCCTCGCTGGAGCCGTTGTAATCGCCGGCGGAGAACTTCTCCAGGTTGAAGTTGCGCGGGAGCACGGCGCTCCACATGCGCAGGCGGTCGACGACCTTGTTGTCGTAGCCGACGATCGGCAGATCATACGGCACGGCAATGACGTCCTCGGTGTTCTGCAGGGAGACATAGTGCTTGTCGCCCATCCAGTTCTCCAGAACCTGGCCGCCGAAGCGCACGGTCACGGCGTCGCGCTGGGTCGGAATCTCCCAGGCGTTGCCGTAGGTCAGCCACTCGTCCGGCACCTCGACCTGCTGGCCGTCGACGATGCGCTGACGGAACAGGCCGTACTCATAGCGGATGGTGCAGCCCATGGCCGGCAGATCGAGCGTGGCCAGGGAATCCAGGAAGCACGCGGCCAGACGGCCCAGGCCGCCATTGCCCAGCGCCGGTTCCGGCTCCTCGTGCAGCACGCCGCGCAGGGTCAGGCCCAGCTCGTTGAAGGCCTCCTCGTACTCCTTGGTGGAGCAGAGGTTGAGCAGGTTGTTGTGCAGCCAGCGGCCGGTGAGGAACTCGATGGAGAGGTAGTACAGGCGCTTGGCCTTCTCCTCGCGGCGGGCTTCCTTCTCAAAGCGCCACTTGAGCATGATCTGGTCGCGCACGGTGGAGGCCACAGCCGCGTAAATCTGCTTCGGGGTCGCTTCCTCGATCGTGGTGCCGTAATAGCGCAGCAGCTTGTTGAGGATGGACTCCTTGATGGTGTCCTTGTTGTATTCGTTCATCAGAGGCATAGGTTTAAACCCTCCCAGGTTCGGCGCGGCCATCTGCCGTCGCTTTTTGAAGTCACATCAATCTATGCGAACGCCCCGTTTCGGGGCAGCCATCGTTCATTATAACATAGAAGAAATTGGGTGACAAGGAAAATTCGTGGAAATACAAGGGATTATCCGATATTCTGTGCAGAAGGGAAAAGAAATATGAAAAAAAGGCGGTAAAAACCGCCTTAAAACTCCTTGAAAAAGCCGCCGGATTTCAGTAGATCACGCGGGAAATCTTCGCGCCGAGGCTGGAGAGCTTGGTTTCCAGGTGCTCGTAGCCGCGGTCGATATAATGCGTGTTGCTGATCTCCGTGGTGCCCTGCGCCATCAATCCGGCGATGACCAGCGCCGCGCCCGCGCGCAGATCGCTCGCCTCCACCGCCGCGCCGTGCAGCTGCGGCACGCCCTCGATGACGGCCGTCTGCTCGAACAGGCGCACGCGCGCGCCCATGCGCTCCATCTCCATCAGGTGACGGAAGCGGGACTCGAAGATGTTCTCCACGACCGTGGAGGTGCCGGTGGCCGTGCACAGCAGCGCGCTCATGGGCTGCTGCAGGTCGGTCGGGAAGCCGGGATAGACCTGGGTCTTGAACGTCACGCCGCGGTGTGCGCCCATCGAGCGCACGCGGATGGAATCGTCGCGCTCGTCCACGCGCGCGCCCATCTCCAGCAGCTTGGCGGTCAGCGCCTCCATGTGCGTGGGGATGCAGCCGCTGATGGTCACATCACCGTGCGTCGCGGCGGCGGCGATCATCAGGGTGCCGGTCTCGATCTGGTCGGGAATGACGGCGTAGGGGCGGCGGGCGCTCAGGCTCGACACGCCGCGCACGCGGATGACGTCCGTGCCCGCGCCCTTGACCTTGCAGCCCATGGAGTTGAGGAAGTTGGCGGTATCGACGATGTGCGGCTCCTTGGCGGCGTTGTAGATGGTGGTGGTGCCCTGCGCGCACGCGGCGGCGAGCATCACGTTGATCGTGCCGCCGACGGTGACCATGTCCATGAACACGTCGCCGCCGATGAGGCCGTTTTTCGCGCGGGCTATGACGGCGCCGCCCTCGATCTCCACCTCGGCGCCCAGCATCCGCATGCCCTTGATGTGCTGATCGATCGGGCGGCGGCCGATGTTGCAGCCGCCGGGCAGCGGCACGGAGGCCTCGCCAAAGCGCGCCAGCAGCGCGCCAATATAGTAGGAGGAGGCGCGCATCCTACGGCACAGCTCAAGCGGCACGTCCGTGCGGCTGATGGTGCTGGCGTCCACCTGCATGGTCCCCTCCTTCGGGTCCCACACGACCCTGGCGCCCAGATGCTGAAGCGTTTCCACGGAGACGTGTACGTCCTCGATGCTCGGCAGGTTCTCGATCACGCAGGGCGTCTGGCTCAGAATGGCGGCCGGAATGATCGCCACGGCGGTATTCTTGCCGCCGCTGACGCGGACGGCGCCCTCCAGCCGCTGCCCACCGGTGATGAGCATTCTCTCTTCTGCCATGCGTGTCCTCCTTGCGTCCCGGGAAAATGGGGACAAAAACGATATTCTAACTCATATATTATACACAGGGACGGGGAATTTGGCAAGAAGCGCACAGGGATTTGGAAAAATCCGCCTGAAACGGGATAAAAAGCCCCGTTTGCTTCGTTTGTATGGTATAATATGCGGAAACTGGCCGGGTGTTCATCCCCGCCGGAGATCCGCAGGGCGCGTCCGTCCGTGCGGAAGGAAGACAGGGGAGGTGCGGACGATGACGCAGGCGTGGGTTGGGGTGCTCTCGCTGCTCTTTGGCTATGTCAGCGCGGCGATCATCCTGCTCATCGTGCTGCTGGCGCTGCGCAAGTACGCGTCGGACCGGGCGCTGTGGCGGCGGGTGCGCAGGGAGCTGCCGCAGGCCGGGGCCGTCGGGCAGCTCGTGGTGCTCTGCGGCGGCAGGCGGCTGAGCGCGGGCGAGGAGATTCCTGTGCCCTACGAGGGCACGATGGGCGCCAGCCACAGCTGCGACGTGTGCATCCCGGCGAGGAAGGTGCACATGCGCTCGGCGTTCTTCTGGATGGAAAACGACGGCCTGCACATGGTGGCGCTGCACAGGGACGGCTTCCTGGCGGACGACGTGCCGGTGGAGCCGGGCGACGAGGCGGTGCTGCGCCACGGCGCGGTGCTGCGCGTGGGCGAAGCCAAGCTGGCGCTTTCGCTCTACTCGAGCCGAAGGATGCGCGCCATCGACGACGGCCCGTATGTGACCAGCGCTCGCCGCGGGCAGGCCAGGCAGGGCAAGGGCGACGGCGTCGGCGCGCCGGGCAGGGGCGAGGCGCGCAGGGAGAAGAAGCTGCGCGAAAAGCAGGCGGCGCGGCAGAAGGACGCGGAAAAGGAAGCGGGCGGAAAGCGGGTCCGGAGGTGACGGGATGGCCTTCAGGGGCGAAACATATACGGCAAGGCCCAAGCGGCCATCCGACGGCGCGGTGAGCGCGAAATACAGAAAGAAGCCGGACAAAGAGGAAGAAAAGCTGGCCAAAAGGCTGATTTCAGGCAGGCTGACGGCAAAGGAGCCGCCGGCCGGGCAAAGGGCAGCGCAGAAAAAGACCGGAGAAAAGAAGACGGCCGCCCCCAGGGAAGCGGCCGCAAGGGGAGCGGCCGAAAAGGGCGCCGCGCCGAAGGCAGCGAAGCAGTGGCCTGCGGAGAAGAAAGCGCCCGTGCGTCGCGCCGTGATGGCGACGCCAAAGCAGGCG
>JAGBDL010000138.1 GCA_017937505.1 Clostridia bacterium | reverse complement strand
TCTTTCCACAAGGACGGTGTAGTCCTTTCCGCAGTCCGTGCATGTATACACATCAGCATAATCATACTTCGCGTGATGCTTTTCTTCATCCAGAATCGTATATACGCTGTTCAGCCATGTGCCATGCTGCTTTTCACTATGCTCGTGAGGACACCCGGCTCCGCAGGTGGAGCACACGCCATTGACATAGTTGTGCTCGCTGCAGGTGTACCCGCAGACCGAGCAGGTGCCGCCGTTCCACGAGGTGTACAGACACACGTATTTGCACAGGCTGCACGCGCCGGAGACAAACGAATGATTCTCGTTGACGGGCTCCTCATCGTACACGTCGCCTTCCCAGTTAAACCTGCACATGTTGCAATTGTAGAGCCTGTGAACATAGGGCGTCTTTCTGTGCTGTGTGGCGCCGAGTTGATCGTAGTTTGCACGAGATTGCGTGCTGATCACATTGGAACGCTCTGCGGTATGCGTGCACGAGGTGTTACAGCGGGTGCAGGTCACAGAGTCGCCGTTTTTCTGCCAGTTGTGGCTGCACTGGAGGCCGCACATGTTGCAGACGACAGCGCCGTAAGCGTTTGTGCTGTAGCTGCCATGTGGGCATTGAAATCCGCAGTAGGAGCAGAGGCCCTGATAATCGAACGAGGAGTGCTTGCAGGTATAGCCGCAGCCTTTGCAGGTGTAATTGGAATCAAAGTCGTGATCTTCGTTGTTATAGAAATAGTTCTCCTGCTGGGGAACGTTGGAGAACGTCTTGTGGCAGACAGTACACTCCGCATCATAGCCAAGGGTACCGTATATCGCATGATAGTCAGGGTGGACGTATTCCTTTCGGATCGTACTCTCGATCAGGAACGAATCGTTTGTCTGCTCCTTATTGGTGTGCGGGCAGACATAGCCGCAATTGACGCACTTGTCGTCGTTCCACGAGTCGTGGGAGCATTGATCGACCTCCGCCACGGCGAGGGCAAACAGGCAGCAAAGACAGAGCGCAATGGATACGATGCGTGTAAACCAGACGTGCTTTTTCATGAACAGTCCTCCGTTGCAGGCGCAGATAATTGATAACCATACTATACCATACAGGGAAAAATATGACAACCATTTCGAACAAAGACGCAGATAAAACGACAAAAAACAGCGCAGGAGAAGCCTCCTGCGCTGTGAGGGGAAAGCGATTTACTTGGCGATGTACGCCGCAGCGCTGCCCGCCGCGATGCGGCCGTAGACAACGATGTCGGCCACGGCGTTGCCGCCCAGACGGTTCGCGCCGTGCACGCCGCCGGTGACCTCACCAGCCGCGTACAGGCCCGGGATCGCCTCGCCGGCCTCGGTCAGGACCTCAGCCGCGGTGTTGATCGCGACGCCGCCCATGGTGTGATGGATGCCCGGGGCCACCTTGATGGCGTAGTACGGGGCAGTGTCCAGCGCGTTGGCGAAGGACATGCGGCCGAACTCGTCATCCTTCTGCGCGGCCACAGCCGCGTTCCAGGTATCCAGGGTCGCCTGCAGGGTCGCCGCGTCGGTGCCCATGGCCGCAGCCAGCTCCTCGACGGTGTTGCCCATCAGCGCGTAGCCCTTGGTGTAGTAGCCGTTGTAGGTGGAGGAAGCGTCCATCATCTTCTGATCGACGATCGTATAGGCATAGCCGCCCTCCTGGGCCAGCTCCGCCGCAGAGACGACGTCGCGGGTCTCCAGCTCGTTGACAAAGCGCTTGCCGGCCTGGTTGACCAGGATCGCGCCGTCGCCGCGGATGCCCTCGGTGATGAGCGCAGAGGTCTCGGTGTAGACGGACGGGTGAATCTGAATCTGATCCATGTCCACGGTCGCCGCGCCGACCGCCACGGCCATGTCGATGCCGTCGCCGGTGATGCCGGTGGAGTTGGTGGTCACGAAGCCGTCAAGCTCGGGCTTGAGCGCCGCCACGCGCTTGAGATCCGCGCCGAAGCCGCCGGAGGCCAGGATGACGGCCTTGGCGTTGATGGTGTAGTCGCCGTTCTCGGAGGTCACCTTCACGCCGGTGACCTTGCCATCGGTGACGACGAGCTCGGTCGCGGCGGTGTTCAGGCGCAGGTCGATCTTCTCGTCCGCGTCCACCGCGGCGGTCAGGGTCTTGACCAGGTACGCGCCGACCGGCGTGGTCTTGCCCTCAGCGGTCAGGGCGCGGTGAATGCGCATGACGGACGCGCCGCCGAAGGAGCCGACGGACACGAGGTTCGCGTCCTTGGTGGCCAGCCAGTCGATGGCGTCCGCGGAATTGTTCACCAGGGTCATGACCAGGTCGAGGTTGTTGATGCCCTTGCCGCCGACCATGGTATCCAGGGCGAACAGCTCCGGGGAATCGAAGTAGCCGACCGGGTTGGCCTTGTACGCCTCAAACTGCGCCTCGACGGTCGCAATCAGGTCTGCCAGCTCCGGATACTTTTCCTTCGCGCCGGCAATGGTCTTTTCGACCGCGGCGGCGGTGGCGTCCTTCCACTCGTTCTTGTCCTGCGCGGCGGTCTTCGCGGCGTTCATGCCGCCCGTCGCACGGGAGGTGTTGCCGCCGGTGGAGCCGGTCTTCTCCACGACGATGATGTGCTCCACGCCCAGGTCAGCCGCCTGCAGCGCAGCGGTCATGCCCGCGCCGCCGGCGCCGACGATGACGATGTCGCAGTCGGTATCCTCGACCGCCACGGTCTCAGCCTCCATCAGTCCCGCCGCGATCATGGCTTCCTCGGTCGCCGCCTTGACCGCGTTGGTCGTCACGGTCGCGCCGGAGATGTTGTCGATCTCCGCGCCCTGCGCCGCCACGATGGCCGCCGCGTAGGTGCCGTCCTTGCAGGGCTCATAGCCGAAGCCCGGGGTCTCGTTGTCGCCGGTGACGACGGCTTCGGTGATTTTGCCGTCCTCAACGGTCAGGGCGACGGTCACCGGGCCGATGCCGTTGTCATCGCCGGTAAAGGTTTCAGCCGACGCGCCGGCGATCACGCTGGTCAGCATCAGCACGGAAAGAAGAATCGATGCAAGCTTTTTCATGGTTGAATGTACCTCCTTCTTGCAAGTCGGTCTCTATTGTATCCTCTTGTGAATATGTTGTCAATTATTCTTCCAGAATTTTTCCACAATTTCGTCTTTTCTGTTTCCGGCGCGCCCCGGGATTTGTGAAATCTATCCCGGACGGAAAAAGACCGGCGCAGCGTCGCGCCGGTCTCTTTCCGATTACGGGGAGGGGGAACTTTCATCTATGATCAAAGGGATACACCCTGGTCTGTCAGGCGACCATCGCCACGCCGGCCACGCGGGCAAACATCTCGGCCACGCTCTTCATGTCCATTTCGCCGCGGCGCGCCATCATCAGCACGCCGTACATGCCCACGCCGGTGATGCGGCTGGCCTGCGTGCTGTCCAGCCCGCGCTCGTCCATGGCCTGCTTCACGATCTTTTCGACCGCCGGGCGCATGTGATCGACCACCCGGTCGCACATGTCGCTGTACAGCGCCGCATGCTGGGGCAGGCACAGATCCGCCAGCAGCGGCTGGGTGAAGCACTGGTTCCAGGCTTCGTGACCCATCAGCCTGTCGATCTTCTCCTGCGCGGTGCCTTCGCCGTCCGCGATCTTCTGCGCCTCGCTGCCCAGATAGGAGCAATAGCCCTCCACGACGGCCTTGACCATGTCGTCCTTGGTGGTGAAGTAATAGTAGAATAGGCCCTTCGCCACATCCACCGCGGAGACGATCTCCGCCACGGACGTTCTCACAAAGCCCTGCTGCGCAAACAGCTTCGACGCGGCGGCCACCATTTCCGCCTTGCGTTCTTCCGGTTTCTTGACGACGCGCATCGCGTTTTCCTCCTTGCATTCTTTCACAGCGGGCCAGCTTTCGTGCCCGGTTCCGGGTTTCTTACGATGGGGGTATTGTATCAGGCCGCGCCCGGCCCCACAAGGGATACCCGTTCAATGATACGTCTGCGCGTCTCAAATGTCATTTTGGGCGATTCCTCTCACCCCGTGAGGCAATCCTCAGCTGCTGAGGCTTTCCAGATATCCCTCCAGCGCCTGCACGTCGTCGAAGATGCGCCCCTCGCGCAGCTGCGCCTGATCGTCCTGCGGGGCCTGCTCAAGCGGCACGTCCGTCGTGCGCACGACCTCAAGCGTCTCGCCGCTGCGGTTCTGCAGAACGGCCAGCTTGCCGTCCTCCCCGCCCCGGAGCACCCAGTGCAGCGGGCAGGGGATATCCGCGCTCAGCGCGATATCCACCTCCGAGGAGGAAAAGCCGGTCACCGCTGCGCCGGGGATCACGCCCCCGATCTCCTGCTCCAGCAGCGCGCGGGACATGCCCAGAAGCTGCGCGGGCAGCTCATCCCTGCGCTGCACGCTGTGGCCGCAGGGCGCATAGTACAGTGTCCTGTGCAGAAAGCAGCCCGCCGCCGTCCGCTCGGACAGGTCCGCGCCCGCAGGCCTGTCCTGCCCCACAGAAAGCTCCTGCCCCGCAGGAAGCTCCTGTGCCGCAGGGAATCCCTGCGCGCCCGGCTCCTGCGCGGCTGCCGGCGGCGGCACGGTCGCCTCCGAGGCCAGCATCGTCTGCGGCTCCTCCGGCGCGTCCACCTTTACGGGGAACAGACACAGAATCGCGGCCAGCACCGCCGCCGCGAGAAAGAAACGATAGGGACTTCCCCAGATCTGTGCAAACAAAACGCCCTCATCTCCTTTTGTCCCCAGTCTGCGCGGTTTGACAAAAAGAAATGAGGGGGAAAATTTTGACTCGATGATGGTTTCCTAAAGGGAGATATTGTCAACGAAGCAAAGAAGCATGTTAAGCAATAATTCGCAGCTTAGGAGAACGCGCTCCGCTGGGGCCAGAAGGGTCGGGGAGGGTTTCGATGCCCTCCCCAGACCCTCCTGGACCTCCCATTCTCCTCCCCAGACGACCAGGGTTGCGACCCTGGACCCAGGGGA
>JAGBDL010000137.1 GCA_017937505.1 Clostridia bacterium | reverse complement strand
CTGGGCCCCAACGGCTGCGGCAAGAGCACGCTGCTCAAGGCGGAGCTGGGCATGATTGTCAAAACCGGCGGCGAGGTGCTGTTTCACGGCGTGCCGCTGGAAAAGCTCTCCCGTCGGGAGATCGCCCGGCAGGCGGCGTTTCTCACGCAGTCGCGCAATACGCCGGTGATCTCGGCGCTGCGCATGGTGCTGCATGGCCGCTTCCCATACCTCCCCTATCCGCGCCGCTACGGCAGGGAGGACTATGCCATCGCACGCGGCGCGCTGGCGCGCGTTGGAGCCGCGCAGCACGAGAACAAAAACGTCAGCGAGCTCTCCGGCGGACAGCGGCAGAGCGTCTATCTGGCCATGGCGCTGGCCCAGCAGACGCAGACCATCCTCATGGACGAGCCGACGACCTACCTGGATATCGCACATCAGCTGGCGGTCATGGAGACGGCGCGCGCGCTGGCCCGGGAAGGACGCGCCGTCGTGCTGGTGCTGCACGATCTCCCGCTGGCGCTGCGCATGGCCGACCGGATCGCCGTGATGCAGGACGGGCGGCTGGCTGCCTGCGGCACGCCGCAGGAGATCGAAAACAGCCGGGTGATCGACAGGGTGTTTCACGTCGCGCTGCACGCGGCGGAGACGCCGCACGGGCGGCAGTACTACTGCATGCCGCTGGAGGAGGACACATGAAACCGTACTTCCCGATGTTCGTCCCGCTGGAGGGGCGGCGCGCGCTGGTCGTGGGCGGCGGCGCGGTGGCGCTGCGCAAGCTCGAGAAGCTTGCGCCCTACGGCGCGACCATCCGCGTCATCGCGCCGCAGATTCTGCCGGAGATCGAGACGATGCAGGACGTGGAGCCGGTCAGGCGGGCGTTTCAGCCGTCCGATCTGCACGAGGACTGGGCGTTTGTCATCGCGGCGACGGACGATTCGCGCGCAAATCATTTGATCGCCGAACAGTGCGGTTGTCGCCATATCCCCGTCAACGTCGTGGACGATCCGGCGCATTGCTCGTTCCTCTTCCCCGCGCTCGTGCAGCGCGGCCCGTTTTCCGTGGGCATCTCCACCGGCGGCGCAAGCCCCACGGCGGCGATCTGGTTCAAGGAGAGGATCGAGGCGATGGCGCCGGAGCGCCTGGAGGACATCCTGCTCTGGCTGCACGCGCAGCGCCCGGCGATCAAGGCGGCGATTCCGGAGGAGCAGCTTCGTGCGGCGGCGCTCAGGCGGCTGTTTGCCGCGTGCATGGAGAAGGGCGCGCCGCTTGACGACGAGGAAACGGAGGGGCTGCTGTGAATCGCGATGCATTGGGCGAGGTCTGGCTGGTCGGCGCGGGCTGCGGCGCGGCGGATCTGATCACGGTGCGCGGCCTTGCACTGATTCGCCGCTGCGACGCGATCGTCTACGACGACCTGATCGACGACGCGCTGCTGGATGAAGCGCCTGCACACGCGGAGCGCGTGTACATGGGCAAGCGCAGCGGCCATCACAGCGCGCCGCAGGAGGACATTTGCGCAGAGCTGATCCGTCAGGCGCGGCTGGGACGGATGGTCGTGCGGCTCAAGGGCGGCGATCCGTATCTCTTTGGCCGGGGCGGCGAGGAGATGCTCGCGCTGCGCGCGGCGGGCGTGCCCTGCCGCGAGGTGCCGGGCATTCCCTCGGCGATCGGCATCGCGGCGGAGGCGGGCATCCCGGTGACGCACCGGGGCGCGAGCCGGAGCCTGCACATCCTCACCGGCACACGTCGGACACGGAGGACGGCCTGCCCGCGGACCTGGAGAGCCTTTCGCAGCTGGAGGGAACGCTGGTCTTCCTGATGGGCCTTTCGCAGCTTGAGCGCATCGCGCAGCGGCTGATGGCGGCGGGCAAGCCGGGCGAAACGCCCGCGGCGGTGCTCTCCGGCGGCAATTCCAAAAACCCGGCATGCGTGCGCGCCACGCTGGGGACCATCGCGCAGGCGGCGCAGGCGCAGCAGGTGAAGGCCCCGGCGATCATCGTGATCGGCGAGGTGGCGGCGATGGAGCTGAATGCATAATCAAGGCGGGAGAGCGCTGTGCAGCGTTCTCCCGCCTCTTTATATCGTTTTGTTTCGCGACCGCCTGCTTATACTAATTCTTGTTAAAATGACCCAATCCGCGCACCATCTTTTCCGCCCTGACTTTGCCTCGTTCCGTTCAACGTACCGTGAGTAACGCCTCACTGCACTTGGCTTCGTCAGAGCGAGAAATCTGATGCGCTCTGTTGGGCATTTTAACTGCGAATTAGTATTAGCAGTAGAGCTCCATCGGATAGGTCAGGTAGGAGATCTCGTCCAGCTGGTCGGCCGTCACATAGCCGGCCGGCGCGGCGATCAGGGTCGGAATGCGGTTGACGATGGTGGCGCAGGTGTGCTCGACCGTCGCGGGCTTGACGACGTGGAACTCCGTATTCGGCTCGCCGGTGATCCACCAGTCGCACATATCGCCGTCGTTCGGGCCGTAGACCTTGCCGATCGTCTCTTCCTCCACCGTGATGCCCTGCATCGTCTCGATGGTCACGACGGCGGACATGCCGATGCAGCGGCCGGCCTTGATGGTCTTGCCCAGTGTGGAGGACTCGATATCGTGGTCGATGATGCAGGGCACGTGCTTCTGCGTGATGGACTTGATGGTCAGGCCCAGCTTGTTGCAGATGGCCTCGGCGGCGTTCCAGGCGTAGGACGGCTCAAAGACCTCGGGATGCGCGATCTGCTGCTCGAACTCCTCCGGGGTCAGATCGCAGCCGTGCGCCTTGGCCAGCGCCAGGCCGTACTCGTCCACGTTGTAGCTGTACGCGCCTTTGATCTTTTCGATCTTGTGGCAGCCGCCGGCGACCATGCCGACCATGTTGATCCAGAAGATGTCCTGCATGCCGGAGCCGGTGATGGTGCAGCCGGTCTCCTTGGCCAGCGCATCCAGCTTGTTGATCTGGGCAGCGGCGGTGGTCCAGGGGTAGATGGCCTCCTCGCAGGTCGTGATGACGTTGATGCCGCGGGCCACGCACTTCTCCACATGGTCGTAGATGTCGTTGATGAAGGAGAACAGCGTCACGATCGCCACGTCCGCGTCGCACTCGTCGAGCACCTTGTCCGCGTCGTTGGAGATGATCACGCCGGTCTTCACGCCCAGCTCCGCATAGTCGCCCACGTCCATGCCGACGACCGCGGGATTGACGTCAATCGCGCCGACGATCTGCGCGCCATGCTCGTAGAGATAGCGCAGGGTGTACTTGCTCATCTTGCCGCAGCCGTACTGCACAACCTTGATCTTGTCCATAAAAAGGGCCTCCTCGTTATTTTTTTGATAATCAAAGTATAAACCCTCCTCCAAATGGAGAGTCAAGCCCTTATTTTCCAAAATTTACAGGCACCTGCAGACGCAGGAACATGCTCCGCTTGTCCTGGCCGAACACGTTGAACTCTGTCATGACTTCACACACATAGTCGCCCGCGATCTGGTAGCGATTCTGCCGGCAATAGGCGAGCAGCTGCCTGGCGCAGGGGATTTCGTCATCAAAGCTGTCCAGGTAGATGCAGGCGTACATGCCGCTGTCCAGGATCGCGGTGTCGACCGCGGCCTTGCTGCGGCTGCCGATGAAGGCGAAAACCTGCGCCGGAATGAAGCGCTCCTGCTCAAAATCCGCCTGGAGGATCGAGGTGCCGACGTGGTAGGAGTGGATGTGGTCAAAGCCCTGATCCATCAGCGCCCGGCGCAGCCGCGCCAGCTCTCTTTCATAGCCGTCGATGCCCTCCGCGTAGAAGTCGTCCTGGCAGGGAATGCCCCAGTAAAACCTGCGGTCAATGTATTCCAGGGAAATCGTGCCCGTCGTGGGCGATTTGCGGTAGCGCTCGATGCTCTCGATGGCGCGCTCGACGGCGTCGTGCTTCGCGCGCAGCTCGTTGATCTGCGCGTGAATCTGCTCGTTTTTGCGCGCGAGGATCTCCTCGATCAGCGAGATGTCCTCCTTGCCGAACACGTCGCCGATCTCCGTCAGGCTCATGCCCAGCTCCTTCATGTAGGCGATCATGTCCAGCCGCGCGTTCTGGTGAATGCCGTAGTAGCGGTAGCCGGTGTCCGGGTCCACATGCTGGGGCCTCAGCAGTCCGAGCCTGTCATACAGCCGGAGCGTCGCGATACTGACGTGATTGAGCTCCGCCATCCTGCCGATGGGAATCAGATCGCCGTTTTTCATGATGCACGCCTCCCCCAAAACTCTATTCCTTGTGTAGAGTTTAACAAGTGCCTGCGGATTTGTCAATCCTTGCGCGTACGGATCGGGGTCTGCGCCAAGAAAATCACAAGCGCTCATCGAGGCGGCGGAGGAAAAGTGAAGGGGGACGCCCTGCGGCATCCCCCGAATTTACTGAATGGTTTATTTGATAAAGCCCTTGAGCTTCTGCTCCAGGTCGTAGCCCTGCATGTAGGCGTCCATGGCCTCGGCCACCATCTTGGAGTGGGCGACGGCCTCCACGACCGTGCGCGCGCCCGCGACCACGTCGCCGGAGGCGAAGATGCCCGGACGGGTCGTGCGGCCGTATTCGTCCGCGACGAGCAGGCCGCGCTGATTGGCCTGCAGGCCGGGGGTGGTGTTGACCAGGCGGGACCTGGGGCCCTGGCTGATGGAGATGATCGTGCTGTCCGCGGGGTAGAGCTTGCTCGAGTCCGGAACCGCCTCGAACGTGCCGTCCTCGTATTCCGCCACATCCTCGAAGATCACGCCCTCGTCGACGATCTCGACCGGCTTCTTGTTGTAGAAGAACCGGACGCCCTCCAGCTCCGCGTAGTCAAACTCGTGCTTGGACGCGGCGATCTTGCGCGTCAGGGAGAAGCAGTTGACCTCGCGCACGCCCTTGCGCAGCGCCGTGCGGCACACGTCCATCGCGGCGTTGCCCGCGCCGATGACGTTGAGCGTCTGGCCCAGGCGGTAGCTGTCCGGGTTGTTGAGGTAGTTGATGCCGTAGTGCACGTTGCCCAGCGTCTCACCCTTGATGTGCAGCGTGTTGGGCTGCCACACGCCCGTGCCCAGGAAGATGGCCTTGTAGCCGTCGTCGAGCATGTTCTCGATGGTGATCGCGCCGCCGATCGTCGTGTTCGGGCGCACCTTGATGTTCTTGAGCACGAGGTGATGGTACTCAAAGTCGTCGAGCACCGACTTGGGCAGGCGGAAATCCGGGATGCCGTAGCGCAGCACGCCGCCAATCTTGTCCTTGCCCTCAAAGATCGTAACCTGGTAGCCCTTGCGCGCCAGGATGACCGCGATGGTCAGGCCCGCCGGGCCGGAGCCGACGATCGCCACGCGGATGCCGTTGCTGGGCGCCGGACCCTTGTTCATCTTGCTGGAATAGGTGCTGGAGATGTAATTCTCGATGGAGGAGAAATGCACCGGAGCGCCCTTGCGGCCCAGCACGCAGTGCCCCTCGCACTGATTCTCGTGGTTGCACACCAGCGAGCAGACCGTGGTCAGCGGGTTGTTTTCAAAGAGGGTCCAGCCGGCCTCGTCCAGCTTGCCGTCCAGCATCATCCGGATGACCTTGGGAATCGGCGTGTGGATCGGGCAGCCCTTCTGGCACATGGGCACCTTGCAGTTGAGACAGCGCCGCGCCTCTTCGAGAATATGAACAGCCATGGTGATCGTCCTTTCTGTTGCAGCAATCGCCTTTATATAAAGCTGTATACATTATACGCCTTTTGGCGGCAAGAAAAAAGGGGGGAAATCCTTCAAAGATGCGATTGACCGCAGGCAGAATTGTTAGCACTCTTCCCGATTGAGTGCTAATTTTCTCTTGACATCGAATCGAAAGGGCGATACAATACCTCTTGTCAAAAAGAGAATCATGGCTTTTCTGTCATATATAAGGAGGTCTTTTCTATGGATCCGGTTACCGGCAGCGTATCGATCGATGCGCAGAATATCATGCCCATCATCAAGAAATGGCTCTATTCCGACAAGGATATCTTCATCCGCGAGGTCGTTTCCAACGCCTGCGATGCGATCACCAAGCTGCGCCTGGTCGATTACAAGCTGGCCGAAGGCTGCTCCGTCCATGTGGAGGTCGATAAGGCGGCGAAGACGCTGCGCTTCATCGACGACGGCGTGGGCATGACGCAGGAGGAGGTGGAGAAGAACATCAATCAGGTGGCCTTCTCCGGCGCGAAGTCCTTCCTGGAGGAATACGCCAAGGACGAGGACAAGGAGAACAGCGGCATCATCGGCCACTTCGGCCTGGGCTTCTACTCCGTGTTCATGGTGGCGGACAAGGTGACCATCGACACGCTGTCCTTCCGTGAGGGCGCGACCCCGGTGCGCTGGGAGAGCGAGGACGGCATGAGCTTCACCATGAGCGAAAGCGACCGCACGACGCGCGGCACCACCATCACCCTGACCATCAACGACGCGGAGGAGGAATTCCTCAACTACTGGCGCGTGCACGAGGTGCTCGAGCGCTACTGCTCCTTCATGGCCTACCCGATCTACCTCGAGGAGATCAAGCCCGAGGAGGAGAAGAAGCAGGACGAGGACGAGGCGACCGTCACCGACGAGAACGGCGAGGTCGTGAAGACCGAGGGCGAGGCGGAGGCCAAGGAAGAGTCCGCCAAGCCGGAACCGAAGCCCATCAACGACACCACGCCGCTGTACGTCAAGGCCCCGCAGGACTGCACGGACGAGGACTACAAGGCGTTCTACCGCAAGGTGTTCCACGAGTACGAGGACCCGCTGTTCTGGATCCACCTGAACGTGGACTATCCCTTCAAGCTCAAGGGCATCCTCTACTTCCCCAAGCTCAAGGAGCAGTTCGGCGGCATTGAGGGCCAGATCAAGCTGTACTCCGGCCAGGTCTTCGTCGCGGACAACATCAAGGAGGTCATCCCGGAGTGGCTGATGCTGCTCAAGGGCGTGATCGACTGCGCGGACTTCCCGCTCAACGTCTCCCGCTCCTTCCTGCAGAACGACGGCTACGTCCGCCGCATCTCCACGCACATCACCAAGAAGGTGGCCGACAAGCTGACCGGCATGTTCAAGACCGAGCGCGAGGCCTACGAGGGCTTCTGGCCGGACATCCATCCGTTCATCAAGTACGGCATGATGCGCGACGAGAAGTTTGCCGAGCGCATGAAGGACTGCGTGCTCTTCAAGACCACCGAGGGCAAGTTCCTCACGCTCGCCGAATACAAGGAGCGCAACGGAGAAAAGCTTCAAAACAAGATGGTCTACACCTCCGACGCGGCGCGTCAGGACGCGGCCATCCGCCTGTTCACCGAGCGCGGCATCGACGTGGCGGTGCTCGATCAGGCGATCGACGTGAACTTCGTCTCCTACATGGAGTACAGCGCGACGGCGGGCGAGAACTTCAAGTTCTGCCGCGTGGACGCGGAGCTGGAGAGCCTGACGGCCGAGGGCGAGGCCGAGGCGCTTGATCAGGACAAGCTGACCGGCCTGATCCGTGAGGCAGCCGGCAAGGACGACCTGACCGTCGAGGTCAAGCCGCTGGCCAACGAGAGCATCCCGCTGATGCTGATCGAGGACGAGCAGACCCGCCGCTTCAACGACATGGGCCGCATCTACGGCCGCAGCGAGTACACCATGCCGGCGAAGTACTCCGTCGTGCTCAACAGCCGCAACAAGACGGTGAAGAAGCTGGCCAGCCGCGAGAAGGACGAGCGCAGCCTGCTGCTCACCCGCCAGCTCTACGATCTGGCCGAGCTGTCCCGCCAGCCGCTGGAGGCCGAGCAGATGACCGAGTTCATCCGCCGCTCCATGGAGATCGTGGACATCGCCTCCGAGCTGTAATTGCGGTTCCCGGCTTGACAAAACAAAGCAACTGGCATTATAATAGATGGGTCCTCGAAAAGAGGACCCATCTTCTTTGGAGAGTTGTCCGAGCGGTCGAAGGTGCAGCACTCGAAATGCTGTGTGGGTAAAACCACCCAGGGTTCGAATCCCTGACTCTCCGCCAATTAGGAAATGTCCCCGGCATTGCCGAGGGCATTTTGTTATGTAAATCTTTCCGTGCAGTGCCGTTCTCGGGCACAGAGCTTCATGATTTACGGAACTTTGTCGGTGATGTCGCCGGCAGCATGCCGGTTTTGATCCAATGAGAGAGTCAGAGATTCAAACTGGCAGGAGTAATTGAAGGCACGGTATGCCCTCAGGGCTGCCGGACCGAACGCCCGTCGAGGCGCGAAAATCGAATCCCTGACTCTCCGCCACAAGAGAACGCTGATCTTGATGCCAAGGTCAGCGTTCTTCATGCTTTCCAAACCTTCTCTCGATACATTCCTGCATTTTCCCAGGTGTGCATGCAATAATGACTTTATCAATCGCCGTGTATACGAGCATACTGCTCAAAATGTAAGATGAAGAGAAAGGGTGAAAAACAGTGAGGGTATCCCCCTGAGCGAGCCATCCGTTTACGGGCGGGAGCGACTCTTTTTGGGCAGATGCATTCATGCGCAATAGTGCTGCCTCAAGATGACTGATTCCGAAATCTGCCATACCTCTTTCCTAAATCTCTGCAATTCCCTGCTCACCGCCCCTCCCGCTTCGGCAGAGACTGCATGAGCGCAAAGAAGTGCCTTGCCTCGCCGGTGCTGAAATACGCAGCCCACGCTTCCAGCGTATCAGCCCGGAAGACGCCCAGCCGCTCGATGATCTGTTTGGCCCAAAGCAGCGCCCCGGTACCGCTGGCGGTGATCAGGTTCCCGTCCGCAACGGAGAGGGCGGCGACATAGTGGCGCTGTCCCCTGTAGCCGGGGCACATCATGTTAAGAAACCCCTCGCCGTTGCTTGTGTGCGGGCGGTCATTCAGCAGCCCCGCGCCAGCCAAGGCAACGGTCGCACCGCAGATGGCGCATACCGTCGCGCCCGCCGAGAGCAGCTCCGCCGCTTTGCGGATGATCGCGCCCTGCTCCGGGCGATCCCACGTGTTTCCGCCCGGCAGGAGCAGCACGCTCTGTGCATCCACCGCGATGTCGTTCACCGTGCAGTCGGGCAGGACGGTCAGCCCGCCCATCGTCCGGACGGGCCCCATCGTCCTGCCGACGGTCTTTACGCAAACCTCCGGCGCATCCGCCCTGAAAAAGCGCCCGGAATGCAGCTCCGCAGTCACATGGCCGATCTCCCAGTCCGCCAGCGTATCCATCACATACACATAAACCGTCATCATCGTGTCCTCCCGTTTCGTCCTTTTCAGGATCATGATACCCTGATTCTACCGCAGATTGTTGACAGCCCCATGGCAACAATCTATAATCAGAATCAGGAAATTCCGGGAGGGCGAAGGCTTCATGAAGGTGGATCGGCTTGTCAGCATGATCATGATCCTGCTGGAAAAACGGCGCGTCGGCGCGCAGGAGCTGGCGGCGATGTTCGAGGTGTCACCCCGCACCGTCTACCGCGACATGGAGGCTATCAATCAGGCGGGCATCCCCGTCCGCTCCATCCCCGGCGTCGGCGGCGGGTTTGAGATCATGCCGGGCTACAAGGTGGACAAGAAAGCCTTTTCCGCAGACGACCTTTCCGCGCTGCTGATGGGGCTGACCAGCCTTTCGGGCGTGATGCGGGGCGACGAATTCACGCATGCAATGGCAAAGGTCAGGAGCTTCATCTCCGCGGAGCAGGCCAGGGCGATTGAGCTGAAAGCCTCGCAGGTCGTCATCGATCCCCGCTCGTGGATGGGCGGAGGACACATCGCGCGGCATCTGGACACGATCAAAGAGGCTTTGCAGCAGCGCAGACTGCTTTTCTTCGCCTACACGGATGGTCACGGAAACCGCACAGAGCGCACGGTCGAACCGGTTCAGCTCGTGCTCAAAAGCAATCACTGGTATGTGCACGCCTTCTGCCGCAGCAGGAACGACTTTCGCCTGTTCCGGCTGTCCCGTATGTCCGGCCTTTGCATGCTGGACGAGAGATTCACGCCCCGCGACTGCCCGAAGCCGGTGCTGGAATTGGATGAGCTTCTGGAGCCGCTGCAAACGGACATCCGGCTCCGCGTCCACGCGTCCGTGCTGGACAGGGTGCTGGACTTTTGCCCGCCGGAGCGTATCACGCCGGACGGCGCGGAGCACTATCTGGTGGACTACCCGTTCATCGAGCGGGATTATTACTACGACATGCTCCTGACCTTCGGGGACAAATGCGAGTGCCTCGCGCCCGAACACATCCGCGACGAGCTCCGGCGCAGAATCCAGCGGATGGCGCGCATCTATGGAGAGTGAAGTGCTATGATGAACACAAACGCTGAGAGCGTCTCGGCGAAAAACGCTATCGCGTACTACCATCTCCCCGGCCTGTTCGAGTTTTATGACCTGTACCGCGTGTTCCTGCCGCTGTACCGTGCGCACAGGGACTGGTTCTACGACGGATGCGAAATCGGCTCCATCTACGGTGCGCCGGCGGACTGCATCTGGGGCGGCGGGCGCGTCGGTGCGGAGGATTGCGACCCGCAGGCGGCGCTGGCGCTGACGAAGGAATACGGCATCTCCGCGCGGCTGACGTTCAGCAATTCGCTTCTGCGTGAAGAACACCTCGCTGACAGAAAATGCAACGCCCTTTGCCGGATGCTTGAAGCCAGCGGGGAGCCGCAGAATGGCGTGATCGTCCATTCGGAGCTGCTGACGAACTATCTCCGGCGCATGTATCCGGGGCTGTACCTCGTGTCCTCCACCACCAAGGTGCTGACGGACTTCGGGCAGCTCACGCGCGAGCTGGAACGTGAAGAATTCCGCTACGTCGTGCCGGACTTCCGCCTGAACAAAGCGTTTGACAGGTTCAATGCGCTGCCCGATCCGCTCAAGGCGAAGGTGGAATTCCTGTGCAACGAATGCTGCTGGTTCGGCTGCCGGGACAGGAAGCAATGCTACGAGGCCGTCAGCCGGAAGATTCTGGGCGAGAGCGCCCCGGAGCACCGCTGCACCGCGCCGGATGCCGGAGAGGGCTATCGCTTCTCCAAGGCCATGGAGAATCCCGGCTTCATCGGCATCGACCACATCGTGCATACCTACCTGCCCATGGGCTTCACCCAGTTCAAGATCGAGGGGCGCGGCCTGGGCAGCGCGTTGATTCTGGAGTTTTTGCTCTACTACATGACCAAGCCCGAACATCAGCTGAAGGTTCGGGAGGAAATCTATCTCAGCAACGCGCTGGATTTGTTCTGAGCGGCAGGGAGGCTGACTGCTATGAAAACCGGAATTTGTGAGGTGGCTGAATTTGAAAGAACATGTTGCTGCGAAGCTGACAGCCAAGGACGACCGGGCGGCCTGCGCCTTTGCCGACAGAATGATCGCGGAAAGCCAGGAAACGGACGCTTGGTATGCGTATTTTGACGACATTGCGCCGCTGCTTGACCACCCGAAATCCCTGGTCAGAAACCGGGCGCTGCACATCCTTGCAGCCAATGCGCAATGGGACGAGGAAAACCGCTTCGACGCCGTCATCGATGGTTTCCTCGCGCACATTACGGATGAAAAGCCGATTACGGCCAGACAGTGCATCAAGGCGCTTGCGCAGGTGGGCCTGGCCAAGCCGCAGTACATCCCGCAAATCCTGTCCGCCCTGCGCAGCGCTGATCTGTCCCCATACAGGGACAGCATGCGTCCGCTGATCGAAAAGGACATGGCGGAAACCCAAAGAATCCTGACTGGCGGAGGATCGGGATCGTGAAACCATCCGAATGATGCGCAGGCGCTTGCGCAGATGCGCCGTGACCTTAGCGACGCGGCGCGATATCAACCTTTTGAGGAGGGACAATCTGATGAATCGCAGAAAAGAAGCATGTCATTGCCGAAATGTCACATACGGCATGATCGAGGATGCCGTCCGTAGCGGCGCGGACACCCTGCAGGCGGTCATGGACGCGACCGGCGCGGGCAAGGGGTGCGGGAAATGCAGGGATTTTCTCGAATACCTGATCCGGGACATTCGGGAAGAGATGGAGAAAGAGACAAATCATGCAGCGCGATAAATCGGAATTTGCGGAGGACAAGCATTATGGAAATAAAAAAGATTGAACATGATTTTTCAGTATGCAAAGTGATAGATTATTCACTTGTCAACTTCAATGCAGAATACTGTTTTGCAGAAAAGACAGATGAAGAAAACTCCTTGGTATGCATAACAAACGATGTCCCGCCGAATGTTGTTCAACGTGAAGATGGATGGAAAGGTTTTCGTATTCAAGGGATTTTTGATTTTTCTTTGATTGGAATACTATCAAGAATCGCAGAGATTCTGGCTAAAAACAGTATTGCGATTTTTGTAATTTCAACATACAACACGGACTATGTTTTGGTCAAAAAGAAAAACTATCAGAAGGCACTGGATATTCTTGAACACTCCGGTTATGAGATTGTAGAATGACAAATTCCAGTTTACAGAACGGAGAAAGCCGGGATTGGAGGACGCTGCAACCGCATGAAGCTGATTCGGGCAACAGAACAGAATTTTGAGAGGATCGCCCGATTCTATCGGGACGCCATCGCCCGCACGGCGCACATGGACACCTGTGCCCGCTGGGCATACGGCAAGCATCCCACGGACGCCATGCTTCGGGGCTACATTGAAAGGGGCACCCTGTATCTGGGCGAGCAGGAAGGCAGCCTCGTCTCCGCGGTCGCTGTGACGCCCCAGCAAGAAGACTATCACGATACGCAGTGGGCCCTTCCGCTTGCGGACGATGAGGTTGCCGTGGTGCATCTGCTCTGCGTTGCCCCGGATTCGCAGGGGAAGGGGATCGGCCACGAGACCATGCGGCAGGTCATCGCGCGCAGCCGGGCCGCAGGAAAACGGGCTGTGCGGCTGGATGCTCTGACCAGCAACACCCCTGCACACCGCCTCTACGAATCCCTCGGCTTTTGCAGGCGCGGACAGCAGAGATGGTATACGGACAATGCGGGCTGGGCGGACTTTTTCCTGTACGAACTGGTGCTGTAAAGCGAATGCTGGCACGGGCAGGGGGTGGAGCAAAACGTGACAAATCGGAATTCAGAAAGGAAGCCATTGATGAATACAGAACGTATTACAAGTCCTCTTCATCCTTTGTATAAGCGAGCCTTGGAGCTTTATCAAATCAGTTTCCCTCTTCATGAGCAGCGGGAAGCGCTTTCTCAAACGGCAATTCTGCATGATGATGCCTATCATTTCGACCTGATTTACGATGCGGGTACTTTTGTAGGGCTTGTTTTGTACTGGGAAACCCCGGAGTATATCTATCTCGAGCATTTTTGTATTTTGCCGGAAATGCGAAATAAGAAATACGGTCAAAGGACGCTTTCGCTTTTGAAGACGCAGCAGAAAATACTCATCCTTGAGATTGATCCCCCGATTGATGCAATATCAGTGAGAAGAAAAGGATTCTATGAACGATGCGGATTTATGGAGAATCCATATCCCCATATCCATCCTCCGTACCATAAGGAAAACAAAGGACATGAGCTTGTCATCATGAGCAGTCCTGCGCCGATTTCGCAAGCGGTGTATGATGCCTTTCATGCTTATCTGCGGGACAAGATCATGCATCATGCGTTTGTATGAATACCGGTTTTCACACCCCCATTCATACCCCCAGAAGGAGAATTGCACCATGAACCCAGCCTTTGCAGGAAAAGTAGCCGTCATCACGGGCGGCGCACACGGTATCGGGAAGGCGATTGCCGAAGCCTTCCGGGCCGAGGGCGCGGCGGTGGAGATCATCGACATTGCGCCGGGCGAGCACTACGTCGGGGACATCAGCAAAAAGGAGACACTGGAAGCCTTTGCCCAGGCCGTTCTGGACAAATACGGGCACATTGACTTCCTGATCAACAACGCCCTGCCGCTGATGAAGGGAATCGACGCGTGCTCCTACGAGGAGTTCCAGTACGCGCTGTCCGTGGGCGTCACGGCGCCGTTCTATCTGAGCAAGCTGTTTGCGCAGCACTTCGCCCCCGGCGGCGTCATCATCAACATCTCCTCGTCCAGAGACCGCATGAGCCAGCCGCAGACCGAAAGCTACACCGCCGCCAAGGGCGGGATTGCCGCCCTGACCCATGCGCTCGCCGTCAGCCTCGCCGGGCGGGTGAGGGTGAACTCGATTTCGCCCGGCTGGATTGACACGGCGTACAGGGTCTACGAAGGGCCGGATGCCACGCAGCAGCCGGCCGGTCGGGTGGGTCATCCCATGGACATCGCCCATATGGTGCTGTTCCTCTGCTCGGACAAGGCGGGCTTCATCACCGGCGAGAACATCTGCATCGACGGCGGCATGACCCGGCAGATGATCTATCACGGGGATTGGGGATGGAGACTGGGCGATTAACCAAAAAGCACGAGCCGTGCCCGGGGACATTCATCCCCAGGCACGGCTCCTTTTTCTCTTCCAGGACGCTCACTCGATCAGCCCGCTCTCTCTGAGCAGGATCTCAATGTCCGTTCCCTTCACCTTCTTGAGCACAATCCGCAGCAGCTCGTGCTCCATGAAGCCCAGCTTCACGTCCGTGATCGGCTTCTTGTCGATGGCGTAATAGCAGGCGCGCAGCAGCTCGCGCACGTCATACTTGCTGCCCCAGACCTCCGGCACGCCGCGGTCGACGTTCAGCAGCGTGTAGACCGCCTCCATACCCGTGCGCATCGAGTATTCGATGGTGAAGATGGTGTCGCGGGGCGTCTCCGTGAACTGGCCGAGGAAGGCGAAGTTGACGGAGCCGTCCGGCACCACATGCGGGCGATCCTCGTTCTTCCTGGGCTGGAAGAAGGCGTTGATGTAGGGCATGAAGCAGGTCGTGGTGTTGCAGGCATCCGCCGCCAGCGCGTCAATCCGCTCCTCCGGCACGCCGATGTGGTACAGCCACTCCCGGCAGACCTCTTCGCCGGTGCATTCGCGCATGGGCTTCTTGACGTAATTGCCCGGCTTGTTGGTGTTCAGGGCATAGAGCCAGACGAGCACCGTGTTCTTGTCCTGCGATTTGAACTGCGGCTGGCGGTTGATCGTCCAGGAGAGGTACCAGTTGTCGGTGCTGTCCTTGACGGTCACGATGCCGCCGGTCGTCACCTTGCCCGCGCGGGGATCGCGCTGGCAGATGTCCATGATGTGCCGGATGATCTCCTCATTCGAGGTGGCAACCGTCGCGCTCATCCAGTTGGTCGCCTCGATGTCGCTGCAGAAGGCGTCCGGGTTGCCGAACTCGCCGTGCGTGGCCTGCGCGGCAATCGCCTTCCACATGTCCCAGGATTCGCCGCGCCCGTTCTCCAGACCGCTCAGGTCCGGGGCATGGGTCTGGTCGCCGTAGCAGGTGGAATCCGTGCAGCAGCCGTTGGTGATGAACACCAGGTCGTCCTCGATCAGGTCGATGGTCTGCTGCTGCCCGTCCTTGACGTAGACGATCTGACGGGCGATCTTCTTATCTCCCACCGTCTCGATGATGACATTCTTGACGTCCATACCGTACTCGATGCGCACGCCGTGGGACTCCAGATACTTGACCAGCGGCAGAATCAGGCTCTCGTACTGGTTGAGCTTCGTGAAGCGCAGCGCGCTGAAGTCCGGCAGGCCATCGATATGGTGAACGTAGCGGCAGAGGTAGCGCTTCATTTCCAGCGCGCTCGACCAGCGCTGGAAGGCGAACATCGTCTGCCAGTACAGCCAGAAGTTCGTCCCCCAGAAGGAATCGGGCAGCACCTCGGAAATCTTCTTGCCCTCCAGCTCCTTTTCCGGCGTGATGAACAGCTTCGAAAGCGCCATGGCGGACGCCTTGTCCAGCCCGAACTTCTTGTCGGTGTGCGCATCCTCGCCCTGATTGACCGTGGCGCGGCACAGCGAGTAGTTGGGATCGTGCTTGTTCAGCCAGTAATACTCGTCCAGCACGGACGCGCCGGGCGTTTCCAGCGAGGGCACGTCGCGGAACATGTCCCACATGACCTCGAAGTGGTTGTCCATCTCGCGCCCGCCGCGCATGAAGAAGCCCTTCGTGACGTCCTTGCGGCCGTCGCAGCTGCCGCCTGCCAGCTCCAGCTTTTCCAGCAGGTGAATGTGCTCGCCCTTCATCTGCCCGTCGCGCACCAGATAGAACGCGGCGGTCAGGCCGGCCAGACCCGTGCCGATGATGTAAGCGGATTTCTTGTCAACGCCCTCCGGCTTTTCGGGATGGGCAAAGGATTCATAGGTGCCAGCGGAATAATACATCTTTGTAACCTCCTGTTGCTCGGTGATGGCTTTATTATAGGCAAAATCAGGAGGTTTTCCATAAACAGAAGCCGCTCCGTGATGAAACCTTCATCACCGGGCGGCTTCTGTAAAGCTTTTTATCAGATTGCGTCAAATGATGGACTGCACGCTGAACCTCTGCAGCCCCTGCGCGATGTTGCCCTTGATGAGCGTCGCCAGATGATCTACCAGCGCCTTCGGGTCCTGCTGCATGTCGTCCCTAATCCAGTCGAGCATCAGCCCGATGAACACATAGCTATACACACGCGCGATGAACGCTTTGTCCTCGTCGCGCACGGTCATCCCGGCGGCCTCCTCGTTGACGACGCCCAGCAGCAGATGATCCACCAGCGGCCTCAGATACCGCTCCACCTGCTCCTGATGCACGCAGCGGTACACGTTCATGATGAAGGGCTTGTTGGCTCGCACGGCTTCGAAAATTTGCAGGAAGCCCTCCTGCCACGTGGCGTAGGTCTTCTTTTCCTCCAGCGCAGCCCGGGCATCCTCCAGACAGGCCCACTCCACCAGATCGTAGATGTCCTTGAAGTGATAGTAGAAGGTCATGCGGTTGATGCCGCAGTCCTCGGCAATGTCGTTGATCGTGATCTTCGTCAGGGGCTTTTTCAGCAGCAGGTTCTTGAGCGACTGCTCCAAAGCCCGCTTTGTGATCTGGGACATGGTTCATTCTCCTCTTTGTGCGTCGCGGCGCCTGTATTCCAGCCCCTTTATGATACCACAGAAGCCGCGCTCATGCCAGCGGCAAGCGCGCATGGGAATCATGATATTGGAGCCGATTACGACCGGCAGTCGCGATACCTTCGTTCCAGCTCCACCGTCTTTTTCTGAATCTCCCCGGCGATTCTCCGACAGGGCCTTGCGCTCATCCCCGCCGCCCTGCCTGCTGCAGGCAGCTCGTTCATGGCAGGGCCCTTGCCGTTTCCGTCCACGGTTGTGGTACGTTCGTTCACGGAGCACCGCCTCAATGCTGCCGCATTCCACCTGCATGAACATGTTCTTATGAACAGGAGGCATGAAACGCCAACCATATCGAAAAAGGAACTGGAAGACTATGGAACAGACCTGCGAATCCAATCGTCCAGAAACTGCATCTGCTCATTGGTATGGAACCAGTGCTCGCCATCCTCCATGATGGTCAGGTCTGCTCCAATTTGATCTGCAAACCCGGATATGGTTTCTCTGGAGGTCAGGTGATCCTTTCCGCCATACAGAATGCAGGTGGGGATGCTCCACTTGATCAGATGCCTGCGCACATAGCACAGGTATTCCCAGGACAAGGTTTCCCCAAACGCTGTCGGGATTTCCTGTTTGCTCTTTAGTTCATCCTCTGTCACATTCGCCCACAGCATCATATCGGCAATCAGTTTCTCCATGTTCACAATTGGAGAAATAAAATAAGCCTTAGCAATATTCTTTTCGGCAAGGGCGCTCATGGCAAAGAAAGCGCCAATGCTGTTTGCAATCAGAATGACCTCATCATAGCCTTTGCTGCACGAATTAAAAAGACCCGGAAATTCATTTTGAGCGTCCCAAGGATTTTGTGCTGTATAGTCAAAACCAATCACATCGCTTTCAGGAAACAGAGGCCGGTAGTGGTTGGCTTCCTCTGCGTTTCCGCCTTTGCCATGGATGTATATCATGATACGCCGCATTATCATCACCTCTGTAAATCATAGATTCCTCATGATGAATCATTTCAATGGAAAACAGATATCCATTTCCATATACCCGTCTTCTCTGATATTCCGATATATATCAAATATCGGTCTGTTATCCAGCTGATTCCCCGTTTTTGAAAGCCACCTGCAGAAAACCTCCTGGTATACCATAAACAGCAGCTGCGGAAAACCCTTATAGTGGTAAACCGCATATTTGCCGCCTTCAAAGGCATGGGTCAAAATCCCGGAATCCTCTTTCAATGCCGGGTGATCCGGAGAAATCGTTTGGCAAAGCTCATACATGCACCTGTCCTCGTCTGTGATGGTCGGATCATCGATTGTGGATTCCATATAAATCGTATCCGCTGAAGAAAGGTGCTCATACTTTTTGATAAACCTGCACCACTGCTCCGGCAAATCGTGATAATTGCCTTTCTTTCGCTCATACACAACCAAAAAGCTGTCAAGATTCTCAACAGTGATCAGGTTCTCCGACTTTTCCAGTTCGTCAATGGAGATGCCATGGGAAAATGAACTCTGCTCTACCAGCTGCTCGCTTTTCTTCCGGAAATCTGCCGGGGAAAACTTCAGGTGTTTCTTGAATGCCGTTGCAAAGTTGGAAGAAGAATACACTTCGCTTCCGGCGGTGTCATTTCGCGTTCCCGCTTTCATCCAGCTGCCAGATATGCCGGTCTCTGCGAAACAGCAGGCACACGCCGATGCCCATCAGCCACAGCACAGCGAAAAAGAAGGCGGCGCCGCTGCCCTTCCCGGTGCCGAAGCAGCCTGCCAGCAGGCTGTCTGCGTTCTGCGCCGCCATCACCGGCTCAAACACACGGTCGACCAGCAGGCCTCCAAGGAAGTAGCCCAGGGGAATGGTGAGGAACTGGAAGGAGTTTCTCGCCGCAAACACCCGCCCCTGAATCTCTGCCGGGGTCGTCAGGCGCAAAATGGCCTCCCGGTGTCTTCATTTCCCGGTTTACAGAAGCCCCATGACCGTCATGGTTGAGACGATCTCGGACGCGTTGTTCCCGTCTTCCTTCCCGGGCTGATTCCCGTCCCTGCAGACCGGCACCCAGATGCCGCATTCGTAGTCGGGGCTCTGCATATCCCCGGGAGAGTAGACCTCCAGCATGGCATTTCCATTGCCGGCATATTGCTGCCCCTCGCCCGGATACCACTCCTGCCAGACCCGGGTATTCAGGGCCTGCAGGGAGCCGGGCAGGGGGCCTTTGGCGGAGAACATCGCCCAATCGCTTTCCGGGAAGGTGTAGAGCTTCAGGCCCTGCGGCACGTCGCCGCCCCTGTACAGGCCCGCGATCCAGTATTCAAAGGCGCCTTCCTTCTCGTCGCAGATGGCGAACAGGCCAATGCCGTTTTCGAGGATGGCCGCTTCCACCGGGGTTTCCGGCTTCATCGTCTGCCAGAGCCGCGCGTACTTCCGGCTGTATTCCCTGTCCCAGAACTCGGGGCACTTCTGATAGCCCTCCTCCGGGCGGATGGAGGCGGAAAAGCCGATGAAGGTCATGGCGGGCTTGTGTTCATAGGTGACGTTCATGTTCATCTCTCCTTTTCATGCTTGATTGGGGCAGCGCCCTGCGTGCGCTGCAGGCGCTGAAGAAATGCGTTCAGCAGCTCGTTGACCCGCTGCGGCTGATCGTCGTTTGCGTTGTGCGCCGCGCCCTCGATGATATAGAGGGGAAGCCCTTCCTTTTTGTGCCAAAGCTTGTTGTATGCCATGACCTTGCCCGTATGATCATGCTCGCCCACCAGCAGCCACAGGGGGCATTGGATGTTCATCTCGCCGATTTCGGGAATAAACCCGGCAAAGCCCATGTACATCAGCGTGCACAGCTCGTCTTTGGAATAGTCTGAAAGCATATGCAGCATATTCTCTCTTGCGCGCGGTGTGCTGGCGCACATCCTCGCCATGGCCCTTTGCAGCATGCCGTTGGGGTAGAGCCGGAACATCCACTTCGTCTGCCGCAGCCAGAACAGGTCAGACCGGCTGTAATACGCCGGATGGTAGGGACAGGTGCCGATGGCAAAGATGCCTGCCACCATGTCCGCATGCTGTTTGTAAAACGACTGCGCCACAAAGCCTCCCGCCGACTGTCCGATCAGCACGACGCGCCGGATGCCCTCCGCGTCAAGGATGCTTTTGAGCTCTGCGGCGGCATGCGGATAGGTAAAGTCCCTGTATGGCCGGGACCTTCCGTGCGCGGGCGCGTCCCAGACAAGGAGGCTGTATGGCCCGGAAAAGGCCTCCGTCTGCCTGTCAAACAGGTGGTGGTTGGCCGTCAGTCCGGGGAGGAACACCAGCGTCAAGGGCGAGTCCCCTTTTTCTACCCAGTAAACTGTCCTGCCGTGCTCGGAAGAGACGCTTTTTTCCATCATGCCTTTGTTCCTCCCATGCGCTGAAATCGCTCAGCGCGGATACCGGCCGCGATTGCTCAGGGCTCCCCCAGCCGGACATGAATCGTTCCTTTTGCGTGCCGTGCCTCCACCACAATCGTGTAGACGCCGCTTTCCCGGATATTGACCGCAAAATCCGTGGCTTCTCTTCCATTTCCGCGATAAACGGCTGTCCCGTCCGGCGCTTTGATTTCCATGTACAGCTCGCCCTTTTGCGTTTCAAAGTGAATGCTCAGCACATCGCCCTTTTGCAGCGCCAGGCTGTGCAGGTCGGTGCCGTTCATCCTCTCCATGTCCAGCAGATAGGCGTCTGGGTTCCTGACGCGGCTGCCGTCAAAGCCTTCCCGGCCGGAGCGGGGCAGGATCGCGGCAGCCCCCGCAAGAAGCAGCAGGAGGAGCGCGAGCCCAACGGCCTTACTGCTGCTTGTCCTGGTTTTCATCGCGCTTCTCCTTTTTCATGCTGCTGCCGACGGCCAGACCGAGCAGCATGCCGAGGGAGATGCCGATGCCGGTATTGTTTCCAAGCGAGGAGGCAATGGCCGTGCCAAAGCACATGCCCAGGCACATTCCCTCGGCTCCATAGTTGTCGTCCTGCGCATCCTTCCTGCGTTTTCCTGCGCTCCATACGAAAAAAACCGCCAGCAGCAGGCCCGCCGCGATCCACGGCAGCGCCGCACGGAAAAAATCAAATCCATCTTTCATAATTTCCATAACCCCGTTCTCCTTTATCCGAGCTGATTTCCACCCTGTATTCTACAGGCGCGCGCCGGCTGCATCTAGGCGCTTTTTGCATGCGTATGTGTCCGTTTTATAGATGCTGTTTCCTCGCGCGGATATACAGGATGGCCGCCAGTGCCCAAACGCAGAGGATCGTCAGCACGCCGGTCTCGCTGACAAAGTACATTTTGTTGTCACCCGCGGTGATCAGGCTGAACACCGCCTGGTCGTAATTGTTGTGCGCGGCATGGAGGAAGGCCGCGGGCCACACGCTGCCGCTCCTGAGCGTCAGCAGCCCCGCCATCACGCCCACCGGGAAGATGCACAGCACAAAGGCGGGCAGCTGATAAAGCAGGGGCGTGCCGGACATGTAGCCGCCGCCGATCAGCAGGGGGAGGTGCCAGCAGCACCAGAACAGGCTGGAAAACACGAGCGTCCTGTTCAGCCCCAGCCGCTCAACCAGCGCCGGAACCATGAAGCCCCGCCAGCCGATCTCCTCGCCCAAGGCGGAGAGCACGGACATGAAGGTGCCGAGCACCAGAACGGGAAGGAGATCCTTGAAAATGACCGTCAGGGGAACGCCGTGATAGGCAAAATGCTCCGGGTAAAGCCGCCAGTACACCATGTAGGGAATCAGCAGATACACAAGCGGCAGCAGGCAGCCCAGCAGCACATCGCGCAGCCTGCATCTGCGCAGGCCGCTCAGCGCAAACCACTTCTTCACAGAGAAGGTCTCGCCGTTTTCCCGGAAGAACACGCAGTTGGCCGCGGCAGCCGCCATCGCGGGGATCCACATCAGAACAAAATAGAGCTCCTCCGGGCCACCCAGGCAGATCAGCGCTTCCACCACCGCGGACAGAAGGATGACGATGACGAAAAAGCAGCGCAGCGCCCGTTTTCCGTAGTTCCTTTTTTCAATCTTCATGTTCACATTGCCCTCTTTTTCGAATCATTTCCATACGCCGTTTTCATATCTTCCGCTTCGTCTGTCAGGAACGCCCCGGTGTTCCTTCTTCTCTCCGATAGACGCTGAAGAACTGCCGGATATGCCTGTCCACCAGCGCGGCGACCTCCGTCTCCCGGTCCGGTTCCCGGTCGCAGAGGTTGATCCAGACCGAGATGGGCAGGCAGAACTGGGCCGCCATGATCTGAGGATCACCCTCTGCCAGCACGCCGCGGCGGATCAGCTGCTTCATCAGCCCGGAAAAGTACAGCAGCACGTCGGAATAATTCTGCTTGGTCTGGAGCCTTGCCAGCGCCGGATTCTGAAACTGCTCAATCACCAGCATCTTTCGCGCCCTGCTGATGGTGGGGTCGTGGAGAATGTATCGGATCTGCCCCAGAACCATTTGAACGGCGGCGTCCGGGGTCAGGGGGAGGCCTTTGGCATCCTTCTCCCAGTCCGTCCGCGCAAAAATGGAGTGCTCCCCATACTGCTCCAGGACGTCCTTCACTAGCGCGTCCAGAATCGCCTGCTTGTTCTCAAAATGGCTGTAAAGCGACGCCTTCCGGATGCCCACAGCGTCCGCGATTTGGGAAACGGAGGTCGCCTCAAACCCCTGTACAGAGAACAGCTCCAGCGCCGCCTCAAGAATTTCCTGCTTTGTGTTTCCTCGATCCATATCCATTCTCCTTCACTGCCGCCCGGGCGGACGGCCTGCCGTGATTGAAGCATCGTGCGCCCTCATTATAGCTACCTACCGTTCGGCAGTCAAGGGGATGCAGAGCTATTTTGTAGAGAGAATTCTGCCCCTCTTCAAATCTATGAGGAAAAGGCGCAAAAAAACAGCCCGCACAATTGCGGGCTTTCAGAAAATGATGTAGAATCAAGGCGATTTTCCTGCAGCGCTCTGTCGCCCCCTGCGCGGCAGAGCCGAAGGCTGCCATCCCCCCGCTGAACCACGACCCATCAAGACCTGCGGAGAACAGAACCAATGAAAGCGATCAAACCCAGGGACAGCGTTCTCGGCACCCTGTGCGCCATCAGCTGTGAAACGCTCTATGGATTGAGCTACCTCTTTACCAAACAGGCGACCGGATGCTCCAGCGAATTTGCGCTGCTGGGATGGCGCTTTTTTGTCGCCGCCCTTGCGATGAGCCTGTGCGTCCTGCTCGGCCTGATCAGAATGGATCTGAAGGGCAAGCCGCTCAAGCCGCTGCTTCTTGTGACGCTGTGCAGTCCGTGCGTGTATTTCATCGCGGAGACAGTGGGCATCCGCCATACGACGGCGTCGGAAAGCGGCGTGTTTCTCGCCTGCATTCCGGCGGCGTCGCTGATCGCGTCTGCCCTGCTGCTCCGCGAGAAACCGACCGGGATGCAGGTCGCCGGCATTCTCGTGACGCTGGCGGGCGTTCTTGTGACCGTGTTTGCCGTCAGCGCGGCATCCAGTCTGTCGATGACGGGCTATGCGTTTCTTCTGGTTGCGGTGGTGTCCTATGCGCTGTACAGCGTGTTTGTCAGCAGGGCCGCGGGCTACACCGGCGCGGAGATCACCTATGTGATGCTGCTCATCGGCGCTGCGCTGTTCATCCTGCTGGCCGTGGCCGAAGCGGGGCTGAAGGGAGAGCTCGCCGCGCTCATGCTTCTCCCGTTCAAAGAGCCCGGCTTTCTGGCGGCTGTCGCGTACCAGGGGATCGGCTGCTCGGTCTTCGCGTTCTTTCTGTCCAATCTCGCCATTGCGAAAATCAGCGTCAACCGCACATCGTCCTTCATCGGGATCGCGACGGTGGTCTCGATCCTGGCGGGCGCGCTGCTGCTGCACGAGGCGTTCTCGGCCTGCCAGATCATCGGGGCGGCCGTGATCATTGCCGGCGTTTATATGGCCAACATGACCATCCCGAGCACGAGGAGCCAAAGCAAAACGACGGGCAGGGCATAAAACCACCTTTTGGGCTTTCCATGGGCCCATATGCCCGCCGATCGCTTCCGGTTCCTGTCCAGCACCTCGCGGGGGATGAGCCGGATTTGCAGCGCAGTGTCTCCGTGATCTGCCCGAACCGGGCCGTTACGCCCGCTTGCCCTGACGCTTCAGCGCCTCCAGCACCTGATTCTGGACGGGCAGCCGCTCCCGCCTGGGATAGGCCTTCTGATACCACAGATACAGGGCCTGGGCGTCCTCGGGACGCAGGGCGCCGACGGCCTGCAGGGTCAGCCCCTGAACCGCCAGGAGCATCCAGTACACGGACTGGTGCACATCGGGATAGGCAAACGGCGCGCGATAGATATAGTCAAGCACCTGACAGACCTGCCCGGAATCCTCCCGGACGTCCATTCCGTCAAGGAATGCCCTCAGCGCTTCGATAAACGCGTCGTGGCAGGGCGCGTCAGACAGCTTCCGGCCTATGCCGAACAGCCCTTCGGCCGGCTTCAGCCGCTTTTCCGCCGCGCTGACCTGCGCAAAATAGGCTTCGTAAAGCCCGATCAGCTGCTTCATGGCCTCAGGCAAAGGGATTCTCCGTGGGATACGGCAGGGCCTTGGGCTGGTTGTAGGCGATGTCGGCCACGCCGAAGTACTTGAGCACCTCGAAGAGCGCCTTGCCGCAGTGCGCGAAGGCCACCGCACCGTGGTGCGGATAGCGCTTCTGGATCAGCACATGGCGGTAGAAGCGGCCCATCTCCGGAATGGCGAACACGCCGATGCCGCCAAAGGAGCGGGTCGCCACAGGCAGCACCTCGCCCTCGGCGATGTAGGAGCGCAGGTTGCCCTCGCTGTCGCACTGCAGGCGGTAGAAGGTGATGTCCGACGCGGCGATGTCGCCCTCGAGCGTGCCGCGGGTGAAGTCCGGCTCGCCGCCGCTCTCCAGCAGGCGGTTCTGGATCAGCTGATACTTGACCGCGCAGCCGCCGCACATCTTGCAGCTGGGCGTGTTGCCGCAGTGGAAGCCCATGAAGGTGTCGGTGATCCTGTAATCGAACTTGCCGGCGATGTCCTCGTCGTAGATGTACTTGGGCACGGAGTTGTTGATGTCCAGCAGCGTCACCGCGTCACCGGTGATGCACGCGCCGATGTACTCGCTCAGCGCGCCGTAGATGTCCACCTCGCAGGCGACCGGAATGCCGCGGGAGGCCAGACGGGAGTTGACGTAGCACGGCTCAAAGCCGAACTGCTCCGGGAACGCCGGCCAGCACTTGTCGGCGAAGGCCACGTACTGGCGCGCGCCCTTGTGGCTCTCGGCCCAGTCCAGCAGCGTCAGCTCAAACTGCGCCATGCGCTCGAGCAGGTCGGCGTAGATCTTGCCGTCCATCTCCTTCTGCATGTCGGCCACAACCTCGGGGATGCGCGCGTCGCCGGCATGCGCCTTGTAGGCCACCAGCAGATCGAGCTCGGAGTTCTCCTCGATCTCCACGCCCAGCTCGTACAGGCCCTTGATCGGCGCGTTGCAGGCGAAGAAGTCCTGCGGGCGCGGGCCGAAGGTGATGATCTTGAGGTTCTTCACGCCGTTGATCGCGCGGGCGATCGGCACGAACTCGCGGATCATGGCCGCGCACTCCTCGGCGGTGCCCACCGGATACTCGGGGATGTACGCCTTCAGGTGGCGCATGCCCAGGTTGTAGGAGCAGTTCAGCACGCCGCAGTAGGCGTCGCCGCGGCCGTTGATCAGGTCGCCGTCGCCCTCGGCCGCCGCGATGTACATCGTCGGCCCGTCGAACTTCTGGCACAGCAGCGTCTCGGGCGTCTCGGGGCCAAAGTTGCCCAGGAAGACCACCAGCGCATTGACGCCGTGGGCGCGCACATCGTCAAGTGCCTTGAGCGCGTCCAGCTCGTTTTCCACGGTGATGGGGCACTCGTAGAGGCCCTCGCCGTAGGCGGCCACGATGTTCTTGCGGCGCTGCGTGGAGAGCGCGATGGGGAAGCAGTCGCGGGAGACCGCGATGATGCCCAGCTTGATTGCAGGAATGTTCATAGAAATGATTCTCCTTTCACATGATATGGATCGATGGATGTCGATGCTTTCTCCGGTCAGGCCGGCCCGCGTGCCTTGCTGGATTTGAAATCAGGAACAGAAGCGATCCGCTGGCTTTTCATTTTATTGCGCGATCTCAGGGGGCTTCGTCGTCCTCGATCATCCGGTCCTGATCGGCGGATTTTTTGCTCTTCCGGTACTGAATCAGGTGATACGCCCCGATGCCTGCGCCCGACAGCCCCATCACCGCGGCGGCGGCATATGCCGCCAGCGCCGGCACAGCGCTGTCTCCGCTCATCTGCCTTTTGCAGATGCTGCAGGCCAGATAAACCAGATAGCCGCATATCAGCAGGCGGAGCGTCAGCTGGCTTTCCTTGTTCATGAATCCGTCCCCCCGATCACAGGAGCTGCGGATACAGGCCCTTGAGCGCCGGATAGATCAGGCGGAACTGCCGGTATCTCGCCTCATACCGCGCGGCGATCTCCGGATCGGGCGCGACGGTTTCGGAGACGGTGACCAGCCTTTCACAGACCTCCGCCACGCTGCCGTAGGCGCCGCAGGCGACCATGGCCAGCATCGCGCCGCCCATGCCGGGGCCCTGCTCCGAGGCGGGGATCGTCAGCGGCATGTTCAGCACGTTGGCGAGGATTTTGCGCCACAGCGGGCTCTTGGCGCCGCCGCCGCAGAGCATGCTGCTTGCCAGCGGAATGCCCAGCGATTTGGCGACCTCCACGCTGTCGCGGATGGCAAAGGCCACGCCCTCGAGCACCGCCTGCGTCATGTCCGCGCGGCTGGTGTCCATGCTCATGCCGATGAACGTGCCCCTCGCGTTGGTGTCGTTGATGGGGCTGCGCTCGCCCATGAGATAGGGCAGGAAGTACACATGATTCGTGCCCAGCTTGTCGTCCGTGATGGGCGCCTGCTCGCCGGCGTAGTCCTTCGTGCGCAGGATGTCGTCCATCAGCCACTTGTTGCAGGAGGCCGCGGAGAGCATGCAGCCCATGAGGTGATACCCGCCGTCCGCGTGCGCAAAGGCGTGCAGCGCGTTATTCGGGTCCACGCCGAACTGCCTGGAGGAGATGAACACCGTGCCGGAGGTGCCCAGCGAGATGTTGCACCCGCCGTCGCCCACCACGCCGGTGCCCACGGCGGCGGCGGCGTTGTCGCCCGCGCCGGCGCAGACCTTCACGCCCTGCGGGAAGCCCAGCAGCTCCGCAATCTCGGGCTTCAGCGTGCCGACGGTTTCGTAGCTTTCATAGAGCGCGGGCATCTGCGCCTCGGTGATGCCGCACAGCTCGAGCATTTCCTTTGACCAGCGCTTGTGCGCCACGTCCAGCAGCAGCATGCCCGAGGCGTCGGAATAATCGCAGCAGTGCACGCCGGTGAGCACATAGTTCACATAGTCCTTGGGGAGCATGATCTTCGCGATTTTCGCAAAGTTCTCCGGCTCGTTTTCACGCATCCAGAGGATCTTCGGCGCGGTGAAGCCGGCGAAGGCGATGTTGGCCGTCCATGCGCTCAGCTTCTGCTTGCCGATCACATCGTTCAGGTAGTCCACCTGCGCGGCGGTGCGGCCGTCGTTCCAGAGGATGGCCGGGCGGATGACGTTGTCGTCCCTGTCCAGCACCACCAGGCCGTGCATCTGGCCGCCGGTGCCGATGCCGGCGATTTGGCGCTTGTCGCAATTGGCCGTCAGCTCCTGCAGGCCGGAGAGCACCGCAGCCTTCCAGTCCTCGGGCGCCTGCTGGCTCCAGCCGGGCTGGGGAAACTCCAGCGGATACTCCCGCGTGACCTGCTGATGAATCACGCCGAGCTCGTCCATCAGCAGCAGCTTGACCGACGAGGTACCCAGATCAATGCCGATATAGTACATAGCTTGCTCCTTCTGTCGTGGGGAATGGGGGGAAAATCAGCAGGACTGCTGTCGCCCCTGTCTGTAGTCATCATAAATCAGTTTCAAATAAATGTCAATAAAACGCACTGGTGTTTTGTGCAAATGGGCTCAAACAAGAAAGGGGATTTGAACGGAGAATGCGGCGCAGAAAATGCGGACACCCGCCCGCCTTTCGACAGCATTTGGGGTTATTTTCTGATACTAATTCTTATTAAAATGGCTTAATCCGCGCACCATCTTTTCCGCTCTGACTTTGCCTCATTCCGTTCAACGTACCTCCAGTACGCCTCACTTCACTCGGCTTTGTCAGAGCGAAAAATCTGATGCGCTCTGTTAAGCATTTTAATTTCGAATTAGTATGAACAAGCGGTGCCCGGGCTGGGAATGGGGAAATGGATGCAAAAAAACGGCCCTGCCCTGACGGAATCAGGACAGAGCCGTGCTGTGTGATGGAATTCAGGGACGCGCCTCATCCCGCGTCCGCCGGGTGGGGATCAGCCGTCCTCCCGCTCCGTCAGTTCCCCGGACTGCGCGAAATAGGTCACGCCGCGCATACCGGCGACCGTCACGGAGAACGCGCCCGCGCGGGCATGGTGCACCTCGTCGCGGTCGGAGACGATCTCCTGCGCGCCCATCAGCTCCTGCGAGGTGAGATAGACCGTCGCCGTGCGCGCGCTGCGGTTGATCAGCGTGACCGCGCAGGCGTCCTTCGCCTTGCGGCCCAGCGCGTCCACGCCGCCCTCGATCGTGCGGATGACGCCCAGCACGTCGTCGCACGGCGCGATGAAGCGGCACTCGCCGGTGCGCAGCACCTGGTTCTTGCGGCGCATCGCGATCATGCCGCGGTAATAGGCGAGCAGCTGCTTGTCCTCCGCACCCCAGGGATAGGTGCGCCGGCAGAACGGATCGGCGCAGCCCTCCATGCCCGCCTCGTCGGCGTAGTAGATGCAGGGCATGCCGGGCACGCTCATGATCATGCGCAGCATCATGCGCTCGCGCAGCGTGCCGATCATGCGCTCCTCCGGGGAGAGATGGTGCTCGGCGCGCTTGTCGCGCGGGATGTCGTTGCCGTCGTTGCCGGCGAGCACGTTGAGGATGCGCGGCCTGTCGTGGCTGCCCATCAGGTTCATCAGCGAATACAGGAACGGCTTGGGGTAATTCTGCATCAGCGCCGTCAGATCGCGCACCACCGTGCTCGCCGTCTTGGCGGACATCAGGAACGATACCAGCGCTTCGCGCAGCGGATAGTTCATCACGCTGTCCAGCGTGTCGCCCAGCACATAGGAGCGCATCGCGCCGTAGGCGACCTTGTGGCTCGCGTCCTCCCAGACCTCGCCCAGCACCGCCGCGTCCGCATTGGCGGACTTGACCTCGCTGCGCAGCTCGCGCAGGAATTCCATCGGCAGCTCGTCCGCCACATCCAGCCGCCAGCCGCTGGTGCCCTGCCGCACCCAGTGCTTGACGACGGCGTCCTCGCCGCTGAGGATGTACTTGCGGAAGTCCTCGTCCATCTCGTTGACGTTGGGCAGCGTGCGGAAGCCCCACCAGCAGTCATAGTCGTCCGGCCAGTTTTTGAAGGTGAACCACTTCCTGTACGGAGAATTGGGATCGCGGTACGCGCCCACCTTCTCGCCGTGCGTGCCGCGGCGGTTGAAGTACACGCTGTCGCTGCCCACATGGGAGAACACGCCGTCCAGCAGGATGCGGATGCCCATGGCCCGGGCCTCCTCGCAGAGCTGGTGCAGCTTCTGCTCGTCGCCGAACATCGGGTCGACCTGCATGTAGTTGCTGGTGTCGTATTTGTGATTGGTGCGCGCGGTGAAGATCGGGTTGAAGTAGATGACGCTGACGCCCAGCTCCTTCAGGTAGGGCAGCTTCTGGCGCACGCCCTCCAGGTTGCCGCCGAAGAAATCGTGAGCAAAGTTGTCGCCGTTCTCCGAGACGTCCAGCCAGGGCATGTCGTTCCAGTTCGTGTGCAGATCGACCTTCGTGCTGCAGCCGTCCTTGGCGTGCAGCAGCGCGTCCGTGCCCTCGCCGTGATAGAAGCGATCCACCATGATCTGATACATGATGCCGTCGCACATCCACGCCGGGGTGGTGTAGTGGGGATCGTACACCGTGATCTGGAAATCCGTTCCGGTGCCGCTCATGCGGCCCTCGCCGCAGCCGGATTCGTCCGACGCGCCCAGACGCAGGCGGCTGCCGTCCGCGCAGGCGGCCTCAAAGCAGTACCAGTACAGGCACGGCGTTTCGCTGACCGTCACCTGCACCTCATAAAAGCGCTTCCCGTCCTTTGCGCCCAACGGCCGCATCGGGAAGCGCTGCTCTTTTCCGTCCCATACGCGCAGGTTCAGGCTCTCCGGCTCGCCCGGGCCGGTCACGGCCACGCGAAGGCGAACCTGCGATCCTGCCGTCAAGGCCCCCAGGGGGAAGCGATAGAACGCGTCTGTGGTGTTATGCTGAAGAATCATGGGGACCACTCCATCCAGTCATTTTCTTCTGCCGGGTGCTGCCGGGGATTCGTCCATTCCGTGACGGCGAATGGACGCGTCCGTCAGATTGCATGCGATCTGTGTGTTTGTCCCTCGCAGGAAACAACTCTATTATTCTATCGTACTTTGCAAATCCTGACAATCCCCATTTTCATTTGCCGCGCCCCAATCGTTCACAATTTTGCCCCATTGGGATTTTGTTTGCGCAACATGCGGACAGTATAATCACAGCATACAAGCGCCATAAGAGAAAGGGGGGCTGCATGTGGCCAGAATGCTCAAAGCCGCCGGCGCGATCCTTGCCGCGGGCATGGCGGTCTGCGCGGTTTTCTTCTGCTTCGGCGCTGCAGGGGCCCGCACCGCGCCGGAGCAGGCCGCCGTGCAGCAGAGCGGCGAGTCCGCGCAAAAAACCGCCCAGGCTTCTGCCCCGGACGGCCCTGTTCTGCTCTTTCCAGACCTTGACATGGATACGATCACCGCGATCTCCGTGCACTCGCCGGATCGCAGCTTTCAGTTCTACGCAGACGGCAGCGGCGAGGTCAGCGTCAACGGCCAGCAGGCCGACGCAGAGATCTACCTGACGCTCGTCGATCAGATTTCCGAGCTGCCGATTCATCAAACCGACGCCTTCATTCCGGATGGCGTGCAGTGGCTGCTCACGCTCACCGTCTGCACCGGCGCAAAGCAGCACATTGCCCGCTTCTATGAGGACGACGGCACGGGCGAGGTCGCCCGGATCGTCGCCGGCTCCGAGGATGCGCCCGAGTACGGCCAGACCGGCGGCTGGCGCGTGGGCACGCTGATGATGACGTGCGAGGGCACGCGCATTCAGGACGAGCGGGGGAACGAGCGCCCCGCCAGCCTCAGCCCCTTAGCGCCCGACCAGCCATGACGCCGGTCGTCTTTCCATTTTGGGCGGCGATCTGACCGCCGACGATGACGCATGCGATGCCCTCCGGCGCGGCGTTGGGGCTGCCCATCCCCGGGAAATCCGCCCGGTCGGCGATGGTCTCCGGATCAAAGAGCACGAGGTCGGCGTCGCAGCCAACCCGCATGCGCCCCTTCGTTTCAAAGCCGAAGACCTCCGCCGGCAGGCATGTCGCGTGCGCGACGGCCTCCTCCCAGCCCATCTCCGCGCGCTCGCGCACCATCTCGCGCAGAAAGCGCGGGAAGCTGCCCGCGATCTGCGGATGGCCCTCGCCCGGCAGATACGCGCCCGTATCGGTGGAGATCATGCACAGCGGATGCCGCGCGATGGCGTACACCGCGCGCGCCTCGCCCGTGTTCACGCTGACCGCGTCGTGCGGATGGCACGCGCGCAGGTGCGCGTACAGCGCCTGATCCGGCACCTCGCCGATGTGCTCGCCGGTGATGACGCGCAGGTGCTCAAGCTCGATGCCGTTGGCGCGCATGACGCCCGGCTCAAACAGCGCTGCGCCGATGGAGGAGCACCAGTCCTTGTACATGCCGCTGTCAAAGACGATGTCCACGCCCATCCCGCGCGCGCGGTCGATCATGGAAAGGGCCTCGTCCTCCACGCCCACGCCGTACTGATAGACGAAGTGCGAGACGATCATCCGGCAGCCGGCGTGCGCCGCCAGGTCGATGGCCTCCTGCAGGGAGTCAAGGTCGGTCATGGAGTTCATGCGCGTGTCGATGGAGACGGGCTTGCCGTGCGCCCTGGCGATGCGGCACAGCGTCTGCATCTCCCAAATGGAGGAGCCGGGCGTATACGCCGGGCCGAGCGACACGCCGCACGCGCCGCAGCAGAGCGCCCGCTCGCACAGCTGGGCCATCCGGTCGATCTGGTTTTCGTCGGCTGCCTGAAAGGGATCGAGCGCGCCCGCAGCCTCGCGCAGCGCGCACATGCCGATCATCTCCGCCTGGTGAATCGGGAACGATTCCTGCGCACCCAAAAACTCGGCGAGGTCCACCGGAGAAAAGCCGCAGTTGCCGCCCACGCTTGTGGTGACGCCCTGCAGGAGGGACAATTCGCCCGTGTAGACATGGCCGTCGATGTGGCCGTGCGGATCGATGAAGCCCGGGCAGACAAAAAGGCCCCGGGCGTCGATCACCTGCGCGTCCCGCGGCGCGGACAGATCGCCGATGGCGGCGATGCGGCCGTTCTCGAACAGCACCTGCGCGCGGAACCTCTTCTGCGCTTCGGGGTCGATGACGATGCCCCCGTCAATGAACAGCTTCGACATGATCTCACATCCCTTTGGTATGATACGTCAAAGAAAGCCCGCATGTGTATGCGGGCTTTCTTTGACGGGCGCATTGCGCCCGTCTGAGCGGCCGTTACAGGCTCAGCTTGAAGGTGGTCCAGATGTCCTGGAACTTCTGCTCGTCCGCGCTGGAGAGGTTCTTGACGTACTCGGCGTCGCCGATGCGGTCATAGATGCCGCTGAAGACCGGGTTCTCCTTGTACCAGTCGGAGATGACGTCCATCGCGGCGGCGTTGGGGCTGCAGTAGTACTGCCACTCGGCGCAGACCGCGGCGATCTCCGGGCGCAGCAGGAACTCGAGGAACAGGTTGGCGTTCTTCGCGTGCGGGGCGTTCACCGGGATGAAGCAGCCGTCGATGCCAAAGCCCAGGCCCTCCTCCGGCCAGACGACCGCAAGATCCGGGTTGGCGTCCAGCGCCAGCGCCACAAACGGGGTGAAGGTGTACGCCACGCTCACGTCGCCGGAGACGAGGTAGTTGTGCAGGTTCTCATACTCGAGCACGTGGATGTTGTCCTTGAGCGCGGCGAGCTTTTCCGCCGCCTCGGCGAGCACGGCATCGTCGGTCGTGTTCATGCTCTGGCCCATGGACAGCAGCACCATGCCGATGGTCACGCGCGCGTCGTCGATCAGGCCGATGGAGTCCTTGAGCGCCGGATTCCACAGATCGCTAAAGCCCTTGATCTCGACGTCTACGACGCTCGGATCGTAGACGATCAGCGGAATGCCGCTGACGTAGGGCACGACGTACTCGCTGTCCGGATCGAAGTACTGATGGGTGAAGTCCGGGTTGAGGTTTCCGAAGTTGCTCACGATCTCCGGGTCGAACTTCTGCATCAGGCCGGCCTCACGGGTGGTGTTGAGGATGTAGTCGCTGGCCAGGATGATGTCGTAGTCGCCGCCGTTTACCGCGGACAGCTTCTCGTACATCTCCTCGTTACTGGCAAAGGTCGCGTAGTTGACCTTGATGCCGGTCTGCTCCTCGAACGGCTGGATGACCGTCGAGTAGTCGATATAGCCCTCCCAGGAGAAGATGTTGAGCACAGCTTCGTCCTTCTGGTTGACGGTTTCCGCCATGGCGCAGGCGCTCATCATCACGAGCGCCAGCAGCAGAGCAAAAAACTTCTTCATGTTGTCGTCCTCCTTGTAGGGGAAATTCTATATGGACATCCAGGGGTGCGAGCACTCATTTGGATGCGTATAGCTTCCTGTCGCTGCGCGCGCGCAGCAGCTGGGAAAGGGCCACGAAGATGAAGATCGCGGCCAGCATCAGCGTGGAGAGCGCGTTGATCTCCGGCGTGCCGCCCGAGCGCAGGCCCGTGTAGACCTTCAGCGGGAGCGTCGTCGTCTCCGCGCTGGTGACGAAGAACGAGATGACCACGTCGTCCAGCGACATCGCCACCGCCAGCATCATGCCGGAGATCACCGAGGGCATGATCAGCGGCAGGGTGATATCGCGGAGCACGCGCATGGGGCTTGCGCCCAGGTCGCGCGCGGCCTCCTCGATGGCCGGGTCCATGCCGATCAGCCGGGACTTGACGTTGATGAACACATACGGGACGCAGAACGTGGTGTGCGTGGCGATCAGCGCGCCCATGCCCAGCTTCACGCCCACGGCCGTAAACAGCGCCAGATACGCCATGCCCAGCACCAGCTCGGGGATCATCATCGGCAGCGTGGCCAGCGACTCGATGAAGCCGCTGGCGCGCAGGCGATGGTGCGCCAGGCCGATGGCGCCCAGCGTGCCGATCACGCCGGCGAAGCCCGCGGACAGCACGGCGAGGATCAGCGAGTTTTTGAGCGCGTCCGCCATCAGCGCGTTGTGAAACAGCCGCGTGTACCAGCCGGTGGTGAAGCCCTGCCACGCGCCGATGGTGCGCCCGGAATTGAACGAGTAGATGACGACCATCAGAATGGGCAGATAGAGGATGATGAGCACGAGCGTCAGGTAGATGGGGGAAAAGATTTTGCGCTTTCTTTTGCAGACCAATCAGAACACCCCCAGATCGTCGCCGCCGCTTCTGCGGTAGATCAGATAGATGCCCGCCGTGATGACGATGAGCACCATGGACATCGCCGAGCCGGTGTTCCAGTCGCGCACCTTGAGCAGCTGGTCGCGGATCAGGTTGCCCACCAGCACCAGGCCGCCGCCCATGATGTCCGACAGATAGAACATGCCCACGCTCGGCACGAACACCAGCACGCAGCCCGCCAGAATGCCCGGCATGGTCAGCGGTAGGGTCACGTCCAGAAACGCGCGCCAGGGCTTGCTGCCCAGATCGCGCGCCGCCTCCACGAGCGTCAAATCGAGCTTGTCCACGGCGCTGTGGCACGGCAGGATCATGAAGGAGATCATGCAGTAGACCATTGCTAGCAGCACGGAGCCGTAGGAGCCCAGGAACTTGATGTTCTTTTCGATCAGCCCAAGGCCCCGGAGCACCGCGTTGACCGGGCCGTTCGCCTGCAGCAGGATCTTCCAGCCGTATATACGCACCAGCGCGCTCGTCCAGAACGGGATGATGACCAGCATCATCAGCAGCGATTTAAGCTTCCTGCCCGCGCGCGCCATGCAGTAGGCGAACGGGTAGCCGACCAGCAGGGAGACGAGCGTCGTCAGGAACGCGAGCTTCAGGCTGCCTAAAAAGACCATCAGGTAGTCCGCGCGCAGCAGCCGCCGGTAGTTGTCCAGCGTGAACGCCGCGCCGAAGGAAAAGCTCTGCCCGCTCTCCACCAGCGACGTGCCCAGCACGTAGATCAGCGGCAGCGCCACCAGAAGGACGGCCAGCAGCGCCATCGGCAGCGTAAACAGCGCGCTGCGGCGAACCTCGCCTGCGCGCAGACCGTTCTTACGCGCCATGGGACGCACCCCCAATGACCGACGCCTGCGCCGGGTTCCAGTGCATGTACACCGTTTCGCCCGCCTGCGGCGCGTCGCTCATGCGCTCCTCGCCCTCGGCGACGACCTCCGTGCCATCAGCGAGCACCGCGTAGGTCAGCACGCTGCCGCCGGCATAGCGCGTCTCGCGCACCGTCGCCGGCAGGTCAAAGCCCCCGACCGGCGCGCGGCCCGCGCGCATGCGCTCCGTGCGCACGCAGATTTCGCAGCGCTCCCCGGGGCGGAGATTCGCGTGCGCGCTGTCCACGGTGAAGCGGCCGTTTTCGTTCCCGATCACGGCCAGGCTGTCGTCCACGCTGCGCACCGTGCCCTCAAGCAGGGTCGAGCGGCCGATGAACTGCGCCACATAGCGCGTCGCCGGATGATCGTAGATCTCCTCCGGCGTGCCCAGCTGCTCGAACCGGCCGCCGCGCATGACCGCGATGCGGTCGGACATGTTGATGGCTTCCTCCTGATCGTGCGTGATGTAGATGAAGGTGATGCCCAGCTTCTTCTGCAGGCGCTTGAGCTCGATCTGCATCTGGCGGCGCAGCTGCAGGTCCAGCGCGCCCAGCGGCTCGTCCAGCAGCAGCAGCTGCGGCTGCGGCGCGAGCGCGCGGGCGATGGCGATGCGCTGGCGCTGGCCGCCGGAGAGCTGCGCGGGCATGCGCTTTGCATACTCGCTCATCTGCACCAGCTCGAGCATCTCCGCAACGCGCGCCGCCTGCGCACACTTGTCAACCCCGCGCACCTTGAGCCCGTAGGCCACGTTCTTTTCCACGTTCATGTGCGGGAACAGGGCGTAGCTCTGGAACACCGTGTTCACCGGCCGGCGTTCCGGCGGCCAGCCGGTCATGTCCTGCCCGTTTAAAATGACCTCGCCCGCGTCCGGCGTCTCCAGGCCGGACACAATGCGCAGTGTCGTCGTCTTGCCGCAGCCGGAGGCGCCCAGCAGCGTCACGAATTCGCCCTTGTGCACGTCGATCGATACGTCCGAAAGGACGTCTCCCTCGCCGAAATTCTTGGAAATATGCCGAAGGGAAAGGAGCACTTCCTCCATCTTTCATCCATCCCATCCTGTCAAGTAGCTCGATTATATGATAAGGAACCCCCTGTGTCAACAAAAAGTTTGATGCGCTGAAAATGGCAATTTAGTATTTGTAAACTTTCTCCGGGTTTTGAGCAAAAACAAAAGGACAGACACAGAAGGTCTGCCCTCAAAGGCTCTGTTTCCCATCGGCGTCAGATCAGCCCGTGCGCCTCCAGGTAATGGTACACGCCGTCCCGGGCGACGTGACCGCACACATCGCCTGCCGCCGCCTTGAGCGCCGCGGAGGCGTTTTCCATCGCCACGCCCAGGCCGACCGCGCCAAACATCTCCAGATCGTTGCCGCCGTCGCCGAAGGCCATCGCCTGCGCGCGGTCCAGATGAAAATAGGCCAGCGTCTTTTCAACGCCCGTTCCCTTGCCGCCCGCGGCGGGAATCACGTCGATCGCCCGATCCCACCAGGCGGCGATCTTCGCGCCGGGAACGCCGTCCATCAGCGCGGGAAATTCATCCTTCCGGCTGCCCAGCATGATCTGGTAGACGTCCTGCCGGCAGACGGCGTCAAATTCCTGCGTGACGGGCACCTCAAGCCCGGCGATGGCGAAATAATCGACCAGATCCGTGTCCCTGCCGTTTGCCGCCAGGCAGTCCCTCGTGGCGACGCAGACCGGTCGTCCCATCGCCGACGCGTTGGCCAGGAGCCGCCTGACGTCCTGCGGCGGAATCGGCTGGCTGAAGATCGTCTGCGTCCGGTCGTAGCAATAGGAGCCGTTGAACGTGAGCAGCGCGTCAAACGTCACGCCCTCAAAGCGTGGCAGGCTGACGGGGCTTCTGCCCGTCGACAGGCAGATGCGGACGCCCCGCGCCCTGAGGCGCCGCAGCGCCTCGAGCGTCCTTTCCGTGACGCACTTTTTCCTGGGGTCAATCAGCGTGCCGTCAATATCAAAGAAGATGATTTTTACATCGTTCATGGCTGGTTTTCCTCCTCAGTGTAAAGCTCAGGGTACGCCTGCCTGGCCTAAACGTCAGGGCCGGCGCGCTGCAGCGTGTCGGCATGATGGCGCTTGATTTACAGCAGCGGTGCGATCACCTTGAGCGTCGGCCCCAGGATTTTGCGCTTGAGCGGCTCCTTTTTGAGCTTCTCGGTCGTCACGCGCTCGCAGCGCGCAAGCGTCTGCTGGAAATCCGCCTCAATCTCCGCAATGCAGTCGGTTTTATACAGATAGGTGGCGCATTCAAAGTGGTGGTACAGGCTGCGGTAATCCAGGTTGATCGTGCCCACCACCGCCGTATCGTCGTCGCAGGTGAAGACCTTGGCGTGCACGAAGCCCGGCGTGTACTCGTAGATGCGTACGCCCGCGGCCATCAGCGCGGGATAGTACGTCTTGGCCAGCGCGTAGGCCATCTCCTTGTCGGGGATGCCCGGCATGATGATGCGCACGTCCACGCCGCGCTCCGCCGCATAGATGAGCGCGTTTTCCATTTCGCTGTCCAGGATCAGGTACGGCGTCATGATGTGCACATAGTGCCGGGCGTGGTTGAGGATGTCCAGGTATACGCGCTCGCCGAGCTTGTCCTCGTCCACCGGGCAGTCGCCGTAGGGGATGACGAAGCCGTTGGCGCGCTCCGGCGCAAACGTCGGCGCGGAGAGATACCGGTCGTACTCCGCCTCCTTGTCCTGCAGGTGCCACATCTGCAGGAACATGAGCGTGAAGCTCTTGACCGCCTCGCCCTTGAGCATGACGGCGGTGTCCTTCCAGTGGCCGTACTTTTCCTTGCGGTTGATGTACTCGTCCGCCAGGTTGACGCCGCCGTTGAAGGCCGTGTGGCCGTCGATCACCAGAATCTTGCGGTGGTCGCGGTAGTTGTAGTGCGTGGAGAGGAACGGCGTGAGCGGCGCGAACATCCTGCACTGGATGCCCAGCTTGCGCAGCCGCTCGGGATAATCGTGCGGCAGGGTGGAAAACTCGTTCGTGCCATCGTAGAGCAGGCGCACCTCCACGCCCTCCTTCGCCTTGCGCGCCAGAATCTCGAGCACCCGGCCCCACATCAGCCCCTCGTCGATGATGAAGTATTCCAGGAAGATGAACTTTTCCGCCTTCTCCAGCTCCGGAAGCATCCGCGCCCACTTGTCCTCGCCCAGCGGGAAGTAGGTCACGTCCGTGCGGTCGTACGCGGGATGGCAGCCGCTGCGGCGCATGTAGCGCACCAGCGCCGCGGCATGGGCGTTTTCCGTTTCCAGACGCTGCATCACCGCGGGATCCTGCTTGATCCTGCGCCGGTTCTGTTCTGTGGCCTGACGCACGAGCTGGCGCATGGCCCGGTGGCCGACATCGCTGCGCGTGTACAGGTACAGCAGCGCGCCGAACACGGGCATCACCAGGATGACCATCAGCCAGGTGATCTGCGCCGTGGGGTCGAGGCGGCTGGCCAGCAGCACCGGCACCATCACCGCGTCCATCAGCACCGAGAAGGCAAACACATGCGGCAAAAACTGTGTGAACCACCTGACGACCGCAAACAGCAGAAACAGCTGCAAAAGAAACAGCAGCACGATGATGCCCAAACAGCTGAAGATGACGGTGAACAGCCCCTTCTGGCCCTTCTTCAGCAGCGTCAGGCCCTGACTCTCCCGATTATTCTTTTCTTCCATGATTTCTTCCTCGATACGTTTTCCCCGTTTTCCCTCTATTGTATCGAATAACATCCGTCGTGTCCATCTCTGCGCGATTGACTTTTTCAATTCCCCCGAATGTTCAGCCGTTGCCCGGCCAGAGCGCGTCCTGCTTCATCCAGCCGCTCAGCTCCGTATCCGGGTACCAGACGTGATACCACGTCTCGCCCAGAATGCCGATCACCAGCGGGTCATGGGTGACGATCTCATAGGAAGCGTCCTCCTGCGGCGAAGCGTACAGCCGGGTCTGTGCGTCCCTGAGCTGCATGGCGGGCGCGGCCGCGGCGACGGACGCCATGTCCTCCCCGAATGCCAGATACCTGGTCATCATGTAGCCCTGCACGCCGCAGACGTCCACCTTCGTCCATTCGTCGCCGCGCGTAATCACCTGCACTGGCGTGCCGTTGTAGTACTTGCCCAGCGACGCGGCGCCGCGATTGCCTTCCGTGCGCAGGTGCAGCCGGTCTTCGGGATTCGGGTTGTTGGGCGTGGCCCAGCCGTCCGTGCTGAAGGCCGCGCGCAGCCGGCTCTCGTCCGTGGGCACGGATGTCCAGTCGATCGCCGTGACGTCGTTCCACGGGTGTGCGCCGAAGAGGCGCCGCCCCTCCTCCTGCCGCATCCAGTTCTGGCCCAGCTGCGTGCCCAGGAAGTGCGGACACTGGCGCAGGCCCCACGAGCCGTCCGCGTGCGGCTTGAGCACCAGCGACGCGCGGGGGCTTCCCTCCCGCTCGATCACCAGCGCGGAGGTGAAGTTTTCGTCCCCCAGGTACACCTGCGCGTCCCGCGGCAGCGGCGTGCTCTCGGCCGTTCGGAAAAGGCCCGTGTCGTCCTGCGTCACGCCGGCAAAGACCGTCTCGCCGTCCGGCCTGCGCAGCAGAAAGCGCAGCCCATCGGAATCGGCCTGGCCGTCCAGGTACGCGCAGTCCGGAAACAGCTCCCTGGCCCCCTGGGTGAGCGCGTATTCCCCGGGCCAGCTCTCTGAGCCCGCGTATCCGTGCGGCAGCTTGGCAAGGTCAAAGCCCGCCAGCGTGATCAGCTCCTTCATCCAGCGGCCGGGGAACGCCATGTCCTCCAGGCTGGCCGTCACGTTGTCGTTTTCGTCGCACCAGACCCGCTGCACGCACAGGTTCCATCCGTCGTAGTGATACAGCGTTTCCAGAAGACCGACGCGGTGGGTGAGCGCGACGTCGCCCCAGACGCCATCCTTGCGGAAGCAGGAGAACGTCTTTCCGTCCTCCTGATCCGTCCAGTACAGCGCGATGTCGCTGTCCAGAAACAGCGTGGGGCAGGGGCCGTCCGGGTCAAGCGCGTGCGCGTTGTCGATCACGATCCGCCACGTGCCGTCCTGCTTTTCCGCCACGAGCAGCACTCTGCGCCCGTCGCCCTCCATCACCGCCGCGGCGGTGTCGCCCCACGCGTCCTGTGCCGCGATCGCGCAGCCCGGGTGCGCCGCGCGGAACACGGCGTCCGCCTCCTCGCACAGCCCCGCCGCGCACAGCGCACACAGCAGCGCCAGCAGCCCTGCCATCAGTCCTTTCTTCATGCGAATCCCTCCGTTACCATATTCTTCCTATCTGACGATGCAGAGGACTTGTTTCTTGCATTCAAAACCGGCATGCTGCCGGCGGCATCACCGACAAAGTTTCGTAAATCATGAAGCTCTATGCCCGAGAACGGCACTGCACGGAAAGATTTACATAACAAAACCTTCTCCTAAGAGAAGGCTTCGATTTACAGCAGCGTGATGCCGGCTTCCTCAAACGCGCGGTGCGTCGCCTCGTCCCAGATGGAGGACTGCACCTCGCCGATGTGCGCCTTGCCCAGCAGCAGCATGCACAGGCGGCTCTGGCCGATGCCGCCGCCCATGGTCAGCGGCAGCTCGCCCGCCAGCAGCATCCTGTGGAACGGCAGGCTCCGGCGGTCGTCGCAGCCTGCAAGCGTCAGCTGGCGGTCAAGGCTCTCGGGGCTGACGCGGATGCCCATCGAGGAAATCTCCATCGCGCAGGAGAGCACCGGATGCCAGAACAGCAGGTCGCCGTTGAGCGCCCAGTCGTCGTAGTCCGGGGCGCGGCCGTCATGGCGCTCGCCGCTTTCCATCTTCCCGCCGATGCCCTGGATGAACACCGTGCCGTGCTTCTCGGTGAAGATGTTCTCGCGCTCCTTGGGCGTCTTGTCCGGATAGAGGTATTCAAGCTCCTGCGCGGTGATGAAGGTCACATTGCGGCAAAGCAGCGGCGTTTCGCACAGCTGGGGATACATGCCGCGCACGGTCAGCTGCGTGTCGCAGATGCTGCCCACAATATTGCGGACGCACTCATGCAGCGTGTAGCAGGTGCGCGATTCCTCGGTGATGACCTTCTCCCAGTCCCACTGATCGACGTAGATGGAGTGCAGGTTGTCCAGGCTCTCGTCGCGGCGGATGGCGTTCATGTCGGTGTAGATGCCCATGCCCGGCTCGATCTCGTAGCGGTACAGCGCCATGCGCTTCCACTTGGCCAGCGAGTGCACGACCTCCGCGTCCGCCCCCGCAAACGGAATATCGAAGGAAACCGGACGCTCCACGCCGTTGAGGTTGTCGTTCAGGCCGGAGCCCGGCTCCACGAACAGCGGCGCGGACACGCGCTCCAGGTGCAGCGCGTGCGCCAGGGAATCCTGAAAGACGCGCTTGATCAGGCTGATGGCGCGCTGCGTCTGGTACAGGGACAGGTGCGGCTGATAGCCCTGCGGAATGAAAGAAGAACCCATAAGTTACTGCTCCTTGTCTGTGTAGCCTTGTAATCCGATTTTTCCCAAAGTATACCGTACATGTTTCGGCTTTGCAAGAATAAGTTTCGCTTGCTGCTCAGGAAATCAGTCTTCGTATGACGGGAATTCTGCGCAAAAAATACACCGGAATCAGGCAGAGAATCATGATGATCAAACAGTAAAGCAGGCTTCCGATCAGCGGCAGGACGCCTGTTCCGTTCATCCATGCAAACAGGCCGTCAAGCCCTCTGAGGTTATCAACGACCAGCGGATGAATTAAATAAATCCCAAACGTGCATTTCCCAATCTCAGAAAAAACATGTCCCAGTCTGCTTTGAGCATCGACATTTTCAAAGAGCAGCCTTGCACCGGAGAACACTGCAGCGCAAAGGACCGGCGCGAAGAGGTTATGATAGGTCTGCGTATAGGCAACCCAGGTGCTGTAATAATCCCGGCAGGTCATATAGCAGGATACTGCGGTCAGCAGGACGGACGCGATGCAAAGCGCGGGAAATGCTCTGCGCAAAGCACGCCTGCTCACCCTGCTATGCAGGAAATAGCCCATCAGCGGATAAAGAACGATATCACAAGTGAGAAATGCCAGATTAAAATCAGAATTCAGATGATGGGCGCCTGCCCAGTAAAGCGCCTCAAATCCGGGAATCAGACAGCGGTAGACCAGCGAAACTGCAAACAGATAGACAAATGTCCGATGATCGAGCGCCTGCGCCATGGGTGCAAGCACCGGCAGCACAACCAAAAATGCCAGATATGCATACAGATACCACAACGAATAGCCCCAGCCCTTTTCATACAGACCGAAAACAAACGTCTTGAAACCTGGCTGCGCTGTTCCGGCGCTCACCTCCATGCCATAATACAATCCTGAATATACTGCCAGCACCAGCGCAATGCGCGGTATTCGCTCAAGCCAGAGCTTTCTCAATGAAACCTCGCGGCCGAGCATCAGCGCGCCGGACAACGCCAAAAATACCGGTACTGCGAATTTGCATAAAATCGATGCAAATAGCTCTATATAGTACTGCGGGCTGCCAACTTCCCGCGTGGCAAACATAAAAAAACCAAATTCACGAACATGATTATATATCACGCACAGGCAGGCGATCGCCCTGAGCACATCCATATAAACATATCGCTGTCTTTCGTTCATCTCGCTGTTCCTCTCGCCTTGCGTCTTTCTCATTCCCGGATAGTATACCCCGAATTGAAGATTTTTCCAATCTTTTTATGTACTGAAAAAGAATTCTTCCTCCCATGCTGCACATTCTAAGCTGCAAAACGAATCGGAGGTTTCTGTATGGCAGCAGAGCGGGGAAAAATCGTCATCATCGGCGCGGGCCACGTCGGCAGCGCCATGCTCAACGCCCTTCTGGGCATGAATCTGGCCAGGGAAATCGTGCTCGTCAATCTGGACCGGGAGCAGGCGCTGGGCGTGGCGCTGGACGCCGGGCACACGCTCGCGTTTGCCTATGCGGCGGGCTGCGCCATCCGCGTGGGCGACTACGAGGACTGCCGGGACGCGCAGATCATCATCAACACCGCCGGGCCGTCCATCCGGCCGGGCGAAGCGGGCGACCGGATGGCGCTGCTTGAGACCAACCTGTCGGTGATCTCCTCCGTCATGGACGGCATCACGCGCTATACCCGCGACGCCATCCTCATCAACGTGACCAATCCGGTCGATGTGCTGACGTACTTCTGCCGGGAAAGGTACGACTACCCGCGCGAGCGAATCTTCTCCACCGGCACGCTGCTGGATACCGCGCGCTTTCACAAGATGCTCGCCGACCAGCTGGGCATCGATGCCAAGTGCGTCACGGGCTTCGTGCTCGGCGAGCACGGCGGCACGGCGTTCATCCCGTGGAACACGGTCAACATCGCGGGCATCCCGTTTGACCGGTTTGCCGACCAGTTCGGCCTGAAGACGCCCATCGACAGGGAGCAGCTGATCCGCGCGGTGAAGGCCAGCGGCCTGGACATCATCGAGCTCAAGGGCTATACGTCCTCCGGCATCGCGCTGGCGGCCTGCCAGGTGGTCAGCGCCGTGCTGTTTGACTCGCACGCCGTGCTGCCGCTCTCCGTGATTCCGGACGGAGAATACGGCCTTTCCGGCGTGGCCATGAGCCTGCCGTGCGTGCTGGGCGAAAACGGCATTGCGCGGATTCTCACCCTGCCGCTTGACGAGGACGGCGAGCGCGGCATGCGCGCCTGCGACGAGTACCTGCGCAGCGTGCTGCACGACGTGGACATGAAGACCGGCAGAATCAGCCATGAGGGCTGGCTGGGCGGCTTCCCGCCGCAGCACACCAACCCCGCGGCGGCCGGGCCGCAGGCGACGTAAACAAAAGTCGCCGCTTCACTCCCTCAGTCTGCCTGCGGCAGCCAGCTCCCTCAGGAGGGAGCCTGAACGACGCGCAAAGCCTCCCTCCTGAGGGAAGGGGGACCATCCGCAGGATGGTGGAAGGAGTACATCAGGCAAATTGATATAGCAGCATTTGGAGATCAACCAACAAAACGATGCGGGCAGACAGCGCCTTCCCGCATCGTTTTTTGTCTTATTCGGCCATTGCGCTCAAAACTGTACGGCGGGCACGGCCCGCGATCAGCCAAACGCCGCCTCCAGCGGCCCCAGCGCACCGACATAGACCGGCAGCGCATGCTCATCCAGCGTCTCCCCCTCGCACACGAGGCGGCAGGTCAGCGTCAGCACACAGGGCTGCTCCGGCAGCAGGGCTTCCAGAACGCCGACGTGCCCGCTGCGGGCGCAGGGCACGCGCAGCTGCGCCAGCGTTTCGCCGTTTTCAGCTTCCAGCACAGCGACCGCGGTGAGCGGCCGGGTTTCCTCCGGCGGAATGAACGCGCAAAGCGTCGCGCTGAAGCGCGTGCCCGTCCACCATGCGCCATACAGCGGCAGCGCGGAGAGGTGCAGCGGGGCAAACGCCGTGCGCAGCGCGTCGCAGACGTCGTCGCTTTGAAGCGCGCCGGGCGCGCACAGGCTGCCTGAGAAGCGGCCCTGGCGCGCGGCCTCGGCACGCAGGCGGACACAGACCGCGCTCAGCCAGGCCAGCACGCTCTGCACGCCCGCCTCGCCGGGATCGAGCGCGCGGCCTGCGGCCTCAAAAAGCAGCTCGTTGGGCGTGAGCGTGCCGTCGACGGCACGCGGGAAAGCGGTCATCGAGCAGAGCTGCCAGGCGGCGGCCTCCGGGGAGAGCGGCTCGTTTGCCTGCGGCGCATCACAGAGAACGACGTTCGGATAGCGGGCAAGCATCGGCCGCAGCGGGCTGTCCGCCGGCACAAACTGCCTTGCGGCGATGCCGGCGCGGCACAGCGCGCGGTACGCCGCGTCCGGCAGAAGCACCGGCAGCGAGACGGCGGGAATGTGCAGCGCGGTCAGGCGCGCGGCGAGCGCCTCGGGGCTGCCCGCGCAGTCCCCGGCCGTCAGCGGGACAAAGGCGGGCGCGTCCCGGACGGGATAGCCGCACAGCAGCAGCGCTTCGTCGCAGAGCGCGCCCTCGCCGCGGCTGCCCTCCGGGCGGAAAAAGAGCTGCAATTTGACTGCCGCCGCCGCATATGCTTTTCCGG
>JAGBDL010000136.1 GCA_017937505.1 Clostridia bacterium | reverse complement strand
GTTCCCCTGCTGCCCATCGTGCTGCTGTGGCTCAGCGCGCCGCTGCTGCTCCCCGCGCTCGCCTCGCCGACGCTCGAGCGCATCCCGCTGGCGGAGGATCAGCGCGCCCAGCTGCGCACGATGGCGGAGAGCGCGTATTTTGACGCGGCGCAGGACGTCCACGCGCCGCCCGCCCTGCGGATGCTCGCCGCCTGTGCGGGCTGCATGCTCGGCGTGCTCGAGCCGGACGAGGCCGCGCGGCAGACGCAGGCCCTCCTTGCGACCGGGCCTTACGTGGATTCTCCCGTGGAGCACGCGGCGTTCCTGGTCTGCGCGCAGTTTCTCCGGGAACGCATGGCGGACTGCGACGCCGCGCTGCGCGCCCTGCCCGCGCAGTTAGAAAGCTATGTGCGCGAAAAGGCTGGCGCGCAGCCGCCCTTCCCCGGCTCGCCGCAGGAGGATCCGCTCTGCGCGCTGTTTCTGCCGCTCGGCCCCGCCAGGCGCATGGCGCAGCATGCCGTCACCCTGCCGCTGACGCATCCGCACACCTACCTCAAGCGCCTTCTGCCCGACGGAAACCCGATCGGTGATCCGCTTGCGCGCTTTCTGGCGCTGGCCGCCGCGGCGCTTGATCATCCCTTTCATGCGCTGCTCCTGCGCTCCCCGGTCGCCGCACCGTACGCGGTGATGCTTTATATTTAGGTGGATGTTCAGGATGACGAGCGCTTCGGCGCGGACCTCACCCGCCCCTTCGGGGCACCCTCCCCATAGGGGAGAGCGAAGCAACTCAGCCTTCCCCTATGAGGAAGGTGGCACGGCGAAAGCCGTGACGGATGAGGTCTCCCCGCAGGATGAAGAAGACCTCCATTGCTTCGGTGTTGTCAAGCAAAAACGCAGGGTCGAAGCCCTGCGTGATGCATCAGAAGACGGTGAAGCCCGCCTCGCGCAGCGCCGCGATGATGCGCTGTGCATGCTCGCGGTCCTGCGTCTCCATGGTGATCTCCAGAATGGCGTCGCGGATGTCGAGATCCACGTCCGTGCGGTCGTGGTGCACAGCCATGACGTTCGCGCCGCCCGCGCCGATGATGTGGGAGACCATCTCCAGCTGACCCGGCTGGTCCTTCATCAGGATGCGCAGCTTGCTCACGCGGCCCGCGCGCAGCAAGCCCTTTTCGATGATGCGGGAGATCATCGTCACGTCGATGTTGCCGCCGGAGATGACCGCTGCGACCTTGCCGGTCGTGTCGAACTTTCTGCCCATGATCGCCGCCACCGCGGACGCACCCGCGCCCTCGGCGACCATCTTGCCGCGCTCCATCAGGAACAGGATCGCCTGCGCGATCTCGTCGTCGTCGACCGTCACCACCTCGTCGACGTATTTCTGGCACATCTCAAATGTCAGTTCGCCCGGCTGCTTGACCGCAATGCCGTCGGCGATGGTCTTTGCGCTCGTGAGCGCCACGACGTGCCCCGCCTCCAGCGAGGCCTTCATGCCCGCCGCGCCCGCGGCCTGCACGCCGACAATGCGCACGTTCGGGTGCAGCATCTTCACCGCCGCCGCCACGCCGGAGGCCAGGCCGCCGCCGCCGATGGGCACCACAATGGTATCGACGTCCGGCAGATCGTCCATGATCTCCAGGCCGATCGTGCCCTGGCCCGCGATGACCATCGGATCGTTGAACGGATGGATGAACGTCGCGCCGGTCTCCTTCTGCAGGGTGCAGGCCATGGCGTATGCGTCGTCGTACACCACGCCGTGCAGCACCACCTTCGCGCCCAGCTCGCGCGTGGCCATCACCTTGGAGAGCGGCGCGCCCGCCGGCATGACGATCGTCGCCGGGATACCAAACGCCTTCGCCGCCAGCGCCACGCCCTGCGCGTGGTTGCCCGCGGAGGAGGCGATCACGCCGCACGCGCGCTCCTCCTCGCTCAGGCTCGCGATTTTGATGTACGCGCCGCGCACCTTGAAGGAGCCGGTGTTCTGCAGATCCTCCGTCTTCAGGTACACCTGCGTGTGCCCATCGGAGAGCGCCTTGAACTGCACAAGGCCCGTCCTCTGCGCCACGCCCTTGAGGCGCTCACGCGCTTCCAGAATCATGCCAAGCGTTACAGACATAAACAACTTCCTTTCGTATCCCCGGCGGGTCGAGCGAATCCGCATCTCCATTTCACTCTGCATTCAGGTATCGTACAGCGAGCACTGAACCACTCGACTTTGCCAAGTCGTTCGGAGGCGGCAGCGGGCACAGCCCACGCCACATTCTATTCTGCCTCCAGGTATCGTACAGCGAGCACTGAATTACTCGACTTCTATAAGTCGTTCGGAGGCGGCAGCGGGCACAGCCCGCGCCCGCGCCATTTCGTAGATCATGATGCCGGCCGCCACCGCCGCGTTGAGCGACTCCGCGCCGCCGCGCATGGGCAGCGCCAGGTGATGCGTCGCCACGGCGCGCACCTCGGCAGACACGCCGTTTCCCTCGCTGCCGATGACCAGCACCGCGCGCTCGTGCGGGCAGTGCGTGTAAAAATCCGCGCCGCCCAGCTCCGTCGCCACGATCGCGTAGCCGCGCGCCTTCATCTCCTCAAGCGCGGCGGGCAGATCGCCCGTGCGCTTTGCCGGCACGCGGAAGACGGAGCCCATCGTCGCGCGCAGCGTCTTGGCGCCGTAGAGATCGGCGCACGCGCCCGACAGCAGCGCGCCGTCAAAGCCCGCTGCGTCCGCCGTGCGCAGGATGGTACCCACGTTGCCGGGATCCTGCACGCCGTCCATCGCCACGATCAGGCTGCCAGAAAGGCTCTCCGGCTCCTGCGGAATCTGCACCGTGCAGCAGACGCCCTGCGGGGTCTTCTGCTCGCTGATGGCCTGCATGACCGCCGCCGTCACCAGCAGCACCTCGCACCCGGCTGCCTGTGCCGCCCCGATCAACTCCGCAAGCGCCTCCCGGCGGCTTTCATCCACGATCAGCGTGCGGCAAAGCCCGAGCGCGATCGCCTCGCGCACCATCTTGACGCTCTCCGCCAGAAAGAGGCCCGCCTCCCGGCGGCCCTTCGCCTTCTGCAGCTCGCGCAGCCTCTGCACCTGCGGATTGTGAACGCTCGTGATCTCCTTCATGCGCCCTGCTGCCTCCCTCAAACTGTGCAATACAGGTATTCTATCGCAAAATCCTGCCGAGTGCAAGGAAAAATGCAGGCGGTGCTGTTTCCGGGATATTTCAAATGGATTGGTGCAAAAAGAAGGCGCTTCATTGCCGTTCTCACCAGGCCCGTTGACAAGTCAACCGGAGTTCCTGGCGGCAATCAAGCACCTTCTGCGCAAAGTATATTCAAAGAGGTTTCCAGTGTCAAGCGAAAAAGGCTGTTCTTCTCAGTAGACCACGATTTCGCCCTCGGACAGGCCGGAGAGAATCTGCACCTGGCTGTCCGTCATCACGCCGATCTCGACCTGGCGGTATTCGCCATTCTGCATCTGCACAAACCAGTCGTCGCCGTCCTTTTTGAGCGCCTCGCTGGTCAGCAGCAGCGCGTTTTGGGCGCTGGATACCTCGATCTCGCCGGAGACGTTCATGCCGCCCAGCACGCGGCTGTCCACCTCGCCGGTCAGCTCGATGTACACGTCGTACGTCGTCACGCTCGTCTCCGTGTTGCCCAGCGGCGCGATCTTCTGCACCACGCCGGTGAGCGTGATATCCGGCAGCGCGTCCACGGACAGCGTCGCCTGCTGGCCCGCCTCGACCATCGGGATGTCCAGCTCGTCGATTTCAAGAATCAGCTGCATGCCCGCGCCGCTCTCCACCAGGGTCATGACCCTGGTGCCCGAGGAAACGCTGTCGCCCTTCTCCACATCCACGGAGACGACCTTGCCGTCGCACGGCGCGACGATGGCCAGCTGTTCCTGCTTCTCCATCGCCTTTTCCAGCTCGACCTTGGTCTTGGCATATTCGTGCAGCACCTTGTCGTTGTCGTAGTACAGCGGGATCTCGTCCCACTCGATGCGCGCGATCACGTCGTAGCGCTCCAGATATTTGCCCACCTTGACGTTCCAGGCCAGGCCCTTCACCGTGCCGCCGTAGGCGGAAACCGCCATCGGCTTGTTGATCTCAAGGATGCCCTCGCCGATCAGCTCGCCGTCCTGCGTCGTCACGGTCACGGGGGCATCCATCGGGAACTCGTCGCTTGAGACCTGGATAATCGCCTCGGTGCCCCGGCGCGTCAGGCTGATCACGTTGCCCGTCGTGTCGATGCCCTCGCCCTGCACGCGCACCTCCTGGTCGTACGCCAGATCCACGCCTTCAATACCCTCAAGCTCGACCTTCATGCGCCCGTCCGTGGAAAGCATCACCACGCAGCCGTGCTCCCTGTACACCGCCAGCGCGTCGTCGCCCGGCTCGATGTATACCGCCATCACGCGGCCATCGCTGGGCGCGCGGATGGTGATCTCATCGGAGTATTTCTCCATCAGCGGTTCGCCGGTGTTCACGTCGAAGCGAAGGCTGCCGTCCTCATAGGTGGCCTGCCTGTAGTTGTACTGCGTGTGCGTCTTTGTGTAGAGCACGTCGCTCTGGGCCAGCTGAATCTCGTATTCGAGCTGTGCGACCTCGTCCGCCAGATCGTCGTTCTGGAGCTTCATCAGCACGTCGCCGGCCCTGACCGTATCGCCCATCTCATAATACCACTCCACCACCTCGGCGTCGATTTCCGCGTAGACGCCGGGCTGGCTGACCGGCTGAATCTCTCCGGTGCCAAACACCGTTGTGGAGATGCTTCCGCTCATCACGCGGGCCGTTTCCGCCTGCGCGCCGGCGGCCAGACACAGCATGGCCGCCGCAAGCAGAATCCTCAATCTCTTTTTCATGGCCGCACCTCCGCCGTTTAGCTGTAGTGCAGCGCGTCGATCGGCTTGAGCTTGGAGGCCTTGTTCGCCGGATACAGGCCGAACACCACGCCGACAAACATCGAGAAGCCCATGGCTAGCTGCGCCACGCCGGCGCTGGCCGCCACAGACATGCCCAGATAGTTTTCCAGCATGTGCATCAGGCCATAGCCCAGCAGAAGGCCCAGCAGGCCGCCCATGCCCGAGAGCACGACGGACTCGATGAGGAACTGCAGCAGGATGTTGCGCCGCTTGGCGCCGATGGCCTTGCGGATGCCGATCTCGCGCGTGCGCTCCGTGACGGAAACGAGCATGATGTTCATGATGCCGATGCCGCCGACCAGCAGCGAGATGCCCGCGATGCCGCCCAGCATCAGCGACAGCGTGCCCGCCGTCTCCTCCATGGCCTCCAGCATCTCCTCCTGGTTCATGATGGAATAGGTGCTGTCGTCCTGATACTTCTTATAGAGGAAACGCTCCACCGCCGTCTGCGCCGCGCTGACCACCGTGGAATCCGTCGCGGAGACGTAGAACGAGGTGATCGACGTGGACTCGAGCATGCGCTGCGCTAGGGTGAAGGGCAGCACCAGCGTGGAGCTTGTGCCGTCCAGCACGCCGACGATCCTGAACCTGCGCCCGTCCACATGCAGCGTATTGCCCACCACGTTCGTGTTGCCGAAGAGATCCTCCGCCAGATCAGGGCCGATGACGCAGACCGCGCTGCGGTTCTCCACGTCCGCGTCGATGATGTAGCGGCCGGAGGCCAGCTCGGTATTGACGATGTTGGCGTAGTCCGGATACACGCCCATGATCGACGCGGTGGTGTTCGTGCTGCCGACCTTGACGGTCAGGCTGCCGGACACCGTCGGGGAGACATACTGGATGTATTCGCTGTCCTTGAGCGCAAGCACGTCCTCCGCCTTCAGGATGACAGTGCCCTTCGCGCTGGAGCTGCGGGCGCTTCTGTTCATGCCGAAGCCGAAGCGGCGCGTCTGAATCGTGACGCTGATCATGTTCGTGCCCATCGAGGAGATGAAATCGGTGACGGAGGAGGTCGTGCCCTGGCCGATGGCCATCAGCACAGTCACGCTCATCACGCCGATGATGACGCCCAGCATGGTCAGAAAGGAACGAACCTTGTTGCCCCAGATCGCCTTGAAGGCCATCCTGACGGTTTCAATCGGGTTCATCAGATGACCACCTCGCTCTCGTCCATCGGCTCGAGCACCTTGCCGTCGTGGATGTGGATGGCGCGCGGCGTCTGCGCCGCGATCTTCGCGTCGTGCGTGATGAGCACGATGGTGTTGCCCGCCTCGTGCAGCTCGTGAAAGAGATTCATCACTTCCGCGCCGGTCTTGGAATCGAGGTTGCCCGTCGGCTCGTCGGCCAGGATCAGGGACGGATCGCCGGCCAGCGCGCGGGCGATGGCCACGCGCTGCTGCTGGCCGCCGGAGAGCTCGGTCGGCTTGTGGTGCATGCGCTCGAGCAGCCCCACGCGATCGAGCACCTCGCGGCTGCGCTTGTGGCGCTTGCCTGCGCTCATGCCTTGATAGATCAGCGGCAGCTCCACGTTTTCCTGCGCCGTCAGCTTGGGCAGCAGGTTGAACTGCTGGAACACGAAGCCGATCTTCCTGCCGCGGATCGTCGCCAGCTCATCCTCGGTGTAATCGGTGATGTCCAGCCCGTCGAAGCGGTAGATTCCATCATCGGCTGTGTCCAGACAGCCGATGATGTTCATCAGGGTCGACTTGCCGGAGCCGGAGGGGCCGATGATGGAGACGAACTCGTGGGGCCTGATGTGGATGTCCACGCCGTCCAGCGCCTTCACGACGTTGTCTCCCATGCGGTATTCCTTTCGGATGCCCTGCATGACAATCATGTTTGTCCCTCCTTACCGCATGCCGCCCGGCGCGCCGCCGCCCATGCTGCCGCCGCCCATGCTGCCGACGCCCATGCCGCCCATCATCATGCCGCCGAACATGGAGCTGCTGTCATCGTCATCGCTTGCGGTGTAAAGCACGACGTCGCCCTCACTCAGGCCGGAGGTGATCTGGGCATAGTCGTCGTTCTGCATGCCGACCTCCACCTTCACCAGGGAGCCAGTCACCTGCGCGGCGCTGGTGGTCTCCACGCCCTCATACAGCCAGGCGCGCACCTTGCCCACCGCGCTGGAGGCCATGCGCTTCACTTTGGCCACAAGGCCGGTCTCTTCCCCGGTCTGCGCGCCACTGCCGTCCTGGGCCATGCCCTCCGGCATCCCGCCCGCATTGGGCATGCTGCCCATGTTCGGCATCTGTCCGCCGCCAGGCATGCCGCCTTCCATGCCCTGGCCGCGATTGCCGCGCTGGCTGCCGGTACCCGCGCTCTGCGCCGCGTCGGCCAGCACGGTGGTGCCGCCGTCCGCGACCATCACATAGGTCTGGTTCTTGATGGTCATCAGCGCCTCCACCGGCACATAGAGCACGTCGTCCGCAGAAGCCACCTCGATTTCGCCCGTCGCGTTCATGCCCGAGCGCACGCCCGTGCCCGCCGCGTCAAAGGTCAGCTCCACGTTGTAGGTGGTCACGCCGCCGGAGTTGTTGCCAACCGGAGCGATCTTGTAGACCTCGCCGCTCAGCTCCAGGCTGCTGAGCGCGTCGATGGTGATGGTGACCGGCTGGCCGATCTCGACCTCCACGACGTCCAGCTCATCGACCGCGATGGTCAGGTTCATGTCCTCGCCCTGGAGGATCGAGCCAATCAGCGTGCCGGAGGTGATCTCGTCGCCCTCTGCCACGTCCAGAGAAGCGATCGTGCCGTCGCAAGGCGCGACGATGATCAGGTTCTCGCGCTGCTCTTTGGCCTCCTCCAACTCCTTGGCGGATGCCTCGCGCTGCAGACGCAGCTCCTCGATCGTCAGCGTGAGCGGGGAATCCGTCAGGCGGAACAGGCGTTCAGTGCGGCCGACCTTCGAGCCGAGAATCGCATCCACATAGGTGATGGTGCCGCCAAATGCGGAGACCGCCATCGGCTTGTTCGGCTCCAGCTCGCCCGTGCCGATGGTCACGCCGTCGGCGTTGCGCACCTCGACCGTCACGCCCATGATCATGTCGGCCTTGCCGTCGCCGTCATAGTCCTTGTTCATCGGCAGGTCGTCCTCCATGACGGTGATGGACGCCTGCGTGCCCTGGCGCGTCAGCTCCACGACCGTGCCCTCGGCATAGATGTGATCGCCAATGACGGTCACCTTTTCGTCGAGCGACAGGCCGAGCGCGCCCTCCGCGCTGGTCAGCTCCACCTTCATGCGCTCGTCGGTCGAGATGACCGCCAGCGCACCCTCGCGGCGGAACACCGCCAGTGCGTCGTCGCCCGCCTTGGCGTAGATGGCCACGACGCGTCCGGCGACCGGCGCCTCGATGCTGGATACCTTGGAACCCGACCGGGTTTCGGTGATCTGCGCGTCCAGATCCCACAGCGCAAACTCCAGGTCGGTGATGGTATCGTCGATCTCTTCGTTGGTGAGCACAGCGAGGATGTCGCCCTCCTTCACCTCGTCGCCGACGGAAACGCGCAGATCGGTCAGCGTGCCGTCCGCCTCAGCCAGCACATTGGGCTGGTTGCGCGCGCTGGTCGTTCCCGTGCCGTACACAGTTTCCTTCATCGCGCCGCGCACCGCCTGCGTCTGGCTGTAGCTGCTCTCCGTGCCGGCGCTGGCCGCCTGATTCCGGATATATGCCTTCAGGCCAAAGAGAATGGCCGCCAGCACGATCGCCAGAAGGATCAGCCGCTTGATCCACTTTTTGATGCTGCGTCCGGCTCTGCCCCGGCGCTTCTTCTGTTTGGTTTCGCTCATCGATATTCCTCCGCTCCGATTGCATTCTCGGTTGGTTCTGCAACGCGGTCATTGTAAAGGAATATCGTGGCAGAAATGTGACAGGCAGGAAACGGGAGTGCAAATCCTTTGCGCGGCATCACCGGCAAAGCTCGGCAAATCCCGCGCGCCGCACGATTCTTTGCGCAATTTCGTATAGAAGCAAAAAGCGGGCCGTGCCCGCTCCCACTTCCGAACTGCTTTGCAAAGTGAAACTGCTCGGTGCTCGCTGCACGATTTTTCACGCAATTTCCTATATGGCAAAAAAGCGGGCCGTGCCCGCTCCCACTTCCGAACTGCTTTGCAAAGTGAAGCTGCTCGGTGCTCGCTGCACGATTTTTCACGCAATTTCGTATAGAAGCAAAAAAAGCCCCTGCACATGCAGGAGCTTTCATTATCTATTAATAGCGGGGAGCGCGGCGGGAAGCGTAGCACTCGCTGCAATAGATCGGTCGGTCGTTCTTCGGGATGAAAGGCACGCGAGTCGGGGCGCCACACTGCGCGCAGGTGGTCTCGTACATTTCGCGCTGCTGAGCCTCACCGGTAGCCGGGCGGCTGTTCTTGCGGGCGATGCGGCAGGCCTTGCAGCGAGTCGGCTCATTCTGGAAGCCCTTCTCCGCATAGAACTCCTGCTCACCAGCGGTGAACACAAATTCCTGGCCACAGTCTCTGCAGGTCAAAGTCTTGTCCTGATACATGGGATATTCCCCTCCGAAAAAAATAGAGATCGGTATGACGCTATCGGCTGACCTGGTCTTTGACCCCACACTCGCCGTCTGGAGCGTTCGCTCATACACATGCTGTGCCCCACTACTGACCCTCTCAGGATTCCCTGGACGGACTTACTTCTAAGCCGCACCATGCTCACCGGCGCTTTGGCCGCCTTACGTGGATCGCTTTGCCTGCGACTGGCATCGACTTTCAACCACAGACCCGACAGCTCATCCGTCCATCATTATAAGCTCAACGGGGAAAAATTGCAAGTGCTTTTACAAAGTTTTTCCCCAATTCCCGTATATTCTGTCAGGTTTTTCCTGATTTTTCCCATCGTTTTGCGCCTTTTCCGTCAATCCGAAGGGGTCCTGCTCCTCATCGGGGCTGCCGGCGCGCGCCGCGGCGAACATGCCGACGCTCGCCGCGCCTGCCGCGCGCAGCGCCCTGACCGCCTCCTGTGCCGTCGCGCCCGTGGTGTACACGTCGTCCACCAGCAGCACCCGCTTTCCATTGACCGCCCCGCTGGCCGCCATGCAGCCGGCAAGGTTTTTGCGCCGCTGTGCGGCCGTCAGCCCCGTCTGCGGCCTTCGGCTGTCCACGCGCTCAAGCGCCGTGCAGACCTCCATGCCCAGCTCCCGGCCGATGTGCTGCGAAAGCAGCGTCGCCTGGTTGAAGCCGCGCTTTCTTTTTCGCCGTCTGTCCGTGGGCACCGGCACGATGATCTCCTCCTCGCCCGAGGGCAGAAAGACCATCTGCCTGGCCAGCGGCACGGCTGCCGCGCGCACGCTCTCGTACTTGAGCCGATGAATCAGTGTGCGCGCCTGTCCCTCGTAGGGAAACGCCGCATGGACGTAGGAAAGCCCTTCGGGCAGCGCTTCGCGCTCCTCCGTCTCGCGTGCCTCCTGCGCCTGCGCCAGCTGCTCGAGCGAGCGTGCGCAGGCGGGGCAGATTCCATCCTGCGCGTCCTCGCCCAGCGCGTGATCGCAGCACAGGCAGAGCACATCCTCCGGGAACAGCAGCTCGTCCAGCGCTTCAAGCAGCCGTCCGATCGTCCTTTGCATCATCGTATGTCTCATAGGTTCATCAGCTGCGTCAGCCGCCAGCACAGCGCGCTGTAGCGCTTTCTCGTGTTCACATTGGCGATCATCTGGTCAATCGCCGCCTCGCGGCCGACGATCATCACCAGCCTGCGCGCGCGCGTCACCGCCGTGTAGAGCAGGTTGCGCGTCAGCAGCATGGGCGGCCCGCCGACCGCCGGCATCACCACCACCGGGAACTCGCTGCCCTGGCTCTTGTGCACGGAGATGCAGTACGCCAGCTCCAGGTCGTCCACGTCCCCGCCCTCATAGGTCGCGATGCGCTCGTCGTCAAACTGCACCTCCACGGTGCGCTCCTGCGTGTCGATGGCCGTGATGAAGCCGATGTCGCCGTTGAAGACGCCTTGCCCCTCCTCCCAGTCAAACACGCCCTCCTTCTTCCACTTGAGCTGGTAGTTGTTGCGCGTCTGCATCACCTTGTCGCCCTCGCGGAAGGTCGTGTCGCCGCGCACGCGCTCGTTTTTGTGGGCGGCGGGCGGGTTGAACTGCGATTGCAGCATCTGGTTTAGCATCCACACGCCGCAGTCGCCCTTTTTCGTGGGGGAGAGCACCTGCATCTGCTTCACCGGATCAAGGCCCAGGAAGTTCGGCAGGCGCGTCGCACAGAGGCTCACGATCTTCCTGGCGGCGTCGACCGGCGAGGCGGCTCGCTCAAAGAAGAAATCGCTGCCCTTGGCATTCAGCCGCGGCGCTTCGCCGTGGTTGATGCGGTGCGCGTTGTAGACGATCATGCTCTTTTCATCCTGGCGGAAGATCTCCGTCAGCTCCACCGCCGGGATCACGCCGCTGTCCAGGATGTCGCGCAGCACGTTGCCCGCGCCCACGCTGGGCAGCTGGTCGCTGTCGCCGACCATGATCAGCCGCGTGCCCGGCACCAGCGCCCGCAGCACGCTGCGCATCAGGAAGATATCGACCATCGACATCTCGTCGATGATCAGCGTGTCCATTTCCAGCGGATTGTCCTGTCCGCGGGCAAAGTCGCCCTCCTCGCCGCCGTACTCGAGCAGCCGGTGCAGCGTCTTGGCCTCCATGCCGCAGGCCTCGCTCATGCGCTTGGCGGCGCGGCCCGTCGGCGCGGCCAGCGCGATCTCGCCGCTCACGCTCAGCAGGCGGATGATGCACTTGATGATCGTCGTCTTGCCCGTGCCCGGGCCGCCGGTGATCACCGTCATGCCGCTTTTGACCGCCGTTTCGATCGCGCGGCGCTGCTGCTCATGGAAGGTCACGCCCTCCAGGCGCTCCAGCTCGTCGATCTGCGCGGACAGATCCGTCGCCATGGTGCCGGGCATCGCATCGATCATCTCGCGCAGCCTGCGCGCCACCTCCACCTCGGCGTGATACGTCTGCGGCAGGTACACCGCCACGATCTCCTCGCCCTCGCCCGGCAGCATCTGCGCGATCAGCCGTCGCGAAAGGATCAAGCTGTCGATCGTGTGCTCGATCAGCTCCGGCTCGTTGCCCAGCAGCCGCTGCGCGTACAGGGAAAGCTCCCCGCGCGGCAGGTAGCAGTGGCCGGTGCCGTTCGTCGCCTCCGCCAGCGTGTGCTGCACGCCGGCGCACAGCCGGTACTCGCTGTCCATCCCAATGCCCAGCGACGCGGCGATCTTGTCCGCCGTCCTGAAGCCCACGCCCTCGATGTCCTCCACCAGCCGGTAGGGATTCTGGCGGATGACCTGCTGCACGTTCTCGCCGTACTGCTTGAAGATCTTCACGGCCAGCGCGGGCGTCACGCCGTAGCTCTGCAAAAAGACCATCGCCTCGCGCTGCTGCGCCTGCTCGGCATAGCTCTCCATGATCATCTTCGCGCGCTTGGGGCCAATGCCCGGCACGTCCATCAGCTTTTCCGGCTCGGCGTAGAGCACGTCGAGCGTCTTCTCGCCGAAGGCCTTGATCAGCAGCTTCGCCGTCGCCGGGCCGATGCCGCGGATCATGCCGCTGCATAGGTACTTTTCGATGCCCGAGAGCGTCGTCGGCTTCTCGATCTCGCAGCGGCTGACCTTGATCTGCCTGCCGTAAACCGGGTGCTCCGCCCATTCGCCGGTGATTTTCAGCTTCTCGCCCGGCGCGATGGGCGGCATGATGCCCACGGCGGACACGCGCGTCTTGCCGGACTTGACGACCAGCACCGTGTATCCGTTTTCCTCGTTGCGGAATACCGTCTCGTCCGCAAAGACCTCGATCTCTTCCATCCGGGCACCTCCTCTTCAAGTATAGCGGGATACGTTAGGGCTACCGCCCTAAAACCTGCCTGAGGGACGCTGTCCCTCAGACTCCCTTCATCGCTTCGCGCTTACAGCTCGCCGCTATACTGGGACGAGCTCACGCCCTGTTCCTCACCGGCCCCCGGAGCATATCGCCCGCCCCGAGCTTGTCGCCGCACGGAATGCGCACCAGCGTGTTCGGCACGTTCACCACGCCGACGTGCTCGCCGGTCGCGTCCAGCACGATGTCCTCGATCACCAGCGGCTCGCTGCCCCTCGGCGTGACGGTTTCCAGCCGGTCGCCGACGAAGAACCTGTTCTTCATCTCCACCAGCGCGTCCCCGCCGGACACGTGAGCGACGTAGCCCATGTATTCCGCCGCCTGCTGCGTGCCAACGGCCCCGCCGCAGACCTCGGGCTGGCCGAAGTAAAAGCCCGTGTCGTAGACCCTGTGGCTGATCCTGTCCAGCTCCCCGCGCAGTTGTTCGCGGAGCGCAGCGTTTTCAAGATACGCCGCCGGATCAGCCGCGTACGCGTCCATCGCGCGCCTGTACGCGCCGACGACCGTGCCGATGTACAGCTCGTTCTTCATCCGTCCCTCGATCTTGAAGCAGCACACGCCGCTCTCCATCAGCCGCGGCAGGTGCTCCATCATGCACAGATCCCGGCTGGACAGGATCGCTGTGCCGCGCCCGTCCTCCTCGATGGGCATCGGCTCGTCCGGTCTGTTCCGCTCGGTCAGCGTGTACGTCCATCGGCAGGGCTGGCTGCACGCGCCGCGGTTGGCGCTGCGCCCGGTCAGGAAACTGGAGAGCATGCAGCGGCCCGAGTACGACATGCACACCGCACCGTGGATGAACGCTTCCAGCTCGATCTCGCCGTTCAGCGCGCGCGCCATCGTCTCGATCTGCGCAAGCGTCATCTCCCGCGCCAGCACGACGCGCTTTGCGCCGAGGGCCCGATAGACCCGCGCCGTTTCGCTGTTGGTCGCGTTTGCCTGCGTGCTCACATGGATGTCAAGCCCCGGCGCCTCGCGCGCAATCCTCGCGATCGCGCCCAGATCAGACACAATCGCCGCGTCCACGCCGAGCTCCTGCGCCTGCTTTGCCGCGCGCACCATGCCCGGCAGGTCGCCGTCAAAGGCAAAGATGTTGAGCGTCAGGTTCACCTTCGCGCCCGCCGCGTGCGCCAGCTGCACGGCCTGCGCCAGCTGCGCCTCGTCAAAGTTTGCAGCCTGCGCGCGCAGGCCGTATTGCTTGGCCCCACAATAAACGGCGTCTGCGCCGAAGCGCAGCGCCGTCATCAGGGGCCGCATGCTGCCCGCCGGAGCGAGCAGCGTCGGCATATTCTTCATCAGGTTTTCCCCTTCGGATCACGGGCTGAGCCCGCGGCTCCTGTCGTATTCCTCCCACAGCGGGCGGTACATCGCTACCGCCGCGTCGTGCTCCTCCTGCGTCTTGGAGAAGTACAGCTCGCCGGAGTTCGGATCCTTCGAGCAGAAGTACAGGTACTTCTGCGCCAGATACTGCTCGTCCGGGTACAGCGCGGCAACCACCGCGTCCATCGACGGATTGCAGATCGGGCCGACGGGCAGGCCCTTGCGCGTGTAGGTGTTGTACGGCGATTCGACGCTCAGGTCGCTTCCCGAGAGCACCATCTTCTCCGAGCCGGAGACATACTTGACCGTCACGTCCGAGCCGAGCGTCATGCCCTTCTTCAGGCGGTTGTGGAATACCGCGCTGACCTTGGCAAAGTCCGCCGTCTTGGCCTCCTTCTCGATCATCGACGCGAGGGTGAACACCTCGTCCATCGTCATGCCCAGCTCCTGCGCACGCTCGTCGTAGCTCAGGCTGTACGCCGCTTCCGTCTGGGAGAGCAGGCGCTTGATGATCGTGTCCGCGCTCGAGCTGGTGTAAATCTCGTAGGTATTCGGCGAGAGATAGCCCTCCAGCGCGTACAGGCGCTGATCGCTGTCCCCCTTCCCCAGCATGTCCTCGATGAAGTAGTACCCGCTGTACGTCTCGCCCGTCTTGCACAGGCTCAGGAATTCGTCGGTGCTCCTGAGGATCTTGTGCTCCACCAGGTAGTTTGCGATGTCCTCCACCGTCCAGCCGGGGATGATCGTGATCGTCGCCGTCAACGGCTTGCCGTCGCCGGAGACCAGCTCATCCAGGATATCGGTTGCGCTCATCGCGCGGGTCAGCTCGTAGTCGCCGCTCTGGATCTTCTGGCCCATGCCCATAAAGTCGGCCATGTACTTGAAAACAGAGTGGTTGCGGATGAGGCCAGCCTCCTCCAGGTTTCTTGAAACTGTCGACAGCGAGCTTCCGGAGGCGACCTCGAACTCCACCACGGTCGTATCTTTGGCGTCGACCGGCGCGAAGAACACCGCGTCGATCCTTCTGTACCCTGTGTAGACCAGGCCGCAGACGATCACGAACGACGTCAGGAACACCAGCGCCGGCCGGAGGATGCGCCACAGCCAGTCGTACCAGAAGAAGCCGTAGCGGCGGCGCTCATGGAGCTCGCGCTCCGTCAGATGGCCGCTGCGCTTTTTTTTCTTCGCCAAATCTCCGTTCCTCCCGTTACGCGTTTTCCGGCAGATCGAAGTTCACGCCGGCCGCCTCCGTCAGGATCTTGAATACGTCCGCCAGCGTCTTCTGCATCTGCATCTCCGCCAGCAAATAGGCCTGCACGTCGCTGTTCATGTACAGCAGCGACGCCAGCTGCTGGAAGCGCTGCATGTCCTCGCCCGGCATCTGTCCGGCCGCACCGGCCATGCTCATCTGCAGCTTCAGCTGCAGGCGCTTGTATTCCTCCAGCAGCACGCGGTTGGTGTCGTCCGCGTAAGCGCGCTCGCGCAGCTCGCGCAGGCGCACGCACTCCTCGCTTGAGCGGATTTCGCCGGCGAGACGGTGTGCGGTATCATAAATGTTCATGCTTGTCATCCTTTTTCAGCGATTGCGTTTTCCCGCATGCCTGCGGCCCCGTTCTCCAGGCTGTTTTTTTAACCGACTTGGTCGGAGGCGGGGCCGGCAGCATGCCGGTCAGAATTACGATGTCCTGCATGCCTTCGGCCTCGTCCTCCAGGCTGTTTCTTAGCCGACTTGGTCGGAGGCGGGGCCGGCAGCATGCCGGTCAGGTTTCCATGATGATCGGCAGGATCATCGGATTGCGCTTGATCTGGGCCAGCAGGTAGGTGTGCATCTCGTCCTTGATGCCGTTTTTGATGCTCGTCCAGTCGCTCTGCTCGATGCGCTCATAGCGCGAGAGCACGTCCATGGCCACGCTGCGCGCGCCGGAGATCAGCTCCTCGTTTTCGCGCACGTACACAAAGCCGCGGGAGATCAGCTCCGGGCCGGAGGTCACCTGCCCCGTCTCCTTGCTCACGCCGACGATCACGATGATCAGGCCGTCCTGGGACAGATGCTTGCGGTCGCGCAGCACGACGTTGCCCACGTCGCCCACGCCCAGGCCGTCGACCATCACCGAGCCGGTCTGAATCGGGCCGGTGATGCTCGCCTCGTCCTGCGAAAGCTCCAGCACCTGACCCAGCTCCAGAATGATCGCATTGTCCGCGGGCATGCCCATCTTCACCGCGATTTCGGCATGGCGCTGCAGCATTCTGTACTCGCCGTGCACCGGAATGAAATACTTCGGGCGCACCAGCGCCTGCATGAGCTTGAGCTCCTCCTGACAGGCGTGGCCGGAGACGTGCACGTCCGCGATGCGGTTGTAAATCACGTTCGCGCCGATGCGGTAGAGCTGGTCGATGATGCGTGAAACCATGATCTCGTTGCCCGGGATCGGCGTGGCGGAAACGATGACCGTGTCGCCTGCACGAATCTGCAGCTTGCGGTGCTCGCTGTTGGCCATGCGGGTCAGGCCGCTCATCGGCTCGCCCTGGCTGCCCGTGGTCAGCACAACGATCTCGTCATCGTCGTAGCAGTCCAGGTCGCCCGCCTCGACGAGCACCTCCCGCGGGATCTTGATCTCGCCGATGTCCATCGCCAGCTTCGTGACGTTCACCATGCTGCGTCCCACAAAACAGATCTTCCTGCCAAATTCGACGCACAGGTCGACCACCTGCTGAATGCGGTGCAGGTTGGAGGCGAACATCGCGATGATGATGCGCTTGTCGGCGTCCTTGAACAGACCGCGGAACGTCTCGGCAATCTTCTTTTCGCTCATCGTGTAGCCGGGACGCTCAACGTTGGTGGAATCTGCCAGCAGCGCGAGCACGCCCTGATTGCCCCATGCGGCCAGCGTGCCCAGGTCCGTCACCTCGCCGTCGATGGGGGTGTAATCGATTTTGAAGTCGCCGGTGACGATCACCGTGCCGGCCGGGCAGGTAATCGCCATGGCCACCGCGCCGGCGATGGAATGGCTCACCTTGATAAACTGAACCGAGAACGCGCCGATTCTAACCGTATCCCGCGGCTTCACCACATTCAGCTGAATGCCGGAAATATTATGCTCCGCCAGCTTGCCGCGTATGAGCGCGCAGGTCAGCTTCGTGCCATAGGCCGGCGCGGGTACGCGCGGGAACACATACGGCACCGCGCCGATGTGATCCTCATGTCCGTGGGTAAACAGATACGCGCGCACGCGCTCGCGGTTGTTGATCAGGTAGGCAATGTCGGGAATCACCAGATCGATGCCCAGCATATCCTGCCTGGGAAAGATTGAGCCGCAGTCGACCACGATGACGTCGTCTCCGTACTCAAACGCCGTCATGTTCTTGCCGATCTCGCCGATGCCGCCCAACGGGATAATTCTCAGCTTCGCCATGTCCTTCACCCTCCTCCCATTTCATATTTGCAAAACGAATTCATATGTTTCAAAAGCCATCTGCACGACGTGCCAGATGCTCTGAATAGACGCAGGCCCCAATAGGCTCATGATAACCATTTTCAATTATAGCACAATTTGTCAGGCAATAAAAGAGGAACATGCAGAATCTGCCCGTGTTTTTCGCGGGCGCATGCAAAAGACGCCCGGGCTTTCCGGACGTCTCCTGGCTCATTTGTTCTTTGATCTGTTCTCAGATGGATGATTCGTCTTACAGGTGACGGCTGATCATCGCCGCCACGTCGGCCTTGCCGCGGGCGCCGACGGCCTGCTCGACCACCTTGCCGCCCTTGAAGACGATCAGCGTCGGGATGCTCATGATGCCGAAGCGCTGGGCCAGGCCCGGCTCCTCATCCACGTCCACCTTGCCCACGACCGCCTTGCCCTCAAACTCGCTGGCAATCTCCTCGATCACCGGCGCGATCATGCGGCACGGGCCACACCAGGTCGCCCAGAAATCCACCAGCACGGGCTTGTCGCCCGCAATCGCCGCCTCGAAGGCCGCGGTATCAAAATGCTTTGCCATCGTCGTTTCCTCCTGTTCTTTTATTCGATGTTATTCCTTCTCCGGCTTGCGGACGGAGACAATCCTGTGCTCCCAGCGGCCCTTGGAGAGACGCGGGTCGAGCACGCGCATGATCATGTAAGCGACCGCCGTGCCCGCCACCGCGCACAGCGCCATCACCGGCTCAGAAAGACCCAGCGCATAGCTGCCCAATATGCCGATCATAAAGCCCGCGAACGGAATCATGTACGCCGTGGCGGACGCCGCCATCACGTGCGATTCGTCCATTTCCACCACGATTTCGTCGCCCACATCGGCCTTCCCCCTGATCGTGATGGTGTGCTTGGCGCAGTCCGTGCTGCCGTGCATGCAGGCGTGGCAGTCCCCGCAGGCCTCGTGGCGCTCAAACTCGACGGTGAGCATCTCGCCGTTCACTTCTTTGACAATCCCCTTGTTGGTCATGCTCTGCTCCTTTGATGTAACATACGCCGTTTCCGCGTTTTTACCCGGTTATTCGTAAATCTTTTCAAAACGGGTATAGCCCTCGGCCTCCAGCAGGCCGATCTGGTGCTTCATGTTCTTGGCCATCGGCATCACGGTCACCACGGTGCCGTCCTCGCGGAGCCTGCGCGCGGTGGAGAGCACCTCGGCCTTGCGCTCCAGGGAGACGCGGCTGCCAATCAGGTACGCCGTGGAACCCTCGGGCAGCTTGCTGGCGTCCTGCATGTGGTCCTTGAGGATCGTCACGATGCGCTCAAAGCCGATGGAGAAGCCGCTCGCCGCCACATCCTGACCGGAGAACTTGCCGATCATCTTGTCGTAGCGGCCGCCGCCGGCAATGGAGAAGTTGTAGCCGTCCATGGTGACCTCAAAGATCGGGCCGGTGTAGTAGCCCATGCCGCGCACCAGCGTGGGATCAAAGACGATCTTCACGCCGCCTGAGAGCACCGGAGCCACGCTGGCAATGATGTCCGCAAGGTTCTGCTTCACGTCCTCGGGCAGGTACGCCTCGCCGATGCCCGCGCAGAATTCGTCGATGGAGATGCCCTCCTTCACCGCGCGGTAGACATCCAGGTACTTATCCACGGTCTCCTGCGCATAGCCGTTGTCCAGCAGCTCCTTCTCGATGCCCGCAAGGCCGATCTTGTCAAACTTGTCCAGGCTGATGAGCACGGAGCCGACGTCCTCCTCGGCAAAGCCCGCGCACAGCGCCACGGCGCTCAGGATGCGGCGGTCGTTGATGTGGATGGTGAAGTCGGTGATGCCGATCTCGGCAAAGATCTGCGTGAGCATGGATGCGGTCGCCGTGATCAGCTCGATCTCCGCCAGGCTGCTGTCGTCGCCCAGGATGTCGATGTCGCACTGGGTGAACTGGCGGAAGCGGCCCTTCTGCGGGTTGTCCGCGCGGTAGACGTTGCCCATCTGCAGCGCCTTGAACGGGGACGGGAGCTTCTCCTTGTTGCAGGCGTAGTAGCGCGCCAGCGGCAGCGTCAGGTCGTAGCGCAGGCCGTTGTCGGCGTATTCGCCGTCGCCCTTTTCGATGGCGCGCTGCAGCTCCGCGCCGCGCTTCATGACCTTGAAGATCAGCTTCTCGTTGTCGCCGCCCTGCTTGCTGGTCAGGTTCTCGATGTGCTCGACGATCGGCGTCTCGATCTGCATGAAGCCGTACTGGCTGTAGCTCTTCTTGATCATGGACAGCACATGCTCGCGCAGGCGCATGTCGGAGGGGAGCATATCGCACATGCCCTTGACGGGCGTCTTGATGAACTTCATTGGCAACTCTTCCTTTCCCGGATCGCCCGCGGGCGATTCAGATCGATTGACTCTTCTTAATTCTGCGTCATTCCTGATTTTCCTGCATGCGCCGCCATTCCTCGCGGGAAATGAGCACCGTGCGCGGCTTGGTCGGGCCCTCGGCCTCGGCGGTGATGCCGCGCAGCGTCATCTCGTCCACGAGCCTGCCCGCACGCGCGTAGCCTACGCGCAGCCTGCGCTGGAGCATGCTGATGGACACCTGGCCCGCGTCAATGGCCAGCTCGATGGCCTTGTTCAGCATTTCGTCCACCGGCTCGCCGCTCGCAGGCGCGTCGCCCGCGGCGGCCTTTTCCTCGTCCGCGGCGGCGTTCATCTGCTCGATGACGTCCTCGTTGTACTCGGCCGTGTGCTTGCCGCGCACGAAATCGACGATGCGCTGCACCTCGTCGTCGGAGACGAAGCATCCCTGCACGCGCGTGGGCTTGCCCGCGCCCTGCGGCGCATAGAGCATGTCGCCCTTGCCCAGCAGCTTCTCCGCGCCGCCCGTGTCAAGGATGGTGCGGCTGTCGATCTGGCTGGACACCGCGAATGCGATGCGGCTGGGGATGTTCGCCTTGATGACGCCGGTGATGACGTTGACCGACGGGCGCTGCGTCGCGATGACCAGATGGATGCCCGCCGCGCGCGCCAGCTGCGCCAGACGGCAGATCGATTCCTCGACCTCGCCCGGGGCGACCATCATCAGGTCGGCCAGCTCGTCGATGATGACGATGATCTTGCTCATCGGCTCCTCGTCCGGGCCGATTGCGTCGTTGTAGCCCTTGATGTTGCGCACGCCCATCGTCTCAAAGCGCTTGTAGCGGTGCTCCATCTCCACCACAGCCCACGAGAGCGCCGCAGAGGCCTTCTTCGGGTCGGTGACGACCGGCACCAGCAGGTGCGGGATGCCGTTGTACACCGACAGCTCGACGACCTTCGGGTCGATCAGGATCAGTCTGACCTCTCTGGGGGAGGCGCGGTAGATGATCGAGTTGATGATCGTGTTGATGCACACGGACTTGCCGGAGCCCGTCGCGCCCGCGATGAGCACATGCGGCATCTTCGCCATGTCCGCAACGACCGGCGCGCCGGAAATGCCCTTGCCCAGCGCCACGGCCGTCGGGGATTTCTCGCGCATCATCTCCGGGCTTTCCAGCACGTCGCGCAGGGAAACCGTCTCGATCTTCTCATTGGGGATCTCGATGCCGACCGCCGGCTTGCCGGGGATCGGCGCCTCGATGCGCACGCCGTCTGCGGCCATGTTCAGCGCGATGTCGTCCACCAGGTTCACGATGCGCGAAACCTTCACGCCCGGGGCCGGCTGCAGCTCGTAGCGGGTGATCGCCGGGCCGTGCGTGACGTGCGTCAGCTTCGCCTGCACGCCGAAGCTCTCCAGCGTGGCGAGCAGCTTGCCCGCGCCCGCCTGAATCTTCGCGTTCAGGTTCGGGTCCTGCGTGCTGTTTGTTCGGTTGAGCAGGTCGATCGGCGGGAAAACGTACGCCGGCCCCTCGACCTTCGGCGCCTCGTGCGCGTCCTTTTTGGGCAGCACCAGCGGCGTACCGTCCGGGCGCGTGCCGCGCAGCTGCACAATCGTGTCGTCCTTTGC
>JAGBDL010000135.1 GCA_017937505.1 Clostridia bacterium | reverse complement strand
GAGAGTTATTGGACAGAACGATGCGGTAAGCCGGGTATCGGATGCGATCTTACGTTCCAAGGCCGGAATCAAAGACCCGACCAAGCCGATCGGATCGTTTATGTTCCTTGGACCTACCGGTGTCGGCAAGACGGAGCTTGCAAAGGCACTTGCGGCCGCGTTATTTGATAACGAGCAGAACATGGTTCGTATCGACATGAGCGAATACATGGAGAAGCACAGCGTCTCCCGCCTGATCGGCGCCCCTCCGGGATACGTCGGCTACGACGAGGGCGGCCAGCTGACCGAGGCCGTGCGCCGCAGGCCGTACGCGGTCATCCTCTTTGACGAGGTGGAAAAAGCGCATCCGGACGTGTTCAACGTGCTGCTTCAGGTGCTGGACGACGGCCGCATCACCGATTCCCAGGGCCGCACGGTGGACTTCAAGAATACGATCATCATCCTGACCAGCAACCTCGGTTCCTCCGCCATCCTGGAGGGCATCGACGCAAACGGTCAGATCACGGAAGAAGCGCGCAAGCAGGTCGAGTCCATGCTCAAGACACACTTCCGTCCCGAGTTCCTCAACCGTCTGGACGAGATCGTGTTCTACAAGCCGCTCACCCGCAATGAAATCGACCGCATTGTCGATCTTCAGGTGGCCGATCTCAACCGCCGCCTGAAGGACAAGCAGCTGACGATGACGCTCACCTCCGCCGCGAGGAGCTATATCGTCGCCCAGGGCTACGACCCGGTATACGGCGCGCGTCCGCTCAAGCGCTTCATGCAGCGCGCGGTGGAAACGCTCATCGCCCGCAAGCTGATCGCCGAGGACGTGCAGCCGCGCACGCAGCTGACCGTCGATTACGACGGCGACAAGCTGGTCATCGACGCGGAGCCGGAATACACCGTTTCCTGAATACCAGCAAAAGAGGGTACAGACCGATGGTCTGTACCCTCTTTTCTGCATGTTTGGAATTGCGCAAAACCGTACAACGAGCACACAACGACTTGATTCTTCCAGGCTGTTTGGAAGCGAGCACGGGCACGCCCGCTGTCATGCCCGGATCAGGCGCACGTTCTGCTCGAACAGCGCCTTGGGCAGCATCTGCCGGTAGAGCGAGAGCATTTGCTCCGCCCAATCGCATGCCGGAATCCACTCGCCGCACGGCAGCACAAGGATGCTGTACTCCACATCGAACAGCCAGATGCGGACGCTGGTCAGCTGTGCGCCGGCCTGCGTGTAGAAGCGGATCCGCTTGCGCGCCAGCGTCTCATTCGGCGCGGCCTTAGGCCGCTCGCACTCGATGAGCAGCACGTCGGCTGCGTCGGCATAGTGCGCGCGCAGCTGTGCAAGCAGCATGCTGCCCACGCCTGCATGCCGAAACGCCGGCTCCACAGCAAGGTAATCCAGCAGAGCGACGCGCCCGTCTGCGGGATGGTACAGCAGCGCATATGCCGCAAGCGTGCCGTCCGTCCGATAGGCGCCAAGCACGTCATACAGGCCCCTGTGTTTCATCTTCAGGATCGCCGAAAGCGACTTGAGCTCGCTGGGCGGGAAATCCCGCCGCATGCAGGTCTCATACAGCACGCCGAGCTGCGCATCGTCCATGGTTTTGAGGATCAGCACGCCGTTCCCTCCGCTTAGGATTCACTCGATGATGTTGCGCACCCAAACGCCCTTGTGCACCAGAATGACGCCGATGATCACCTTAATCATCTCCAGAGACTGCACCGCCAGATACATCGGCACAACGGGCAGTTGGGTCAGGTTCGCCAGCACATAGGCCACCGGCACGCACACAGCCCAGGTAAAGCCGCTGTCAAAGAAGAATGTGATGATGGTTCTGCCGCCGGAGCGCAGAGTGAAGTAGCAGCAATGCGCCATGGAGTACATCGGCATCATCGCGGCCACGACCCAAAGCAGCTTTGTGGCGATTTCCCGTACATGCGGTTCTGTGTTGTAAATCTGCGGAATGACCGGAGAAAGCGCAAAGAGCAGCGTGCTCATCACCAGGTTGGACGCCACCGCCGCCGCCATGAGCTTCCAAGCGGTATCCTTCGCCTTCTCGATCTCGTTCGCCCCCAGCGCCTGGCCGACCATGATCGCCACCGCATTGCCCATGGACAGGAAGACCACCTTGAACAGGTTGCTGACGGTCGAGGTGATGTTGTACGCTGCCACAGCATCCAGGCCGCGCACGGAGATGCACTGCAGCAGCACCGCCATGCCCGAGGACCAGAAGAACTCATTGACCAGAAGCGGCATGCCGCGCCTCAGAACGCGGCGCATCAGTCTGGCGGGCACATACACGCTGCGGTATGCGCCGCGGATAAACGGAAACACGCTGCTGCGCAGATGCGTGTAGATCATGATGATCGCCATCTCGACATAGCGGGAAAAGACCGTCGCAATCGCCGCGCCGGTGACGCCGAGCCGCGGAAAGCCGAGCTTGCCGAAGATCAGCAGATAGTTGAACACCAGATTGACCAGAATGGCCACGATGCTGGCGAGCATCGGCAGGCGTGTCTCGCCCACCTCGCGCAGCGTGCTGGCGTAGATCTGCGAAACCGCGAACGGCAGAAGGCCCAGAAGCATGACCAGCAGATAATCCTTGCCAAAGCGCATCGTGCGCGCCATATCCGTCGGATCGGTGCCCTCGGCCAGATACAGGCCGATCAGCTGCTCGGGCAGCAGCAGAAACACCGCAAGCGCAAACCCAAGCATCGCGATCGCAATCAGCCACTTGATGCGGAAGCAGTGTCTTACGCCCTCGTCATCCTTCGCGCCGGCGAACTGCGTGGCAAAGATCCCCGCGCCTGCTAGGCCGCCGAAAATACAGAGATTAAAGATGAAGAGAAGCTGGTTGACAATGGCCACCGCGGACATCTCAAGTGTGCCGACGCGGCCCACCATGACGTTATCCAGCAGACTGACCACGTTGGAGACGGTATTCTGAATGATGATCGGCACGACGATGGCGATCATCGTGCTGTAAAACGCACGGTCACCGATGAAAGTACGCCGCAGACGCGTGCCAAGTTTCTCCTGAGACATCCTTGTCCCTCCTCTTTCGCGAAAATATGCGTGAAATCTAATATAGCACATCCTAAATGGTTTGTAAATCACCGATTGTCTGTGGTATACTGATTTTATATCGGATTCCTTTATTTAGGAAGAAAGGAGCTGCAAAACATGAATTTCACCATGATACACGAGAACTACAATGTCAGTGACCTGGACGCGTCGATCGCCTTTTACGGCAAGGCACTGGGCCTGAAGGAGGTGCGCCGCAAGACCGCGGCCGACGGCTCTTTCATCATCGCCTTCCTCAAAAGCGAAACCTCGGATTTTGAGCTGGAGCTGACGTGGCTGCGCGATCATCCTCAGAAGTACAACCTTGGCGAGTGCGAGTTTCATCTGGCCTTCCGTGCCAGCGATTTTGAGGCCGCGCACGCGCTGCACAAGGAGATGGGCTGCATCTGCTATGAGAATGAAGCGATGGGCATCTACTTCATCGCGGATCCGGATGGTTATTGGCTTGAGATCATTCCGGTTCGCTGACGGTTATTCTTCCCAAACCTTTAGGATGACCGAACATTTTTGAACAAATTCTTTGTGAAGTTCGCAGATTCGCCCCATTTTCGCGCATTCGCACTTTACAAGGGCAGAAGTTTGTTGTATGATGATCACTGTCTTCTGATTCACTGTGTTGCATCATCACAAAATCACAAGGAGGAGAAACCAATGAAGAAGTTTATCGCTCTGGTGCTGGCCTGCGTGCTGTGCCTGTTCGCCTGCTCTGCGCTGGCGGCTGATCTGAAGGTCGGCGTCATCCTGGTTGGCGACGAAACCGAAGGCTACACCCTCGCTCACATGAACGGCATCAAGGCCGCCGCTGCGAACCTCGGCCTCGCTGACAGCCAGATCGTCTGGAAGTACAAGACGCCTGAGGATCAGACCTGCTACGACGCGGCGCTCGACTGCATCGGCCAGGGCTGCAACCTGATCATCTCCAACTCCTACGGCCATCAGACCTACATGGTTCTCGCCGCGGAAGAGTATCCGGACGTGACCTTCGTGGCCATGACCGGCGACTTCGCCGCGCTGACCGGCCTTGACAACTTCAAGAACGCGTTCACCAAGGTGTTTGAGGCCCGCTATGTGTCCGGCGTCGTGGCCGGTATGAAGCTCGCCGAGCTGCTGGAAACCGGCGCGCTCTCCCCGGAGAAGCAGCCGAATTCCTTCGATGCGGACGGCAACGTGAAGATCGGCTATGTCGGCGCGTTTGACTACGCCGAGGTTGTCTCCGGCTATACCGCTTTCTTCCTTGGCCTGCGTTCCATCGTGCCGAACGTCGCGATGGAAGTCAACTACACGAACTCCTGGTTTGACATCGACAAGGAAGCCGCTGCCGCCGAGGCGCTCATCGCCAAGGGCTGCGTGATCATCGGCCAGCACGCCGACTCCACCGGCGCCCCGGCTGCGACCCAGAAGCTGCTGGATGCGGGCAACGTCTGCTACTCCGTCGGCTACAACGTCGACATGCTGCCGACCGCGCCGACCGCCGCGCTGACCTCTCCGACCAACGAGTGGTCCGTGTTCTATACCGAGCTGTTCACCAAGATGCAGAACGGCGAGGAGATCGCCGCCGACTGGGCCGAGGGCTTTGACGCCGACGCCGTTGCGATCACCGAGCTGGGCTCTTCCTGCGCCGCCGGCACTGCCGAGAAGGTCGCTGAGGTGATCGCCGCGATCAAGGACGGCAGCCTGAAGGTCTTCGATGCCTCCACCTTCACCGTGGACGGCGCGACCCTCACCTCCGCTCCGGTTGACATGACCATCATGGATTGGGCGACCATGACCGTCGCCTACGAGGGCGAGACCTACGAGGCGATCGTTGACGGCGCCTTTGAGGAGTCCACCTTCCGCAGTGCGCCGTACTTCGCCCTGCGCATCGACGGCATCACCGAAATCAAGTAATTCGCAACATGACAATCCGAAAAGGGAAGCATAAACCGCTTCCCTTTTCCCTGTTTTCTTGTCGATTGCAAAATTGCGTAAATCCTCGTACAGCGAGTACCGCACAGCCTGTTTTTGTCAGGCTGTGCGGAAATGGGTGCGGGCACAGCCCGCAGAAGGAGTGACCGGTCTCACATGGAATACGCCATTGAACTGCGGCACATCACCAAGACTTTCGGCAGCGTGATTGCAAACAACGACGTTTCGCTTGACGTGCGCAAGGGCGAAATCCTTTCCCTGCTCGGCGAAAACGGCAGCGGCAAGACGACGCTGATGAACATGATTGCCGGCATCTATTACCCGGACAGCGGCGAAATCCTCGTCGAGGGGAAGCCTGTCGAAATCCGCAGCCCGAAGGACGCCTATGCGCATGGCATCGGCATGGTGCACCAGCATTTCAAGCTCATCGACGTGTTCACTGCGGCGGAAAACATCGCTCTGGTGCTCGATAAGCATGAGAAGTACGACATCAGGGCGATCAAGGCAAAGGCGCGCGAGATCTGTAAGCGATACAACTTCGAGATCGATCTGGATCAGAAGGTCTATGAGATGAGCGTCAGCCAGAAGCAGACGCTTGAGATCATCAAAATGCTCTATCACGGGGCGCAGCTTCTGATTCTGGATGAGCCGACGGCCGTTCTCACGCCGCAGGAGACGGAAAAGCTCTTTGCCGTCATGCGCAACATGAAGGCGGACGGAAAGTCCATCATCATCATCACGCACAAGCTGCACGAGGTGCTGGCCATTTCCGACCGTGTAGCCATTCTGCGCAAGGGCGAATACGCCGGTACGGTGGAAACCGCCCGCGCAACGGAGTCCTCCCTCACCGAGATGATGGTCGGCAAGAAGGTGGAGCTGAACATCGAGCGTCCTGAGCCGGTCAATCCGCACCTGCGTCTGACCGTGCACAACCTGACTGTCGAGAACGCCGAGGGCGTCAAGATCCTCGATCACGTCTCCTTCGATGCGTTCAGCGGCGAGATTCTGGGCATCGCGGGCATCTCCGGCAACGGTCAGAAGGAGCTTCTGGAGGCCATTGCCGGCCTGCAGAATCCCGACAGGGATTCCAGCATCGTCTACTACCCTGACGACGACCGTGACTCCACCGCCGAGCAGCTCATCGGCAAGACGCCCAAGAGCATTCGCGATCTGGGCATTCACCTCTCCTTCGTGCCGGAAGATCGCCTGGGCATGGGCCTGGTCGGCTCCATGGGCATGGTGGACAACATGATGCTCAAGAGCTACACCGAGGGAAGCTCCTTCATCGCGGATCGAAGCGCCCCCCGCCATCTGGCCGAATCGATCAAGAAGGAACTCGGCGTGGTCACGCCGTCAGTCAATACCCCGGTTTCCCGCCTGTCCGGCGGCAACGTGCAGAAGGTGCTCGTCGGCCGTGAGATCGCGGCGGCGCCATCCGTTCTGATGACCGCCTACGCCGTGCGCGGCCTGGACATCAACACCAGCTACACCATCTATCACCTGCTCAACGAGCAGAAGCAGAAGGGCGTGGCGATCCTCTATGTCGGCGAGGATCTGGACGTGCTGATCGACCTGTGCGACAGGATTCTGGTCCTTTGCGGCGGCAAGTGCAACGGCATTGTCGATGCCCGCAAAACCACCAAGGAAGAGGTCGGTCTGCTGATGACCCGCCTCAAGGAAGAACAGGAAGGAGGCGTCGCCTGATGGCTGGCAACCATGAACCGCTGATGCGCGTCGTCAAGCGCGGCGAATCCCCGTTTAAGCTCAAGCTGCTCGTGCGTCTCATCGCCGTGCTGATGGCGCTGATTGTCGACGCACTGTTCATCTATTTCGTCACCGGACTGAATCCGCTTGTCGTCTATACGACGATGTTCAAGGGCACGTTCTCCACCCCGATGCGCTTCTCCTGGGCGATGCGCGATCTCGCTTCCCTGCTGCTGATCGGCATCGCGCTGGCGCCCGCGTTCAAGATGCGCTTCTGGAACATCGGCGCGGAGGGACAGGTGCTCATGGGTGCGCTGGCAACCGCGGCCGTCATGGTCTATTATGGCGGCAAGGTGCCCAACGCCGTCCTCTATGCCGCGATGCTCGTGGCAGCCGTGTTTGCCGGCGCCCTGTGGGGCTTTATCCCCGGCTGGTTCAAGGCACGATTGGGCACGAATGAGACGCTGTTCACCCTGATGATGAACTACGTCGCCATCCAGCTCGTCGCCTGCTGCGTGAACATCTGGCGCGGTCAGGCCTCCGGTCTGGGCAAGCTGAACATGAAGAGCAAGGCTGGCTGGTTCCCGCAGCTCTTTGGTCAGCGCTACAACATCAACCTGATCGTCGCCGCGCTGCTGGTCATCCTCATGTACTGCTATCTGCGCTACTCCAAGCAGGGCTACGAGATTGCCGTCGTCGGCGAAAGCGAAAACACCGCGCGCTATGCCGGCATCAACGTCGGCAAGGTGATCATCCGCACGATGATCCTCTCCGGCGCGCTGTGCGGCCTGACGGGCTTCCTGATCGTCGGCGGCCGCGACCAGACGATTTCCACCACCACCGCCGGCGGCAACGGCTTCACGGCCATCATCGTGGCCTGGCTGGCCAAGTTCAACACGTTCTACATGGCGCTCATTTCCTTCCTGCTCATCTTCCTGGAGAAGGGCGCGGGCGAAATCGCTTCCGCGTACAACCTCAACGACTTCGCCTCCGACATCATCGCCGGCATCATCCTCTTCTTCATTCTGGGCAGCGAATTCTTCATCAATTACAAGCCGATCTTCCGCACCGGCAGACATGAGACGTTGAGCAAGGAGGCGGCCTGATGGACACGTTAATCGCATGGATCCTTCGCGCGATCCCCTTTGGCACGATCATCATGTACGGCGCGCTGGGCGAGATCATCACTGAGAAGTCCGGCAACCTCAACCTGGGCGTTCCGGGCATCATGTATCTGGGCGGCTTCGCAGGCTTTGCCAGCGCATATCTGTATGAAAACAGCGTAGCCGAGCCGAATATGGTCTTCTGTGTCGCGCTGGCCCTCTTCTGCGCGTTCATTGCCTCGATGCTCGGCGGCCTGATTTACAGCTTCCTGACTATCAGCCTTCGCGCCAATCAGAACGTCACCGGCCTCGCACTGACGACGTTCGGCATGGGCGTAGCCAACTTCTTCGGCGTGTTCATCCTGGATGGCCGCACGGCTACGCAGAGCCTGGTCTACAAGACCTTCCAGACGAAGCTGCCTGTGCTCTCCAGAATGGGCGTGATCGGTCAAACGGTCTTTGGCTACGGCTTTATGGTATATGCGGCTGTCATTCTGGCGATCATCCTGCACCATGTGCTCAGCCATACGCGCACCGGCCTCAACCTGCGCGCGATCGGCGAAAACCCGGCGACGGCTGACGCTGCAGGCATCAGCGTCACGCGCTACAAGTACCTGGCGACCTGCCTGGGCGCGGGCATTTCCGGCCTCGGCGGCCTGTACTATGTGCTGGATTACAACCAGGGTATCTGGGCGACCACGGGCCAGATCGAGGCGCTGGGCTGGCTGGCCGTCGCGCTGGTCATCTTCACGACCTGGAAGCCGCTCAACGCGATCTGGGGCTCCTATCTCTTCGGCATGCTCTACTGGCTGTATCAGTTCCTGCCGACGCTGATCGGCTTCAGCGTGCCGGGCTACATTACCGATCTCATTCAGATGGTACCCTATCTCGTCACCATCGCCGTGCTGATCGTGACCTCCCTGCGCAAGAAGCGCGAGGATCAACCGCCGGCCAGCCTTGGCCTGGCGTATTTCCGCGAGGAGCGCTGATTTTCCCCCCATCCCGTTCGCCTGCTGCGCCGAGATGGGGGTTCTTTTTTGATCATCGGAATGAGTTATCGTTGACAAACTACGGCTTGATCCCTTATACTCAGGATATTCAAATTAGGGAGTAGTCAGCGAAGAAATCTTCGACATCTCTTTCTTCGCGATAGGGCCAACATACTGGGGTTTTCCCCTGGCTTTATATGAAATGACGAGACTAATCTGCGCCGTTTACCAAGGGCAGATTAGGTCTCTTTTTCTATTCTGCCGCCTATCATTCAAGGGAGGAATTCGTCAATGGGTCTTTGGGAATTGTTTGTCATCGCACTGGGTCTGTCGATGGACGCGTTTGCCGTCTCCATCTGCAAGGGACTGTCCGTCCGCCGCTGCACCATCCGGCACATGCTGATCTGCGGCCTGTACTTCGGCCTGTTTCAGGGCGCCATGCCGCTCATCGGCTACCTTCTCGGTTCTCAGTTTGAGTCACTGGTGACCGCCATCGCGCCGTACATCGCCTTTGTGCTGCTCGCCATCATCGGCGTCAACATGATCCGCGAATCCAAGGGTGGCGACGAGGAGTCCGTGGACGATGACTTTTCCGTCAAAGCCATGGTGCCGCTGGCCATCGCCACGAGCATCGACGCGCTGGTCGTCGGCATCAGCTTTGCGTTCCTGCAGGTCAGCATCGTTCCGGCAGTTTCCTTCATCGCCGCCACGACGTTTGTCTGCTGCGTGATCGGCGTCAAGATCGGCAGCATCTTCGGCAGCAGGTACAAGAGCAGCGCAGAGTTTTTCGGCGGGCTTGTGCTGATCCTGATGGGCTTCAAGATCCTGATGGAGCACCTGCTGGGGTAAACTTCTGGGATACGTAAGGGCTGCCGCCCTAAAACCTGCTTGGGGATTTCGTCCCCAAACCCCTCCTTCGCTCCGCGATGAGGAAAGCCATTGGCAAAAAAGAATAAAGACGAACAAAAACGGAAACCGTCTTCATAATAGGCAGTTTCCGTTTTTATATTCACTTGATTCGATAAAAGCGCTTGCCGTTCTCTCTCGTCACGTCGCACAGCGCCTGTGCGTCCATGCCGCGCAGATTCGCGATAAAGCGGCAGACGTGAGCAACGTTGCAGGGATCGTTCCGGCGGCCCCGAACGGGCTCCGGCGCGAGATAGGGACTGTCCGTCTCGATCATCATGCGATCGAGCGGCATGTTCACCGCGACCTCGTGCAGATGTACGGAGCGCTTGAGCGTCACCGGGCCGGCGAAGGAGATCATGCAGTTAAGGTTCATGTAGACCTTCGCGCTCTCCCAGCTGGCCGAGCAGCAGTGCACCACGCACTTGGGTAGGCGGTTCTTGTGGGCGCGCAGGATGTCGATCACATCGCCGTGCGCATCGCGGATGTGCAGAATGACCGGCTTGTCAAGCTCATATGCCAGATCGAGCTGGCGGGCGAACACATCCTTCTGCACGTCTCTCGGCGATAAATCGTAGTAGTAATCCAGACCGATCTCGCCGAGCGCGACGACCTTCTCCTCCGTCGTCAGCCATTTGGTGAGCACCGGAATGTTCGCCTCCGTGAAATCCTTCGCGTCATGCGGATGCACGCCCACGGAAGCATAATACATCGGTTCCCGTTTCGCCAGCTCGACGGATTCTCTGCTTGAGGCCATGTCCGCCCCGACGCAGACGGAGATCATCTCCGTCTGGCGCATGCGGGCGAACACATCCTCGCGGTCTGCATCGAACCGATTGTCGTTGGGATGCGAGTGCGTATCAAACAGACCGATCAGCGGCGGATATTCCGCCAAAACTTGCTTGCTCATATCAGCCGATCTCGCAGCCGTCCTCCATGTCGGAATCGACCGTCAGCAGGCTGAGCTTACTCTCGTCGGCGTTCGCCGCGCACAGCAGCATGCCGTGGGATTCCACACCGCGGATCTTGCGCGGCGCAAGGTTCGCCAGCAGGACAACCTTCTTGCCCACCATCTCCTCCGGCGTGTAGAATTTCGCGATGCCGGAGACGACCACGCGCTCGGTGTCGCCCACCTTGAGGGTGGATTTGAGCAGCTTGTCCGCCTTGGGCACCTTTTCACATGCCAGCACCTTCGCCACGACGAGCTGAATCTTCTCAAAGTCGTCAAACTGGCACAGATCCTTCTGGGTGAAGACGGTCTTCTCCTCGTCCTTCGGCGCGGGAAGCTCTTCCTTGCCGGCAGCCTTCTTCTCCGCCTCGGCGACCGCTGCCAGGCGCTCAGCCTCCAGCAGCGCCAGCTCCTTCTCCACGTCTATGCGCGGGAACAGCGCTTCACCCTTCTTGACCATGCTGCCCGGCTTCACGCCGCCGAAGGTCTTCACGGACTCCCAGGTCTTCTGGTTTTCATCCGTCACGCCGATCTGCGCAAAGATGCGCTCCGGGGTGCGCGGCATGGTCGGCGCGATGAGCACGGCAACGATGCGCGCGCACTCGAGCAACACATACAGGACCGTGCCCAGGCGCGGGCGATCCGCCTCATTCTTGGCCAGAACCCACGGCATGGTCAGGTCGATGTACTTGTTGCACTCGCCGATCAGCTTCCAGATCTCCACGAGCGCGCCGGAGAACTGCAGCGCGTTCATGTTCTTCTCCACCTTCTGCCAAAGACCGGTCGCCATGTCGATCAGCTTCTGATCCAGCTCGGTGTATTCCGCCGGGGACGGAACCACGCCGCCGAAGTACTTCTCGTTCATCGCGACGCTGCGGCTGACGAGATTGCCCAGATCGTTGGCTAGGTCCGAATTGATACGGCGGATGAGCGCCTCATTGGAGAACTCGCCGTCGGAGCCGAACGGCATCTCGCGCATGAGGAAATAGCGCACCGCGTCGGAGGAATAGCGCTCGCACAGCTTCACCGGATCGACGACGTTGCCCTTGGACTTGCTCATCTTGCCGCCACCCATGACCAGCCAGCCATGGCCGAAGACCTGCTTGGGCAGCGGAAGCCCCAGCGCATGCAGCATGATCGGCCAGATGATGGTGTGGAAACGGACGATCTCCTTGCCGACGAGATGGATGTCCGCCGGCCAGTACTTCTGATAGAGGCTGTCGTCCTCGGAGCCATAGCCCAGCGCGTTGATGTAGTTGGTCAGCGCGTCGATCCAGACGTACACGGTATGATTGGGATCAAAGTCCACCGGAATGCCCCACTTGATCGATGTGCGGGAAACGCACAGATCCTGCAGACCCGGAATCAGGAAGTTGTTGAGCATCTCCGTCGCGCGGGAGGCCGGCTGGATGAAGTCCGGATGCTCCTTGATGTAGTTGATCATCCAGTCCTGATACTTGGAGAGGCGGAAGAAATAGCTCTCTTCGCGGGTCTTCTCCACCGGGCGGCCGCAGTCCGGGCAGCAGCCGTCCTTGAGCTGCAGCTCCGTCCAGAAGGACTCGCACGGCGTGCAGTACAGGCCCTCGTACTCGCTCTTGTAGATATCGCCCTGATCGTACAGCTTCCTGAAGATCTTCTGGACGGACTTGACATGACGCTCGTCCGTGGTGCGGATGAAGTCGTCATACTCCACGTCCATCAGCTTCCAGAGATCCTTGATGCCCGCGACGATCTTGTCGACATAGGCCTGCGGGGTCACGCCGGCCGCCGCGGCCTTGCGCTCGATCTTCTGGCCGTGCTCATCCGTTCCGGTCAGGAAGAAGACGTCATAGCCGGTCTGCTTCTTGAAGCGCGCCATGGTGTCGGCGGCCGTCGAGCAGTAGCTGTGGCCGATATGCAGATTATCGCTGGGATAATAGATCGGCGTTGTGATGTAGAATGTCGGTTTTTCGCTCATGTTTTCCTCCCCTTAAAAAACGTCCCCCGCTGCAAAGCGAGGGACGAAATGATCGTGGTACCACCCTGATTCACGGCGCAGCCCAAGGGCCGGCCGCCTCAGCGTCCTGTAACGGGAACGCCCGCCGCGCTTGATTCATCGCGGATGCTCCAAAGCCATACCAGCCGTCCCGCTGCCGCCGGCTTTCACCTTCCCCGGCTCTCTTTAGGCGCGTTTCGCGGCTGCTCTCTTCTTCATCGCAGTCAATATACCTATTTATTATAGGGTTTGACGCGGGTTTTGTCAAGCAAAACGATCAGCCTCCGGCATTTGCCGTGATTTCCGAGAGATAGCGCTGCCATACGATGCGCGCCACCTCGCCGTTCCCATCGAGATAATACGACAGCTCCACGAAGATCTCCTTGTCATCGCCGATCGGATAGTAATAATGGATGGCGAAATTCCCGTCCGCCTCCATGCGATAGGTACCAAACTGTGTGTTGGCCGAATTGTAGTTATACAGCAGACGATTGCCGGCCTCATCCAGAGCCGCCTGACCCAGATCGCGGAACTTGCCCAGCACTTCCTGTGCAGACATGCCCACGCGCGTTGTGCGCGGCGCGGTCATCTTGCTGCTGGTGGTATCCAGCGCATACAGCACCGGGCTGCCGCCTGTCGTCTTGATGCAGAATCTCGCTGTACCCCAGCTGTACACCGCCTCATGGCTCTCCATGTCCGGGCTGTACCATTCCTCCTGGGGCAGCACCTCATAGCTTTCCGGCGCGCCCCAGGCCTTGGTAAACGTTTTGTAGCCCGTCTTGTAGAGCTCCATGTTCTTGAACGTATCGTTCGAGTTGAACATGTTCTTGAGGTTGCCCTCGACCTTGTACGTCACGTTCATTTCATAGCTGATCTTGCCGTTGCTGGATACGGCAATGGCCCGCAGACGGGAATCGCCGATGGGCAGCTGAATGGGCTCCGTGTAGAGCGTGGAGTCCGTCGTTGCCTGGCGTCCGTCAAGCGTGTAGTAGATCGCGACGATCTTTTCGTTCTCCTTTTTGTCCTCGGAGCCCGGACGCAGCGTCACCTTGGGCGCCTTCTTGTAGACACCGGAGGCGTAATTGGCCTTTGGTGCGGCCGGCGTCGGAATGATGACGGTATAATTGGCTGTGACCTGATCGCTGGGCGTGCCGTTCTCCGTAAAGCCGATGGCCTTGATGGTCATCTTGCCCTCCGGGATGTGAATCTGCGTGCCCGCCGTATACACCAGACCGGATTCCGACGGATCGGTACCGTCGGTGGAATAGTAGACGGTTTGGCCCTCCGGAATGGAGATCGTCACATCGATTTCTTCGTTGTATCTTCCCTCCTGATAGGACAGGGTCGGTGCTGTCGGCGTATACTCGCGCAGCATCACGGTGAATTCCTGTGTGCTGTTCGCGTTTTCCGCCGCGCTTTTCATCAGGGCCAGCGCTTCGGCGTTGTAGCCCTGCTGCTGATAGATTTTGATCAGGTTCCGGTAAGCGCTTGGATGCGCCGGCGCGATGTCCTGAATCAGCGACTGGTAGATGGCAATCGCCTCGTCCGTCCTCCCGAGCTCCGTGTAGGCCTGTCCCATCAGCACCAGCGCATCGACGTTGTCCGGCTCGCGTTCGACGGCAACGCTCAGCATTTCCAGCGCACGGGTGAAGTACGCCTGCTCAAGCAGCTCCCTGCCCAGCGTGACGTATGCGTCCGTGTTGGCAATCGACCAGCCCCACGTCGCCATCAGGCGCTGTCCGTTCTCCGTCCGAAAGAGCATATAGCCGCCCGCGGAACCGATGAACAGCGTGAGCAGCACGATGACAAATACCACGCGCATGAGCCGCTTGTGCGACTTGCGGTAGATCGGCGGATCCATCAGCGCAGGCCGCGCGTCCACCTTGCGGCGGATGTGATCCGGGGCGCGGCGGACATGGCGCACCTGCGTCTGCGCCCGGGCCGCCTGCTTGCTCAGGCCGATCGGGACGCGGCTGGCGCTGTCCGGCTTTTCAGCCGTGCTTTCCGGACGCTTCGGTGTGGATACGGTTCCCCGCTTTGCTTCTCCGGCCTGCTCTCTTTTGTGTTTGACCTCATCTGTATCCGGGGCAACGCGCCGCGTAACGCGCACCGGTTCGCTCGGTTCCGGCAGATCGGTGTCAGCCTGTCTGCGCCTGAACACCCGCTGCACGGCCGAGCAGCCCGGACAAACGCGAGCGGTATCGGGCAGCTCCCGACCGCAGTTTGGACAAATCACGAAGGCAGTTCCTCCTTGTAGCTCGAAAATGCGTCATCCATCTGATGCGTCAGATCCGTTTGAGAGATTCGTAATACGGATCGCCGTTAAAGTCGCGCTCCGGCGGGCGCTCTCCGCCCAGCGCGTCAATTGCGCTGACGATCTCCACATAGTCAAGGTAGTTGGTATTGTCGTCAAGCGCGGCGGCGAGCAGCACCGGCAGCGCACGATCATCGCCGAACTTGGCCAGATAGGAGGCGAACAGTGCATGGCGATCCTCACAGTGCTCAAAGCGCTCCATAAGCAGCATGAAAATGCGGTCGTCGCCCGGGAAATTGCTCAGAACGTCCGCGAAGATATCGCGCGCCGTCTGTCCGGCGGTATCAAGCGACGCCAGGATCGGCTCAACCACGGCCTCGCCCATGGCCAGAAGCGACTCCGCGCACATATCGCCCTTCTCGTCCGGCGCCTCGAGCGTGCGGATGAAATCGATGTACGCCTGCATGGGCGCGCTGCTTTCCAGCTCGCGCAGCAGGGAAATGGCCGTCAGCGCCGCCTCGTGCGGCACGTTCTCGCCAAAGGGCAGCGCAAGCAGCCTTTCCTCCGCGTCGCTGCCCAGCGCCGTGATGCGCTCCAGCAGCAGATCGGGCACCGGCACGTTCTGCTCGTAATAGGCGCACATCCAGTCAATCAGCATGCCTGCGTCGTCAAACTGCTCGAAATACGCTTCCGGAGACATGCCATCCAGCCAGGACGCCGGCCTGCTCATGAATTCCATATAGATGTCCGGCATCATCGCCTCGATGGCGTCCATGTCGTTGTTGTACTTCTCGGCGTTTTTCGCCATCCAGTCGCGCGTATAGCGCTCAAACTGCTTGTCAAAATCGATGCACTTCATGTGATTCTCCCTCGTTTCCTATAGTTCATTGCTCATCCGGTGTTTCCTGCAAACAGCGCTCAAAGCGGCGCAGCATCCTGTTCAGAAGCCGCTTTGAGATGCCGTTTCTTTCCGCGATCCTCCGCTCGTCGACGTTCCGTCCGGCCTGCCTGTGGTACAGCGCCTCAAGCGCCGCAGCACAGGCGTCTGCCTCTCGTCCCCTGGGCTGCGGATACACCGCCAGATACCGCAGGAACATGTCAAGAATCCTTTGCGAGGCATCCGGATACGCCCCGCAAAGCGCGTCCGAGGCGCGCTGCACAATCTGGGAATTTGCCTTGCTGCTGCTTGCCGGCTGCATGCTGATGCCGCCGGCCGCCAGATGAACCAGCCTGCCGCCGACGTCCACGCAGTATGGCTTGAAGCCCTCCCTGGCTGTCAGAACCTGCAGGATGTTCAGCTTGACGCCGTCTGTCAGCTGCGGATCGGTCAGCGCGTCCAGCAGCACCTCCCGGGCATCGTCCGCCGGGATGGCGGTCATCAGGATCAGCGCGACCATCTTGGTATGCGAGCCGGCCATTGGAGAATGAATCGCCCAATCGCACAGCCTGCAAACCCTTTGAAGGGATGACGGCTGCGCACAGATCTCGTCGGGCGAGACATAGAGGTTGGAAATCAGCTCCGCCGCCCGGCTTACGCCCTCCTCATGCGTCACATCGACGCCCAGAGAGAACCGCTCCGTCTGCGCATTTTCTTCCCGCGACAGCTTATAAAAGAACTCGCAGATCGTATCCTCCGGCAGCAGACCGCACAGCCGTCCAAACAAGCGGCTCGCTTCCTTCATCCGGCCCAGATTGATCAGCGCGCATGCGCGCAGCCTCATGCCGTGCGTGTGATAGGGTTCGCGCGCAAGCAGCTTTTTCGTCATGCGCATCGTCAGCGCATCGTCGCCGTGCTTCGCACTCTCCATGGCGACTGAGAACAGATCGTCCGGCTCTCTGGCCCGCATGGCGGCCAGGTACATGGCCCGGCGGGAAAGCCCGGCTTCCCCCATTGCCGCATACGCGTCGGAGAGCACGCACAGCGTCTGCACCCTGCCGGGCGCCATGCGGTGGGCCCGGGCGGCGGCCTCCACCGCCTCGGACAGCTGCATGCGGATCAGACGGCAGCAGGCGAGCATGGTATATCCCCGCGCCGTCTCATGCAGACGCAGCGAACGCTCCATCAGGTGCTGGGCTGCGATCGTCTTCCCCTCCTGCAGGCGGGAAGCCGCGCGATGCTCCAGCACCCGGGCGCGCGCCTTCCGGCTGCGCATCGGCGGCCGTTCAAGCTCATCAAGAAGCTGGCGGCCGAGCGCCGAAGCCGCTTCCTCGGGAATCTGCGTCCGTGTCTTGCAGGCGAGAAAATGCTCATAATACGAGACTGCCCGGCCAAAATCGCCCCGCTGCGCGCTGGCGAGCGACAGCTCAAACAGCGCTTCCGCCTTGTGTGCGCCGCCAAGACGCACCACGCGCAGATAGGCCCGCCCCGCCTCCTCGTCGCAGCCCATTTCGGTATAGACGCGAGCCGCTTCTATTTCAATGTCTTCCTGAATGCCGAACTGAGTTTTTGCCTTCCAAAGGAGCGCCATTGCCTCGTCATACCGACCGGCACGCCGATGCTTCGCAGCACGGCTGACCAGATAGTCGCGCGTGCGGCTGATCGTGATCACGTTGCTCACGGCAACCTCCTGTCATTTTGGTTTTACCTGATCAAAACTGCGCGAAAAGCCCTGCAGCGGGCAGGAGCAGTTTCGTTTTGCCAAGCCGCCAGAAGCGGACACGGCCCGCCTTTCAGGCGTCGTCCTCATCCTTCTGCGCCTGCTTAAGCAGCGCTTCCAGCTCATCGCCAGTAAAGGCGTAATGGCGGCGGCAGAAATGGCAGGTCACCTCGCAGCCGTGCTGCGTGCGGATGAGCTCGCGAATCTCCTTTTCGCCCATGGACAGCAGCACGCGCTCGATGTAATCGCGCGAGCAGTCGCATCGGAGCTCAAGCGGAATCTCCTCAAGCACCTCCGGCTCCAGGTCGCGGAAGCAGGCATACGCCAGCTCCTCGAGCGTCATCTCCTGGAGCAGCTGGGAGATCGAGCCAAAGAGCTCCGCGCGAACCTCCAGCGCATCCAGCAGCGCATCCGAACAGCCGGGCATGGCCTGAATGAGGATGCCGCCGGCGGAGAGCACCGTCTCGCCCACGAGCGTGCCCAGCGCGCACAGCGACGGCGTCTGCTCGGACTCCAGATAGTACATCGCAAAATCCTCGGCGATTTCGCCGGAGACCAGCTGGACGCGGCCGATGTACGGCTCTCCATAGCTGAACGAGCGCATGACCGTCAGCTGGCCGTCCTTGCCCAGCGCGCCGCCAACGTCCAGCTTGCCGTTTGGCTTGAGCGGCAGCTCCACCTCCGGATGCTCGACCGTAACCTTGACCACACCGTCCGGACCAGCCACGCCGCAAATCGGGCCGGCAGGACCGCCGCCGTTGATCGTCGCCGTGATTCGGTCGCCCTCACTCTTGAGGCCGACGCCCATGATGGACACCGCCGCCAGCATGCGGCCCATGGCCGCCGTACAGGTGTTGCTCGCGTTGTGCAGATCGCGCGCCTGCTGCGCCATTTCCGTCGTATCGCACAAAAATACACGCGCCTCGCCGCCCTTGAGCGTCATGCGAAGCAGCCTGGATTTTTTCTGTTCCATCGTCTTTCCTCCTGTTGCGCAGCCGTTACAGCATAAATGCCGCCTCCTGCGGTCTGCGCGCCGTATAGTGAATTCGGGAATCCTCCTCACGGGGCGCATCCGTGCGCAGCCCGCCATACGCGTGAACGTCCTCAAAGCCTGCCTCAGCAAGCCATGCGCAGATTTCCTGCTCACTGTGCGCGCGCTGACGGTGCTGCTCGCGGAACCGGCGGTAGCGTCCATCCTCCTCGCGCACAAAGAAGGTCACGTCCATCGTCAGCACATGCATCTGCCGGTTGAGCGCGTTCTGCCAGAGCGTCGCCAACCCGTCTCTCTCTTCGCCGAAGAACGCGTCGCCCATCTCGTCTTCCAGCTTATGCCGGCTCGAGCAGTCAAAGCACAGGACGCCGCCCGGCAGAAGCTGCGTATATGCAGCGCTGAAGAATGCCTTAACGTCCTGCGGCGTGGTCAGATAATTGACGCCGTCGCACGTCGCCAACACGGCGCCGACACGGCGCGGCAGCGTAAGCCTCCTCATGTCCTGTCGGACAAACGCGGCTTCCACGCCCCAGGATCGCGCCTTCTCCTCCGCGCGCCTGAGCATCGCGGCGGAGAGATCGATGCCGACGACGCTCAGGCCCCTCCGGGCAAAGCGCACCGTCAGGCTGCCTGTGCCGCAGGCGCATTCCGCCATGCGCGCAGGCAGCTCGCCCAATGCGTTCCGGATGAGCGAAAGATAGTGCTCGCTCCACGCGTCGTAGTCGTAATCGTCCATCAGCGTATCATATACGCCTGCAAAATCATCGTACATCGTGCGTCGTTTTCTCCTGATCCATATGTGCTAGAATGCCGCCGATCCGCCCGCTCTCCTTGGCGGACAGACCGGCCCAGCCGACCTCAAGCACCCGGTCAAGCAGCCCCGCAGCTTCAGCTGCACGATACTTGTTCCGTTCCCGGTTCGTCGGCTTTCTGTACGGCACCGGCATCGCTCCTCACCCCCCCGGAGTCATTCTCTCCGGGAGACGGGGCTTTCATGCCGCCTGCGGATCAGACCTCGTCGTCCTCCTCTTCCTCATCGTCATCGTCCAGCAGCTCGTCCTCCTCCGTGTGCGGGCGAAGGCCCATGCCCACCGGAGCGCCTTCGATGTGCGGGTTGAGGAACTTGTCAAACACGCTGTTGGCCACAGACGCGTACATCAGACGGGAAAATGCGAAGCCGAAGAGCATGTAATACAGCGACATCACCAGGATCAACACGCCGTTGCCGATGTAAATCCCCATGAACAGCAGCGCGATCGGGATGAATGTGATCAGCCGCGCCATCAGCATCTGGGGCAGACGCGCAACCGCCATGAACAGCGCATTCCTCAGCAGCGCGGAAAACCTGAGCTCGTAGCCGATCATCATCGGATAGAGCAGCGGCAGCATCAGCACCCACATCAGCGTCGCAGACAACACGAGAACGAGCGGAAGCAGCATCACGGTGTTGCTGGACGCCAGCGTGCCATAGTACATGACCGCCGTGTATGCCAGCACCGGCACCAGCGCCGTGATGATGGACACCGGCAGCGCCTGCTTCCAGTTGCTCTTGAACGCATCCTTGAAGTCCGAGAACAGAAACGCATGCTGGTCGCGCGCCCAGTTGCGCATAACATACGCCGCGCCTGCGGAGGACGGCCCCGTAATCGCCGTGCACGGAATCAGGCCGATAAGCCACATCATCAGATAGCTGCCCATCGTGCTCATGAGCTGCTGCGTGCCATTCTCCATTTCCAGCAGCGCCTGCGCGTCGATGGTCTGAATCGCCACCATGTTGATATACGTCCAGATCAGGAAGGGCAGCCAGAAGACGAGCTGCAGGAAATTGATCTTGATCAGATCAAAGAAGTGATCCTTGAGCACAAGGAAGAACAGAGAAACGCGGTTCTTGGGCATATCCATTTCGCTGTAATCGCGCTTGCCCGCCTTGCCGTAATAAAACCTGTCAAAAAAACCCATTTGTATTCCTCCTGTATCATGATGCGGTGCTGACCAGGCCGGCAAACAGCGCCAGGCCCGGAAGCAGCGCTTCCTCCTCAAAGTCGAACGTCGGTGCATGCAGCGGCGCGGTATGCGTTTCATCCATACAGCCGCAGAAGACGAACACGCCCGGCACGCTCAGCTGGTAATACGAAAAGTCCTCCGCCGTCATGCGCGGCTTTGCCGGCAGGTACCGGTCGCCCAGCACCGCCCTGACGCGCGCAAACTCCGTTTCATCATTCTCTACGCACGGATAGAACACGCGCTTGATGAATTCCGTCTGAACGCTGAATGCTGCCTCAATGCCCCTCAAATCGTCGCGGATGCGCGCTTCAAGCCCCTCATAAACCCTGTTGGAGAACGTGCGGACGATGCCCTGCAGCTCCGCGCGGTCCGCAAGGATATTGCGCTGCTCGCCCGCGCGCACCTTGCCGATGGTCAGCAGCGCCTGCTGACAGGGATCGACACTGCGCGCCACCGTCGTCTGGAAGAGCGTGAGCAGGTGCCCCATGGCCGTGATGGCGTCCGTGCCCAGATGCGGCGTCGCGCCGTGTGCGCTTTTGCCATGAATAATAAAGTCCATCTCGCAGGTCTGCGCCATGATCGGTCCTGCGCAGCAGGCGATCCTTCCCTTCGGCACGTCCGGCATCATGTGCATGCCGTAAATCACGTCGACATGCGGATTCTCCAGCGCGCCCTCGTCGATCATCCGCTTTGCGCCGCCGACGGTCTCCTCCGCCGGCTGGAACAGCAGCACCACATCGTCGATCAGCTTCTCCCGATGATCGTGCAGCCACTGCGCGAAGGTGAGCAGATTGGCCATGTGGCCGTCGTGACCGCAGGCGTGCATGCAGCCTTCATGCCGGGATGCGTAGCTGCAGCCCGTCTGCTCGCGCACGGGCAGCGCATCGATATCCGCGCGGAACGCCACAACGCGACCCTGTCCGTTTCCCCTGAACACGGCGCGCACGCCCGTACCAGCGAACACGCGCAGCTCGTCCGGCGCAATTCTGCGCAGCTGCTCCATCAGATAGGCGTGCGTCTTGTGCTCCGACTCGCCGATTTCAGGAATCCGGTGCAGGGCGCGTCTGTGCGCGCGAAGCTGCTCAAGATAGCCCCGCGCTTCTATGTCAAGCTCTCTTCTTTCCATACCCTATGCTCCATTTCACTGACATCGCCGCGCATCATCCCTCATCCCGCGCAGCTCAATTGACTTTTATTTTACCACACATGCGCAGAAATGAAAAGTCGGGGTGCACATTTCATCAGGCAGGGGCGTATTTTTTATCAGGCGGGTCAACGCCCTTGACAATTGAGGCGCCAGATGCTATGATGGACGCATTATCGCCCACTTTATCACGATAAAGCAGGCCTTTGAAAGGATGGATGTACATGGAGCGCAAATGGCGTGTAGCGATCGTTGGCGCAACCGGCATGGTTGGTCAGCGCTTTGTTTCCCTGCTTGCCGATCATCCCTGGTTTGAAATCGCGGCGCTCGCCGCTTCTGCGCGCAGCGCAGGCAAGACCTATGAGGAGGCCGTTTCCGGCCGCTGGGCCTTCACCTGGCCGATTCCTGAACCCATCAAGCAGATGACTGTGCTCGATGCCGCCGATGTCGAGCGCGTAACCAGCCAGGTCGACTTTGTCTTCTGCGCTGTCGATATGAAAAAGGATGAAATCCGCGCCCTGGAGGACGCCTATGCGAAGACCGAGACGCCGGTCGTCTCCAACAACTCCGCGCACCGCGGCACGCCGGACGTTCCGATGATCATTCCGGAGCTGAATCCCGAGCATGCGGACGTGATCGAGTGCCAGCGCAGACGTCTTGGCACGAAGACGGGCTTTGTCACTGTCAAGCCGAACTGCTCCATCCAGTCCTATGTGCCGGCGCTGACTGCGCTCAGGGATTTGAAGCCCACCCGCGTCGTCGTCTCCACCTATCAGGCGATCTCCGGCGCGGGCAAGACGTTTGCGCGCTGGCCGGAGATGGTCGACAACGTCATCCCCTATATCGGCGGCGAAGAGGAAAAGAGCGAGCAGGAGCCGCTCAAGATCTGGGGCAAGGTGGAGGGCGGCGTGATCGTTCCGGCGAAGGCTCCGATCATCAGCGCGCACTGCATCCGCGTCGCCGTGGCCGACGGCCACATGGCCGCCTGCTGGGCGAGCTTTGAAAAGCCGACCTCAAAGGAAGAGATCATCGAGCGCTGGCGCACCTTCGAGGGTCTGCCGCAGAAGCTGAATCTGCCCAGCGCCCCGCATCCGTTCATCCAGTACTGCGAGGAGGATAACCGTCCGCAGACGAAGCTGGATCGCGACTTCGAGCGCGGCATGGGCGTTTCGATGGGCCGCCTGCGCGGCGATTCTCTGTTTGACTGGCGCTTCGTCGGCCTGTCTCACAACACGCTGCGCGGCGCTGCCGGCGGCGCTGTGCTGATCGCCGAGCAGCTCTGCGCTCAGGGATACATCCCGCTCAAATAATACCATCCCCCGTAAAACACATATTGCCCGCCGCACGACGGAAACACTTGAGATAGTTGTTTCGTCCTGCGGCGGTTTTGTTATGCAGATTCTTTCATCAGGCGCTTGTCCTTCCCTTTTGCCATGGACTCAGGAGGAATGCCATGTGTTTGTCCATCCATCCCCGCTCTTTACGGGCTGCGCAACTGCGCTCGTCACCCCCTTCCTGCCGGATGGGTCTCTGGATGAGGAGGCGCTCAGACGGCTGATTTCGCTTCAGCTCGACGCGGGCATCGACGCGCTGGTGCTGCTGGGCACCACCGGCGAGCCCTGTACGCTCAGCATGGATGAACGGGAGCGCGTCATCGCCATCGGTCTTGAGACGGCCGGCGGACGCGTCCCGGTTCTCATCGGTACCGGATCAAACGATACCCGCCGCGCGATGGAGTATGCCAGGCAGGCTAAAAAGCTCGGCGCGCAGGGCCAGCTTAGCGTGACGCCCTATTACAACAAGACGACGCAGAACGGTCTCATCCGCCATTACAGCGCGATTCTCGACAGTTGCGACCTGCCCATGATTCTCTACAATGTCCCCAGCCGAACGGGCATGAGCATGAAGCCGGACACCCTCACGCAGCTTGCCGTCCATCCCAACGTCGCCGGGCTGAAGGAGGCGAGCGGCGATCTCTCGCTTGCCGCCGATTTCATCCAGCGAACACACGGAGAGCTGCCGCTTTACTGCGGCAACGACGACCTGATCGTGCCGATGATGGCCCTGGGCGCAGCGGGCGCGATCAGCGTATGCAGCAACATCCTGCCCTTGCAGACACGGCTCATCACCTTCGCCTGCCAGAACGGCTGCTTTGACGAGGCGTCTGACGCGCAGCAGGCGCTCCTTCCCCTGATACACGCGCTGTTTGCGCAGGTCAATCCCATTCCCGTCAAAGCGGCGCTCGCCATGATGGGCCTCATTCACGACGTAGTTCGGCTGCCGCTCGTGCCCATGGATGAGCCACAGAGAAGCCGGCTGCAGCGCATCCTTGAGGACTGCGCTCTGATCACGCAGCGATAAAAGGAAAAGCCTATCTATAGCTTAAAAGAAACTCCCGTTTCTCACGGGAGTTTCTTGATGATTGGATCGCTGCAAGGGTCTGCTGCATCAAGGCTGTCGCAGCTTTTCCAGTGTCGTTTCAAACTGTTCGGGCAGCGGCGCGCACAGCGTCATGCGCTCGCCCGTGGCCGGATGCGTGAACGCGAGGCTGTACGCATGCAGCATCAGCCGTGGGATATGCACGTTCGTCCTGATGTTCGGCGCGTAAATTTTATCACCCAGCAGCGGATGGCCGATGGAATGCATGTGCACGCGAATCTGGTGCGTTCTGCCGGTGAGCAGGTGCACGTCCAGATACGTTGCGCTCTTGAGCCGCTCCATGACCTTCCATTCCGTCTGCGAGGGCTTTCCGTCGGGCACAATCGCCATCTTCTTGCGATCGACCGGGTGACGCGCGATCGGCGCATCGATCAGGCCCGCATCTTCCGAAAAATGGCCGAACGCTACCGCGCGATAGTGCTTTTCCATCGTGCGCGCCTTGAACTGCTCGCTCAGCGCGGCGTGCGCCCGGTCGTTCTTGGCGATCAGAATCAGCCCGGACGTGTCCTTGTCCAGACGATGCACAATGCCCGGGCGCATCTCACCGCCGATGCCGGAGAGATCATGCACATGATACAGCAGCGCGTTGACCAGCGTTCCGTCCTCATTGCCGACCGCCGGATGCACCACCATGCCGCACGGCTTGTTGACGATCACCACGTCCGCATCCTGGTACAGGATATCCAGCGGAATGTCCTGCGGGAGGATGTCCACCGGGCGCGTCTGCGGCACCGCCAGCGCGATGCGCTGCCCTGCTGCCACCTTGAAGGCGGGCTTGGCCTGCACCTCGCCGTCAACGGAGACGGCGCCTTCAATCATCAGAGCCGATATGCGCGAACGGGAAAACTCCGTATGGGCACGCAGGTATGCGTCAATGCGCACGCCGTCGTCTTCCGGGGCAACCGTCAATTCAATGATCTGATCCATCTTCTTCTCCCGCAGTCTTTTCAAGCCTTCCCGTCAGCAGCAAGATGAGCAGCACGGCAATCGAACCTGTGATGGCGATATCCGCCAGATTAAAAACCGGAAAATCAAACAGCAGCAGGCGAATGTAATCCATCACCCCGGCATACACGATCCGATCTATCAGATTGCCCATGCCGCCGCCGACCAACCAGCAAAGCGCCGTCTGCGCCGCACGCGTCAGACGGAGCCTTCTGTCGGCATAGACGCAAAGCGCGAGCAGCAGCGCAGATGACACCGCCGCCAGCAGAATGGGCCGCCCGGACAGGAGGCTGAACGCCGCGCCCGTGTTGAAGCTGGGCGTAATGGCGACGACGCCGGGAATCGAAAGGATCGTCTGCCCCTGCGCATAGCGGCGGATCACCGCCTTGATTGCCTGGTCCGCTGCGGCAACGGGCACGCCGATGCGCATCAGTTTCTTCATCATGATCCCAGATTGTTCTCCACGATCCGCACCAGCTCCGCCAGGAATTTGCCAATCACCGGCAGATTGCTCAGCGCGATGTTTTTCAGAATATACAGCAGCAGCGCGCCCAGCACGGAAAAGCCGAGCGAAAAGCCCACGCCGCGCGCAATGCCGCTCAGAAAATCAAAAAACAGCCGCTTTCGCCAGTCGTGCACATAGCGAAGGTACGCCTCCAGGTGCATCAGCTCCAGGCGCTGTGCCAGATGCTCAAATCTGCGCAGAATAAAGTCAAAATCGAAAGGATTCATCTGCGTCCCTCCCAAGCCTATCTTGCTTGAAAAACGGCAGAATTATCCTGCAGTAGCTGGCTGTCAAAAGAAAAAGGCAGGGCCACGCCCTGCCCGAGTTTTGCTTACAGCAGCTTCTTGATCTGATCCATGGAGGCGTTCTGCGCATCCACAACCTTTTTCAGGGAAGCGTAGTAATCAGCCGTCTGCTTGCGCAGCGCGGCAAGCTTGTCCGTCAGATCGGTGATCTGGCTCTCTGCGTTGGAACGGATGGACGCGGCCTCCTGATTGGCCTTGCTCACGATTTCCTCCGCGCGGGCGTCGGCCGCCGCGACGATCTCATCATAAGCGCCCTTCGCCTTCGTGAGCACGAGCTCAAAGCTCTCGCTGCGGCGCTCCGGCGCAGCCTGCACCGGGGCGGCCGGAGCAGCCGCCGGACGGGCGGCGAGCTGGGCCTTCGCCTGCTCGAGCTCACGGTTCAGCGCTGCAATCTGCTCCTTGAGCTTTTCGGTCTCCGCCTCACGGTTCTCCATTTCCTCGAGGATTTCATCGAGGAAAGCCTCAACCTCGTTGTTGTCGTAGCCATTCTTGACAACCTTAAACACCTTATTGACGATCGTATCCAGCGTGATAGCCATGGGAAGAGCTCCTTTCAAAGCAAATGTTCATAAATTACTCGTACCGGAACAGGGTGATCCCGATACGCTGTTTCCTGGTTGTGCCGTCCACAGACACAAGACGCACGCGCCCCCTGCCGCGCAGAGAAAGCAGCGCCCCTTCCTGAAGCGGCAGATCCACCCGGTCGCACGCAAGGTGATTGACCTTGACCAGACCTGCCCGGATGCTGTCCGCCGCCTCGCTGCGTGAGAGCCTGTACGCCGCGGCGAGCACGCCGTCGAGTCTGAGCGAACTGACGACGGCGGAAAAACGCGTTCCCTCCGGCTCCGGCATCTCCGGCGTTTCGGTGAGCACATGAAAATCCAGCGGGGCTTTGCCTGCGCTCTTCATCGACTGCGCGATAAAACCAGCCGTCTGCGCATGGGCAAACAGATAGATATCCGCCCCTGCAATGATCATATCGCCTGCGCAGGATCTTGTCAAGCCCAAAGCCATAAATGACCCCAGAAGATCCCGATGCGTGACCGAGCAGAATTTGGAAGAGTACCGGCTGTGCAGGCAGACGACCGGATACTGCGCTGTGTCCATCTCCTCGCCCGCAGGCCCGAAGCAGCCCACCACGCGCTCCGCCTGGTCATATCCGCCCCACGCAGAAAACCTTGCGCCATACTGCCTGGCCAGATGTCTGCCCAGCTCGGCCTCCGCCGAATCGAGGAAGCGCGTAAAGCGGATCAGCCCTTTTTCGCCTGCCAGCTTTGCGGCATTCTCGAGCGCTTTCTGTATGTCTTCCATATTGTTGGCGCTTATCTGTATCGTGCGCGGTTGGCCGCGTAAATATCCTCTTCGATGATCTCCACGTTCTCCGGCGCAAGCAGATAGGACAAATGCGCCACCTTGATCATCCTGCCCTGAAGGGCAAACGCCGCGCCGCTGAGCAGATCCACCACGCGCCCGCAGTCCTTGGGGTCGATGTTTTCAAGGTTGAGCAGAATGCTCTCGCCGCGCAGCAGATACTTGATGATCTCGCGGCTCTCCTCAATCTGGCGAACGTTGACGATGCGTTCGCAATGCGTGTACTGCGGCTCCTGTGCCGCGCGGGGATCCATTCTCGCGTCGTGGATCACATTGCCGCGGCGGGAGGAAGCGCGGCTCTGGCTCTGCGGCTCCGGCCTGCGGGGCTGCGGTGCAGGCTCCTCCTCCTCGTCCTCATAGACAGCCTGCTGCTTGTTGCGCATTGCGCTGCCAAAGGGAAAACGGAACGAGAATCCGGAACCCTCCTCCTCGTCCTCTTCCTCTTCGTCCTCAAGCTCGTTTTCCTCGAGCTCCTCCTCGCGTTCATCCTCGTCTCCGCCCGTAAAGCCGAGCTTTCTGGAAAGCGAGCTCAAAAAATTCATGAATGCGTATCCCCCTTGAGCGTATCCTCTGCCTGACCTGCGGGCGCAGCATATGCGCGGGAACCGAAGATCGCAGAGCCAATCCGAACGTGCGTCGCACCCTCCTGCGCCGCCAGCAAGTAATCGCCGGACATGCCCATGGACAGCTCTTCAATCCGGGTACCGGCGATATTTTCCTCTTTCAGTGCATCAAACAGGCTGCGCATCCGCGTAAAATACGGGCGCAGCGCCTCATCGTCATCCATGTTGGGCATGACGGCCATCAGCCCCCGGATCTCAAGCCCCGGAAGCGCGGCAGCCGACCGCGCAAAGACCAGCGTCTCCGCAACGGGAACGCCGCCCTTCTGCGGCTCATCGCCGATATTGACCTGAATGAGCACCGGCATGCGCAGGCCATGCTGCTGCGCGCGCCGGTCGATCTCCTGCGCAAGGCTCATGCGGTCCAGCGACTGAATCATGCCGACTTTATCTATTATATATTTAACCTTGTTGTTTTGCAACCGTCCAATGAGATCAATTTGAAAAGAAGCGTCAAGATACGGCAGCTTTTCCATGATTTCCTGCACGCGGTTTTCGCCCAGGCGCGTAATGCCCGCCTCGCGAACGGCGTTGACCCTGGCCGCGTCGATGGTTTTGCTCACTGCGATGATCTGCGGCGCGCGGCCCCAGCGCTCCGCGGCAGCTTCCTCAAGCTCCCTGCGGATTCTCTGAACGCGCAAAAGCATATCCTGTTTCATCATTTCATCCTCTGCTTAAAACAGCACGACGGTCTTTCCATCTTCCAGCGGCGAGCCGGAGAGCGTCGGCCGGACAAACGCCGTCTTGTCATCCGGATAGGAGATGACCGTCACCGGTACAAACGTCTGCATGCCGCCCTCCAGCACCACCACGCCGATCATGTTGTCCAGCGTGTACAGCGCGCTCATGGGCACATACACGCCGGAGACGAAGTCGCCCACCGTCGCGCCGCAGGTGCGGATGTTGAGCACCGGCTCCACGCTCGAATGCACACGCATGCGCAGCAGCAGGTCGCCGCCGATGCGCGTAAAGGACTCCACCTGCGCGGAGAGCACATAGTTGTCAAAGCCGGTCAGCTGCATCTGGTACGCTTCGCCGACGACAGGGTTCCAGTCCTTGTTCGTGCACAGGAACAGCGCGTACCACTCGTCCTCGATGACCGTGCGGAAGATCGAGTCGCTGCCGCGCTCCGCCGCTGTGGCCCCCTGCGGCGCAATGCCGCGGATGACGGAGCGGATGTCACTGGGCGTCAGCGTGCCGTATGTCTTGGCGTTGACCATGTTTTCGTAGCCGTCCGTATAGAAGCTGACGATGCAGTCCTCATTCGCCGTGTAGGTCGTCGTCCAGCTCTCGATCTTCTTGAGCTGGTCGTTTTCCACCTTGTACAGCTCCGAGAGCGTCTGGTCGTCCGGATACTTCTGACGCAGATAGTTCTTGCGCACCGTCAGCGCGCTCTGCAGCTGCGTCTCCAGGTTGCTCAGGCTGCCCACGCCCCGCCCCTGCACGAGCGTGCGAACCTGCTGCGCCAGCGAAGAAATCTCCTCGTTGTCCGCGTCCAGTGCGGCGTCGACGTAGGTGCTCAGCACCTGATTCACATGATAATTCTGAATCTCCTCGCGATACGTCTGCAGCCGGTTGATCTCCGTCTGGTTGTAGCCGGAGGAATACACCTTGCAGATCACGCTTGAGCGGGAGACCCTGCTGCCCTCGCTGGCAATAAAGTCGACGCTCGTCTTGTTTTCCGTCTCGTAAAGCGTCTCGTTGCGCGCGATGACCACCGTGCCCTGGTATTCGTCGCCCAGCACGCCGCTGCGCGCAATGGCCGTCGTCGAATTGCCCCTGACAAGGCCGCTGATCTGCCAGACAGCGACGCCCAGCAGCGCCAGCACCACGATGGGAATCAGCATTCGGATGACGAGCGATGCGCCCTTCTTTTTCTTTTTTCTCTTCTTTTTTGCACTCATTGCTCGCTCAGGCCTTCTTCAACGTCCGTGGCTTTTGCCGTCATCACCCAAATGGCGCTCTTCTGTCCGCTGAGCGTCAGATCATAACGGGCCAGCATGCGCACGCCCTGCGTCTTGCGCAGCGTGCTTTCAGCGTGCGCCAGCGACGCAATGACGATCAGGCGGCCATCCGCGTCCAGTATGCGCCGCGCCTCAAACAGCGCGTTGCGCAGGTCCGATTCAAGCCCCGCTGTCTTTTCCGCCTTGACCGGCAGATGCAGGACGACGGCCTGCTGGCTGCCGTCTGCCAGATCGGTATACCCGCTGGAGCCCTCGCATACACGCACGCCGCGCAGCTTGCCCTCGATCATCTTTGCGCTGGCGCGATCCGGGCATACGCAGGTCAGCGCGCGGGCGCCGCCGTTTTTGAGCGCTGCGGGCAGAGAGACATTGGTGCAGCCCAGCACGGTCGCGTTCTTAGCGCCGCAACTGGAAAGGAAGGACACCACCGCGCAGACGTCCGTGCGCAGCTGACCCTCCTGACGGGTCGCGGACTGCTTGCCCAGCCGCCAGAGGAAATACGCTGCCTCCGGACGGCAGAGCACCCACAGCTCCACATCCGGGCGTTCACGGTAGGTGCGCATGCCGGTGTTCTCGCAGATGATCTTTTCAAGCATGTCCACATAGCGCATGTTCGCCGAGACGAGCTTGTCGCCCATCGCCGTCACAATGCGGAAGCGCTTGCCCTGGGTTTCCTCATACGGAAATCGGTCCAGCCAGCCGCCCGAGGACAGCAGGCGCTTGACCGCGTCGTCGACGCCGGCAACCGGCTTCATCTGATAGAGCACGCTGAACGTCTGGTGCACAAACGGCATCGCAGGCTCCCTGACGCTGCGGTACAGCGCTGCGCCCGGCACAACACGCTCCACGGCAACGCCGCCTTCCTTGTGCAGCATCGCCTCGACGGGCTTTTCAAGTCCCTGGACAAACGTGGAAAAATACAGCTTTTTCATAACGATTACATCCTCAACACTCTGTTTGGCGCCGCGTTACCGATGCGTCCGCTGATACTGGAGCAGCATTTTGAAATACGCGTCGCCGTAATTATAGAACGTATTGTCCGCAACCATGCGCATCAGGCGGTCCGCATCGCACCAACGCACGGCACAGACCTCCTCCTTCTGAAGCACGAAGTCTTCCGCAGGCCGGTCGGTTCTGATGATAAACACATTGCAGAAGGAATTGGTCCGGCGCAGACACGCGATTCGTCTGAGCTCATCCTCGCCTGCGTCGACCCCGAGCTCCTCGCGAAGCTCACGGCGTGCCGCCGTCAGCGCATCCTCGCCTGCCATGGCGGAGCCGCCAGTCACCGCCCAAAGGCCGGGCTTCCACTGCACCGTCATCGAGCGCTTCTGCACGAGGAACTCCCCCAGGCTGTTCATCGGCCAGATATGCACGCCCAGATGGTACAGTCCGGCGGGCACTTCCTCGCCGCGCACCATCGTGCGCCCGGTCTTCTGTCCGTTTCCGTCATACAGATCCCAGATTTCAGATGCCATAACCCGCTCCGTTCATCGTCTCCATGCGCCGGGCAATCGCCTCCACCGTCTGCTCGATCTGAAGGCCAGAGGCATCCAGCACGACGTCCGCTTCCTTTTCATACAGCGGAATGCGTTCTTCATACAGATCAAAGAGCGTCTGGCCCTCGCGCAGCGTCACGCCGCGGGTTGCCAGGTTGGACAGCCTGCGCGCGATCTCCTCATACGGCAGACGGATATAGACCACCACGCCGTCCTCGTGCAGCCGCTTCATCGCGCGCTGACCGTAGACCACGCTGCCGCCGGTCGCGATGACGGTTTTGTCGCAGGAAAGGCTGAGAATCGCCTCCTCCTCCCGCGCGAGAAATGCGTCGATGCCAATCTCCTCGATGATCCGCTGGAGCTTCCTGCCTTCCTTGGCCTGGAAGACCACGTCCGTATCCACAAACGCCATGCCCAGCGCCTTGGCCAGCAACACACCCACGGTGCTCTTGCCGCAGCCCGGCATGCCGATCAAAACGATATTGCCCAAAGCCCGTCCTTCTCTCTACAAAAAATCCCTGTATATTTTATCCTGAAAACGTCTGCTTTTCAAGGTTTTTTCATGGGAATCCCATTTTTTCATAAAAAAGCGGCAGAAACCAAAACTTCCATCATGAAATCTGACGATAGGCTTGCATATTATGTAAATCTGGTGTATAATTATGCGCACTTGATGCATTTGAGGAGGAATTCATCCATGGATCTCATGAACTATCAGGCCAAGGCGCCTTTCACGCAGAAGCATCTTCTGACCCTGCAGGACTGGAGCGAGGACGAGATTTACCAGTGTCTCTCCCACGCGCTCAAGCTGAAGGCCATGCAGAAGAGCGGCCAGAAGCAGAGCTGTCTTTCCGGCAAAACGCTGGCGATGATCTTTGCCAAGTCCTCCACGCGCACGCGCGTTTCCTTTGAGGTCGGCGCGTCGCAGCTGGGCGGCAGCGCGCTGTTCCTCTCCACGTCGGATATCCAGCTGGGCCGCGGCGAGCCCATCAGCGATACCGCCCAGGTGCTCTCCCGCATGGTGGACGGCATCATGATCCGCACGTTCAAGCAGAGCGATCTGGAGGCGCTGGCCAAGTACGGCAGCATTCCGATCATCAACGGCCTGACGGACGAATTCCACCCCTGTCAGGTGCTGGCCGATCTGATGACCATCTACGAAAAGAAGGGCACGCTCAAGGGCCTCAAGCTCGCATTCGTGGGCGACGGCAACAACATGGCCCACTCCCTGATGATTGGCTGCTCCAAGCTCGGCCTGGACGTGTCCATCGCCAGCCCGGACGGCTACAAGCCGAACCCCGTCTACACCGCCTGGGCCGTCGCCAACGCCGAAAAGCACGGCAGCAAGGTCACCATCTGCACCGATCCGCTGGAGGCCTGCAAGGATGCGGACGTGCTCTACACCGACGTCTGGGCCAGCATGGGCCAGGAGGGCGAGGCCGAGGTGCGCAAGCAGGCGTTTTCCAGCTACCAGATCAACGCGGACTGCCTCGCCGTGGCGAAAAAGGACTGCATCTTCCTGCACTGCCTGCCGGCGCACCGCGGCGAGGAGGTCACCTCCGAGGTCATCGACGGCGCACACAGCGTGATCTTCGACGAGGCGGAAAACCGTCTGCATGCGCAGAAGGGCGTCATGGCGCTGCTGATGGGCAACGGCGGCTTCTAAAATCATGCTTGACAAGGTGCCGGAACGCGCCTATAATATGCTCACAATTCAATGACCGCTGGGGGCGCGTGACTGCTGAGATGGCCATTTGGCCGGTCCCTTTGAACCTGTGTAGGTAATCCTACCGTAGGGAAGCGACGTATCTTGCTTGACAAGGCCGCGGCTTTTCTAAAAGCTGCGGCCTTTTTCATCACAGGCGGCCTGCGAATTGACAATTTACGAAAGGGGTCTTTCCCATGCTCGAATTTGCAGAAATCAGCCTTACCACCTGGGCCATCCTCGCCGGCCTCCTCATTCTGGGCGTTGTGCTCTACATCATGACGCGCGATCAGAAGAAGTGGTCCACGCGCATGCTGGCCAATGCCTCCCTGTGCATCGCGCTCGCGTTCATCCTTTCCTACGTCAAGCTCTACGAAATGCCGCAGGGCGGCAGCGTGACGCTCGCCTCCATGCTCCCCATCTTCATGTTCGCCTATGCCTACGGCGTCGGCCCGGGCCTGGCCATCGGCTTTGCCTACGGTCTGCTTCAGTTCGTGCAGGGCGGCTGGTTCGTGCATCCGATTCAGTTCCTGCTCGATTACCCGCTCGCGTTTGCGATGCTGGGCTTTGCGGGCATTGCGCGCAAGCTGCCGGACAGCTGGGGCATGATTCCCGGCATTCTGCTGGGCGCCTTCATGCGCTTCCTGTGCGCGTTCCTGACCGGTGTGTTCTTCTGGGGCGACGGCGCCGGCGAGCAGAACGTGCTAGTCTACTCCGCCGTGTACAATGGCACCTACCTCATCCCGGAGACGATCATCTGCATGGTCATCGCGATGATTCCGCAGATCCGCCGGCTCGCACGCCAGCTCTCCCTGAGCAAGTAAGCCGCATCATCACGGAAGCAGCTGCCCAGACCGGGCCGCTGCTTTTCTTTTGTTCTTTAGGCGATTGCAATCAGGACGCCGGAACGCGCTGCCCCGGTCGGAAGGCGCGCGGCCAGCAGCTGCTTTCAGCCGGTCAATTGTCTGCTGAGCAACCCTGTGCTATAATAAGAAAAACATGTGTTTAGGGAGAGAATCCTCATGGCCAACAATCGAAGCCGCAGCCGCCGGCAAAGCAGCAAGATCGCATTCTGCGGCCTCATGGTCGCCCTGTCCGTCGCCCTGATGCTCACCGGCGGCCTCATTCCCATCGCCACCTACTGCGCGCCGATGGCGAGCGCCATCCTGCTGCTGCCCATTCTGCTCGAATTCGGAAGGAAAGCCGCATGGACCGCATACGCCGCCGTATCGCTGATCACGCTGATGCTGGGCATCGACAAGGAAGCGGCTTTCTTCTACCTCTTTTTGGGCTACTACCCCATCCTCAAGTGGGAGATTGACCGCATCAAGAACAAGCGCCTGCGCCTGCCCTGCAAGCTGCTCGTGTTCAATGCGGCCATCGTTCTCATGTATGTGACGCTCGGCCTTCTGATGAACATGACAGCCATCGTCGAGGAATTCACCCAAATGGGCACAATTCTTCTGGTGGTCTTCATCCTGATGCTCAATGCCTGCCTGCTGCTGTATGACCGGCTGATGTTCCCCATGGTCTATCTCTACGTCAACAAGATCAAGCCGCGTCTCCGATTCATTCACTGACGTTCGTATATTGCCTCAAGACACATGGCAAAGGGAATCACACAAAAAAGCGGGCCGTGCCCGCTCCCACTTCCGAACTGCTTTGCAAAATGAAGCTGCTCGGTGCTCGCTGCACGATTTTTCACGCAATTTCCTATATGGCAAAAAACGCCCCGCCTGCCGCAGCCCAAGCTGCATGACAAGCGGAGCGTCTTTTTGTATGCTCTATTACTCTTCGAAGTCGAACTCGTCGCCGGCCTGCTCCTTGAAGATCTCAAACACGGCCTGCAGCACATCCTCGTCGTCCACGCCGACGTAGGTCGCCTCGTCGTCCTCGCCTGCATCTTCGTCTTCCATGACCTGAAGAATCACAACTTCGCCGTCGTCATCCTCGGTCGGAAGCAGGACGACATATTCATTGCCTTCGTACTCAACAGAAGCGCAGAACTCGAACTCAACGTCCACACCGTCTTCGTCGGTCAGCACGATGATGTTGTCGTTCTCCATCATTTCCATATCATCCATGACTAATATCCTCGCTTTCGTCATACGATACAAATGTATCTTTGTACCTATCCATAGCATATCATAAAAAAAACTGATACGCAATCCTTTTTCATTGAATTTCTGCTTTTTGAGGAGGAAACCGCTTGACATTCTGCACGCTTCTTACGCTTTACGGGCCGCCAGCCGCCCTTGAACGGGCCAGGGGCATGCTCGAAAACCTGCCTCAGATCAAATGCCTGACCTGCACAGCGGATCTGTCGCAGATGAAGCTCATATCGGGCGAGCCTCTCCACGAAAACAACCTGATCCCGCTGCTCGCGAAAAGCGGCATCAGCGGTTTCAGGCTGAACAATACTCAAAGGTTTTCCAAAAACGGTTCGCCGCTCTCCTTGTAGCACAGCGTTCCGAATTCGTCAAAGACCAGCTGGATCGGCTCCACATGGGTGTACTTGCGGATCTCGTCCATGCGGATGCTGTCCCTGAAGCTGACAAACGAGAAGCTCACGCCGGCTCGCTTGGCGCGGCCCGTGCGGCCGATGCGGTGCACGTAGTACTCCTGCTTGTCCGGCAGGTCGTAGTTGAAGACAGCCTCCACGTCGTCCACGTCGATGCCGCGGGCAGCGACGTCGGTCGCGACCAGGATTTCAAACTGGCCCTTTCTGAAGCCCGCCATCACCTTGTCGCGCTGGGACTGACGCACGTCGCCGTGCAGGCATTCCGCGCTGTATCCGGCCTTTTTGAGGCGCTCGCAAAGGCGCGCCGTCATGTCCTTCGTGTTGCAGAAGATCATCATGCGCTTGTACTGGTCGGAATCCAGCAGGTAGAGCAGATGCTCGTACTTCTGCTTCTGATCGGATTCGATGACGTACTGCGTGATATCCGGCTTGTTGTCCGCCTCCGCCTGCACGACGATCTCGATGGGATCATGCTGGTATTTCCAGGAGACCGTCAGCACGTCCTGATTGGTCGTCGCGCTGAACATCACCAGCTGGCGGTTGGGATCGGCGCTCTCGATGACCTTCTCCACGTCCTGGATGAAGCCCATCTTGAGCATCTCGTCCGCCTCGTCGAGCACCATCGTGTGCACGGTGGAGAGCCGGATGTTGCCGCGCTGCATGTGATCCAGGAGCCGGCCGGGCGTCGCGACCAGAATCTGCGGCTTGCGTGAGAGCGCGCTCATCTGCTTGCCAAACGGCTGGCCGCCGTAAATCACGGCGATCTTCGCGCCCTTGATAAAGTGCGCCAGGTTCGTCAGCTCGTCGGCGATCTGCTGGGCCAGCTCGCGGGTCGGCGCCAGCACGATTTCCTGCACACTGGGATCATCCAGATTGACATATTCGAGCATCGGGATCCCGAAGCCCAGCGTTTTGCCGGTTCCGGTCGGAGCAATCGCGATGATGTCGTGGCCATCCATCATCAGCGGAATGCACTTCTCCTGAATACTGGTCAGCTCTGTAAAGCCCATCCAGTCAAAGGCCCTGACCACCTCGTCGCTGATGCCCATCCGGACAAGCGGATGCTCCTTTTGTATTTGCGGTGTATCGCTCACAATTGTATCCTCACTGTCTTTTTTATTGCCCTTCCTATTGTATCTCACCGCACGCGATGTTTCAAGGAAAAAGCGCGCCGATTCAGGATTTTTTCTGCGTCTCCCCGCCCGGTTTCCGCTTGGCGGCCCATGCCTGCGCCAGCGTGAGCGACGGTGCCTCCAGCAGGAACCGGCAGACATCCTTTTCGCCGACGACATGGACGCCCGACGCATCTTCAAAGACAAACGCCGCGCAGGACGTGCGCTCCATTGGTTCCAGCAGCGCATGAATGCGAGTATCCTGCGGTACGCGATACAAACGCATTGTGCGGATGTCCTCCGTGCTCTCCTGCCTCTCCTGCACGACGGCATACAGGTTCTGCGCCAGCACCTCCGCCCTGCTGCGTCTGGCGCAGAGCATCAGATACCCGCCGATCATCAGCAGCGAACAGTTCAGCGTTCCCAGCAGAATGAAGCCATACAGCGCGAGCAGCACCAGCACCAGCCCTGCCAGCATGCCGCACGCGGTCAGCAGCAAGAGAAGGCGCCCCGCGGGAAAGAGATAGTACCCGATGCAGAAGACGATGTTGCCGCCGTCCAGCGGCAGCACCGGCAGCAGGTTGAGGCAGATCATGGCCAGATTCGCCATGATGAACGCCTGCGTACCATCGTATCCGAGCATGCGCTGCACGGCCGGTGCCGACGCGGCCAGCAGCGCCAGTTCGTTGCCAAGCGGGCCTGCCGCCGCCACGCACACGCCCCTAATTCCCTTGCTGGGGCTTCTCCCCGGCGCGCAGGTCATCACGCCGCCAAACGGCGTCAGTTCGACCTTGGCAATCCGCTCGCCAAGCAACCGGGCGGCCGCATAGTGCCCGGTCTCGTGCACCAGCAGCGCGCCCATGGCGCACAGGGTCATCCGCCAGGACGAAAACACAGCCATGCTCAACAGGTACAGCGCGAAGGCAGGATGGATGCGGATGCGCATGTCAGATGCCCGCGAAGACGGGCAGCACGGACAGGCCGTCCTTTCTCAGCTCAAACGCGGTAAAGCCCGCCGCCGTGCCGATCTGCTGACCAGAAGAAACCGTATCCTGCTCCTTGAGATGGACGGCATTCAGCCCGCTGTAAATAGACTCGTAGCCGTCCTTGTGCAGCACGCGCACCGTGTACTCATCCTGCCGATTCTTCACGATCGTCATGACCTCTCCGTCCTGACAGGCGCGCACATCGCCGATGCACGCGTATTCGAGCCAGGGCTCCTCCTGCGTCCAGGCATGCGACACCTTTGCGCTGGTCGGCACGGAGAGCCTCTGCGTCTCTTCACCGCCAGACAAGAATACCATGGCGCTCTCGGGCAGAAGGTTGCTGACAAACTGAAGCCTGCCGAGCGTGTCGTCGTATTCGAATCCCGCCGTCACATGGCTCATGACGGACTGCACGCCGCCCGGATGGCGCAGCGCAAACAGCGCGCCCGCGCCCAGGCATAAGGAAACGGCCGCAAAGACAGACGTGTTTCTCAGCAGCCGTTTCTTTGTTCTCTTTGTCTTGTTTACCGGTGTCCATGTCCCGCGCTCGCGGGATTTCATCTGCGCAACAACGACTCTGTTTGTCGGCTGGTTCATAAGGCTTCCTCCCCTTCGCTTGTCTGCCCAAGCCTATGCGGGAAGGAATTCAGGAAGAACCGCCGTCACGACCGCTGGTCCTCATGCAGATTGATCGAGCTCTTGTACGCCGTCACGTTCAGCACCAGGCCGATGCCCGCCATGTTCACCACCAGGTTGGTTCCTCCGTAGCTGATGAAGGGCAGCGGAATGCCGGTGATCGGCATGACGCCGATGCACATGCCGATGTTTTCAAACACATGGAAGAGCAGCATGGCCATCACGCCGATGATGATCAGCTGGCCGAAGCGGTCCTTCGTGTGATACGCCAGCAGCAGCATGCGGTAGATCACGAAGGCGTACAGCCCCAGCAGAATGAGCGAACCCACAAAGCCGAGCGTCTCGCCCACGACGGAGAAGATGAAGTCCGTGTGGTTTTCCGGCACATAGTTCAGGTGCGTGAGCGTGCCCTCCGCCCAGGCGCCCTTGCCGTACAGGCCGCCGGAGCCGACGGTCACCTTGGAATTGATGATCTGATAGCTGCTGCCCGTCGGGTCGGATTCCGGATTGATGAACGCCACCAGGCGCAGCCAGCGGAAGTTGTTGGTCGAGGCCAGATAGAAAATAACCGGCGTGACCGCCGCGATCGCCAGGCCGCCCAGAAGGAACATCCAGCGCAGCTCAAAGCCGGACAGGAACAGCAGCGCAACGAAGATGACGCAGAAGACCATCAGCGTGCCGATATCCGGCTGCGCGGCGATCAGCAGCGCCGGGATGCCGAAGTGCATGCAGATATAGAGAAAGTAACGGAAGTTGGGAATCGGCCGGTCCGGATAGCGCGTCAGCGCCTTGGACAGCGTGATGATCAGTGCCAGCTTGGCCAACTCCGACGGCTGGAACGTGCGGTCCAGAAACTGAAACCAGCCCGCGACGCCGTTAATCTTGGAGGTCGTCAGCACCAGGCCGAGCAGGAGCACGTCAACAAAATAGATGACCGGCCACAGGCGGCCGATGATGTCGTATTTGATGGTCATCATCATCGCCACGACCACCATGCTGACGACCACCCACATCAGCTGAAGGCGGCCGTTGTTGGCGTCCATGACCAGCTCCTGCAGCGAGCGGTCCGCGCCGAGATTGGGGTTGTAGTTGGCGATGGTGATGGCCAGCACGCCGTAGAGCGCCAGCAGATAGCTGGCGACCAGCAGCGGCCAGTCAAAGTGTGGCTTGGAAAGCCGATGATTGTCCGAATTGCGCATGATATCTCCTCGTCTTGTTTATGCGCCGCCCAGCAGCGTCTTCACCAGCCCACTCAGCGCCGTCCATGCCGGCCCGTCGCACTCGATGGCGGCCCTGCCGCGCTGCTCGCTCGCCGGAATGCTCGCGTCCTCCGGAATGCAGGCAAGTGCCGCGCGGTCCAGCAGACTCTCAACGATGTTCTGCGCGTACTGCGTCTTCTTCCTGACGCGCTCCGTGCTGATCCGGTTGATCACCAGACTGTCGGCGGCGGGCTCACCGGCGCAGCGCATCATCAGGCGCTCCGTCGCGCGGATCGACGCATCGTCCGGCCGGGTGACCAGCAGCCGCTCGTCCCCCGCGCGCATCACGCCGCGGCCCAGGCTCGCCTGCCCCGTCGGCAGGTCGACGACCAGAATGTCGCAAAGCGAGTGGAGCGCCAGCGTCATGCCTGACAGCTCCGAAACCGATACGTCGTCATACAGCGACGCGCAGGCCAGACGCAGGCCCGGATACTGTGCCACCGGATACAGAGCGGATTCCATGCTCACCTGATTGCGGATCACATCGAGCATGTCCAGCGTGACGACGCTTTCAAGACGCAGGATGAGGTCGCAGCAGCGCGATAAGCCGGAGGTGTCCAGCAGAATGACCCGCCTGCCCGCCTTGGCCGCGCCCGCGGCAAGCGCCAACGCAATCATCGATTTGCCCACGCCGCCGCTGCCGGAGCACACAGCCCAAATCTTTCCCATCGTCATCCTCTCCGTATTCTCCATCAGTACGCCAGCGAGTTGGAGGGCGCCATGAAGTCCTCCTTGTCCAGCAGCCTGTGATCCAGGTGGTAATTGACGATATCGCGCACGGTCAGCGAGCACATGGATCCGCTGTATCCATGCGGGATATACACGCAGATGGCGATCTCCGGCTCGATGTCGGGATCTTCGGGATCATATGGCGCAAAGGCCACCATCCACGCGTTGTTCTCCAGGTCGATCGTTGTCTTTTCGGCCGTACCCGTTTTCGCGGCGATGTACTTCTTCACGTCCGCATATTCGCTGGAGTTGAAGAATTTCGCAGCCGTACCGTCGCCTTCCGCAACGCCGGCCATGCCCTCGCGGATATAGGCGAGATATTCGTCCACATTGTCTCCCTCGAGTTGGGATGCGAGGATCGGCGTGCTTTGGCTGAGCACCTCGCCGTCCGGAGAGATGATCGAATCGATCAGGCGCAGATCGTAGACATAGCCGCCGTTGGCGACAGCCGCCACGTAGCGCGCCAGCGCAACCGGTGTGACGGAGGTGATCGACTGACCGACCGCGGCCATGATCGCCTCCGAACCGCCCCATTTGATTTCGTTCAGCTTGATGTAGGTGTCGCCGGCGACGCGCTGCAGGTAGACCAACTCGCGCGGCATGTCGATCTCTTCCATCAGAATGGTGCGGATCTCGGGGAGCCAATCGCTCTGGTTGTAGTCAACCGCCATGTCCATCAGGCGCTTGACGCACTTGTTGAGCTTCTCCTCCTCGAAGGTCATGTCAAAGTCTTCGCCGACCTCGATGAGGAGCTGCTTGATCTGGTTGAACACGATCGTCGGACGCCAGGTGGCCTGCTCCGACGCGCTGATCGCCTTGTTCTTGTCGTAGAGTGTTGTCTGGCTGGCCACATAGCCCTGCAGCTCGCCCGGCAGGTCGATGCCCGTCTTGGTCGTCAGGCCGTAGAGCGCGGCCGTCTTGTAGAGCTGGTCGTCCGTATGTTCATAGAGTCTGGAGCCGACCGTGTAGAAGAAATAGTTGCACGAATGTGTAATAGCCTCCCTGACGGTCTGGTCAGCGTGCAGATACAGGCGCTTCTGGTTGACCCAGCACTGCGGCGGATTGCTCTTGTCGTAGAGGGTAAACTTGCCTTCGTCGCTGATCATCTCCGTCATCGTCAGCTGGCCGTTCAAAAGACCGGCTGTCGCCGTCACCAGCTTGAAAATGGAGCCCGGCGTATCGCGGGAGCCGATGGCGTAGTTGACCAGCGGGTTGCGGGAGTCCAGCAGGATATTCGCAGCCGCCTCGCCGCCCACAATGAACGCATTGGGATCATACGGCGGATAGCTGGCCAGCGCCAGCACGCGTCCTTCCATATCGACTACGACAACCGCGCCCTTTTCCGCAAGCGCGATCGGATTGGAGTCAAAGTCGCGCGTTGTGCCCTGAAGCTCGTTTTTGTTCTGATCCAGCCAGGAGGAGCTGTTGAGCAGCACCTCCTGCGCATCGCGGATATAGTTGATGTTGTTCTCCAGCGCTTCCTCCGCCACGCGCTGCAGGTTGGAGTCGATCGTCAGCTTGATGTTGTTGCCGTCGGTCGCCTCCGTCGTGGAGAGCGTCCGGCTGACCGCGCCATAGCGGTCGATTTCCACCACGCGCTTGCCCACGCGCTGCGTCGTGCAGGCCGTGAGCCAGTCCTCCATGGTCTTTTCCACGCCGTCCAGGCCGATCAGGTCGGACAGCGCATAGCCCTTGTCCTTGTAGCTCGCGTAATAGGTATCATAGTTCTGAATCTTGCCGATGTAGCCGATGACGTGACAGGCCATCGTGCCGTTGGGATACACGCGCTGGCTGCTCACGGAGATGGTGATGCCCTCCAGCGTCAGTGCCTTCGCCTCGATTTCGATGACCGTTTCCCAACTGACGTTGGAGGCGATGGTGATCGGCTGAGAGAGGAACGCGTTATTCTGCATCGTCTCCCAGACGCCGAGCACCTGAATCTTCTGCTCCGTCGTCAGGCTGTCCGGCACCCTGTATTTCTTGCACAGCGAATTAAAGAGCTCCTGCTGATCGACATTCTGCACATAGAAATTGCTGCGCCACATGCTCTCTCTGGCGGCCTGCTGGGACGCTGTGTAGTCGTTGTTGTTCCAGACAAAGACCCACATGCCCGTCATTTCGTCCTGCTTGAGCGAAAAAGAGGTGTTCATCTTGCCGCCGTTGCGCTCCACGATCTCAATCACGTCGATGATCGAGTTGGTATACACCTGATTGGACGACAGACGTTTGCCCGTTTCATCCGTCGCCGTGGAGACAAAGTTCGGATCGCGGTAAAACTGAACGTTGTAAATCTGCTTATCGTAGGCCAGCGTCATGGAATTGACGTCCATGATCGTGCCGCGCGAGCCCTGGCTCGTGATGACCTTGGTCTTCTTGCTCTCAGCCTTTGCCAGATTATCCTCATAATCAACCACCTGAAGATTGAACAGCTGCGTCACCAGCGCGCCAAAGAGCGCCGCAATCACCAGCGCGACAAACCGATAGCGATTCAGATATGTTTTCACGAAATACGAAACCCCCGATACTCTTTAGCCCTCAGATTCCTGTACCGTCAGATTCTTCATTCAAATCCGTGCTCTTCGGGCGCAGGCGCAGCTGCCAGCGCATGATCCAGGCGACCGCAAAGGAGCCCGGCAGGATCAGCAGCGCGCTGTAGCCGCAGCACAGCAGCGCGCGCACCAGCGTCATCAGGCTCTGTTCGGAGCCGATCAGAAACAGATATCCGATATAGAGCACCTCGCGCATCAGCGTCAGGAAGAAGCAGATGAGCATCATGACCAGAATGCTTTTGTGTTTCAGCTTTCTCAGCTTCGTATCCAGGAAGCCGCGCAGCATCGGCGCAGCCCACCCGATAAACGTATAGGCCACCAGATTGATTGCCAGGACGTAGCCGACGCTCGCGTCATAGAGCATGGCCGTCAGCGCGCCCGTGCAGAAGCCGCCGTACGCGCCCGTATAGGACGTGAGCAGCACCAGGAAGACAATCAGCATGTCCGGCGCAACGCCGGCGATCCGGATTATATGAGAAAGGTTCGTCTGGCACACGCAGGCCAGGATGGCCGCAAAGCAGAGCTTGAGGACCTTTGACAACGCCAACCACCTCGCTTTTGATCACAGGTTGTCCGGGAAATCATCGTCCTCCCGCATCTCCATGTCCTCGTCCTGCTCGTCCGTCTGTTCCGGCGCGGGCGTGGGAGAGGGCGTCGCCTCGACAAACTGATCCGCCAGATTGCCCATCGCCTCTTCATCGATCACAAAGTCGACCGTCTCAGGCGCAGGCGTAGGCGTGGCTCTGCCCGGCGCATCCGGCAGCGGAACCGGCGTGGACGCGAGGAGCCTCTCCTCTTCGACCACCGCCTGCGGCCTGGCCGTGGCTACCGGCGCAATGATGATTTCAGTATTGTCGTAGTTCTCCGGCATCTCCTCCACGTCCGCGTAATAACGCAGCACGAGCACGTTTTCGATGTGCTCAAAGTCCGCCGCAGGTTCAACGACGATGTAATGCTTGTTGTCCTCGATGGCGCGCGTGCTCTCGCGGACATAGCCGATCAGCAGACCCTTCGGGAAGGAGACGCCGACGCCGGAGGTGATCACGCGGTCGCCCGGCCGCGGCACGCTGTCCGCAGACAGATAGTACATCCGGCAAAGCGGCTCGCCCGTGCTGCCGAGCGTGCCCTTGATGGCGCCCTGGTCGCGGCTGCTCTCAATCAGCGCCGCCAGGCTGGCCTGGTCGTCGATGATCGTGATGACCTTGGCGGTCGTATCAAACACCTCATAGACATAGCCGACAAGGCCCTCAGAGGTGATGACCGCCATCTGGTCGTCGATGCCGTCCTTTCTTCCTTTGTTGATGGTGAACGTGGAGAAATAGTTGCCCGACTCGCTGGCAATCACGCGGGCCAGAACGGGGTTCATGGCGGCGCGCTCCTCGTATTCGCCAAGCAGCGCGCGCAGCTGAGCGTTTTCCTCCTCCAGCTCCTCGTACAGAAGGCTCCTGAGGATGAGCTCGTCGTTCTGCGCCTTCAGCTGATTGTACTCATATTCGATGTTGCTGCGCAGCTTCACGCGGTACAGGTATTCCGAAAACACCTGTCCGGCCTTGGAGACGGCGCTCTGAATGGGCGTGATGATGCCGGCAAATACGCCCTCCGGAGAAACCAGCTGTCCGGAGGACTGATGATATGCGGTCAGGATCATCATCAGCAGCAGAATCAGGACGATGACCCTGCGAAGAACCACATAGAGAAAGGGGTGTTTCTTTTTCATCGATCGTCATTCCCTCGGGCGGTCAGGCGTTATCCTTGCCGTTGCCGCCAAGCATGTCAAAGTGATCCGCCATGTAGCCGGCGCCGAGCGTCGTGCACTCGCCCGCATCCCTGGCCACGGAAACCGGAACGCCGAATTCCGAGGCGATCATGGAATCGAGATTGGGCAGCGCGGCGGAGCCGCCGGTCAGGAAGATGCCGTTCTGCAGAATGTCCGCGGCAAATTCCGGCGGAATGCGGCCCAGCACCCACTTGATCGCCGCGAGAATCTCCTTGAGCGGCTCGCGGATGGCTTCGCTGACCTTGGCCATGTTGACGTCGACGGTCAACGGCATGCCGGTGGCAATGTCACGGCCGCGAACCACGGCGATGTGCTCCAGGCCTTCGCTTGTCCGGACGTCGGCCAGATCGAGCTTGAGCTGCTCGGCCACGCGGTCCGTCACCAGGATGGCATGCTGCTTTTTGAGATAGCCGGAGATTGCGTCGTCGATCTTGTTGCCCGCCACACGCACGGAATGGGACAGCACGATGCCGCCCATGGACACCAACGCGACCTCCGTCGTGCCGCCGCCGATATCCACGACGAAGCTGCCCTGAGGATCGTACACCGGCAGACCGGTGCCCAGCGCCGCGGCAAACGCCTGCTCCACGACGAATATCTGGCGGGCGCCGATGCGCTCCATCGCGTTGATGACCGCCCGGCGCTCCACCTTGCTGACCTCGCCGGGCATCGTCACCACCATGCGCGGCCGCATGAAATGGCGGTTGCCGATGGCCTTGCTCACAAAGTAGTGAATCATGACCTGCGCCATCTCATAATCGACGATGACGCCGTCGCGCAGCGGATGCACGATGCGCACATTGCCGGCAGACCGGCCGATCAATTCCTCCGCGCTGTCGCCGACGGCAATGATGTTCTTTGAATTGTCGCCGCGGACGACAACAACGGACGGCTCGTTGACGACGATGCCCTTGTCCTTGACGTAGACCCGCGTGTTATTGGTGCCGATATCCACCGCGATATCCGGCGAGACAAGCTGAAACAATGCCATGGTATTCTCCTGAAACTTCTGATCAGATCTGCGACTTTTCAAGCTCGAGCAGCATGCTGCGCACAAGCGCCATGGGCAGACCGACGACGTTCGAATACGAGCCCTCTATTCTGTCGATAAACATGCCGCCGCGTCCCTGGATTCCGTACGCGCCGGCCTTGTCAAGGGGCTCGCCGGTGGCCACATACGCGTCGATATCCTCCGCGGTCATTGAAACGAAGTGCACGCGCGTGACATCCGCCCGGCTGATCGCTCTGCTGGAGCGCGTATCGATCATCGTGACGCCGGTATGGACGCTGTGCCACCGGCCGGAAAGCCCGGCCAGCATGCGTCTGGCCTCTGCGGCGCTGTGCGGCTTGCCGAGCACCTCGTCGCCATACACGAGCGTATCCGCCGCCAGGATGATCGCGCCGCTGTGCCGAGAAGCGACTGCTTGCGCCTTTCGCCGGGACAGCTCCAGCACCATCTCTTCCGGCGTTCCGGCGAACGATTCGTCCGCATCGGAGATATCCACGCTGAACTCAAGGCCCATGGTGTCAAGAATCTCTTTTCTGCGCGGCGAACCGGAAGCCAGAATCAGCGGACACTTCTGCGTAAACACAAATCATTCCCCCGGATTTTTCTTCATTTGGTTTCATTATATCACATTCTCTTCTGTTTTGCACCCGTTCACAAAGATTTGGTCAAAGCGATGAGAATTAAGCGGTATGGGATAGGCGAATCATCCGGAAAGATGAAAAGCTGCGACCGGCCACACTGGCCAATCGCAGCGATATACGTACACTTTGGAGATCAGTCGACAAATTCGATGTGGTTTTCAGACATGGATTTGACGCGGGCAAGCGAGTACACGTCAATGCCCTCCTCGATCAGGCGATTGTGTCCCGCCTGAAACGCCTTTTCAATGACGATGCCGATGCCGGCCACCTCGATGCTCGCCTCCTTCGCCAGGCGGAGCATGCCGAACGCCGCCTCGCCGCTGGCCAGGAAGTCGTCGATGAACAGCACCTTCTCGCCCGGTACGAGGAACTCGCGCTTGATCGTCAACTCGTAGCTGGTGCCCTTGGTGAAGGAGCGAACCGTGGTCTGCAAAAGGTCGCCCGTCATGATTCTGGAGGTCTGCTTTTTCATGATGACCAGCGGAAGACCCATTGCGAGCGCCGTGAGCGACGCCGGCGCGATGCCGGAGCTTTCAATCGTGATGACGCGCGTAATGCCGCGATCCCTGAAATACGCCGCGAACGCTTCGCCCACCTGCTGCATCAGCCTGACGTCCACCTGATGGTTTAAAAAAGAATCGACAAGCAGAACATCCTGATTGATCGCTTTCCCCTTTTCAAGGATCGCTTCCTTCAACATTTGCATATCTGTCTCTGACCCTTTCCTCATGAGAATAAATTGGTCTATATTCTACCCTATTTTCCGACGTTGTTCAAGCTTTTTGCGAATTTTCAGGAACGCCTTTCGGAAATAATCCGCCTTTTCTCCCTCTGATGCCGTCCCGGCGCGGGATAGAGTGGCGGAAAAACGCAATCCGGAGCGCAGGTCTGCTGTCTCAGAATCCGCCCCGCGCCGCTGGTCACCACGACAAGCCGGATGTCCGCGCATATCTCAAACGCCGACGGCGCGCAGAACCTCGCGTCCTTCACCTCGATCTGCGCGCCCAGACGCAGATTGTCTCCGCAGCATCCCGGCGCATGCCTCAGCGCGACGGCCATGCAAGCCTCTCCGCAGGCGCGGCATCCGCGGCAGTCGATCACCTCGCAGCGCAGCGTCAAACGAAATGTGCTTCGATCCTGAACACATTGCGGGGAAATGCAGATCACCTCAACGCCGCACAGCGTCAGCGGCGCCATCAGATGCTGCGGCAGACCGCAGACGTTCAGGATGCCGTGAAAGCAGCAGCACTCCTGCCGTTGACTGTGTATCTCCTCTAGAATATATCCGCAGCACGGCTTGCAGCAGCCATGCCTGTCAGGAGGGAATTCCGCAAAACCATCTCCCAAAAGAAGCGAACAACGCTGCATGCTGGCCCTCCTTTCCTTTTCATCGTCCATGCGTCCGGTTCATTCTATGCGCGCAGGCATCCAGGCGTACGGAGGCGGCATAGTAAAGACCGATGGTCTGTTCCGTCTTAAACAAACCATCGGTCGTTTTATGACGCTTTGATATCCGTCCGGATCTGACGCAGCAGAGCATCGATCAGGGCGTCCTCGCTTTCATAGGCCGTCCAGTCAAACCACTTCGTCCTCTTGTCGTGCCTGAACCACGTCCATTGGCGCTTGGCATACCGGCGCGAGCCCTGCTTGATCAGCTCAACCGCGCGCTCCATCGTCATCTCGCCGCGCAGCGCGCTGACGATCTCCTTGTAGCCGATTGCCTGCATCGCGCCGCCTTCCGTTCTTGGCTCGATGCCCCGATCAAGCAGACCCTTGACCTCATCGACCAGGCCGTTTCTGATCATCTCGTCCACGCGTGCGTTGATTTTGGCATACATCTGCTCGCGTGGAAGCGAGAGTCCGTACACCAGCACATGATACGGCCCTTCCCTGCGCTGCTCGTCCGTCTGCTCGCTCTTCGCCCTGCCGGAAGTCTCATAGATTTCCAGCGCTCGGATCACGCGGCGGACGTCGTTGGGATGCAGCTTCTCTGCGCTGGCGGGATCGACCCTTTGAAGCCTTTCGTGCAGCCTTCGGGGGCCGTCCTCCTCGCCGGCAATTTGCTGGAGCCTTTCGCGCAGCGAGCGGTCTGCGCCGTTTTCGCCCAGGCTCATCTCGTAGCTGATTGCCTGGAGGTACAGGCCCGTGCCGCCGACGAGCAGCGGCATCTTTCCCCGCGCCAGTATGCCGTCCATCACCTCGCAGGCCATCTCCCTGTACATCGAGACCGTGAACATCTGATCCGGCTCCACGACGTCGATCATGTGATGCGGCGCTGCGGCCAGCTCCTCCCGCGTCGGCTTTGCCGTGCCGATATCCATCCCCCGGTACACCTGCATGGAGTCCATGGAGACGATTTCTGCGTTCAGCGCCTGACAGATGCGGATCGCCGTCCGCGTCTTGCCCGAGCCTGTGGGGCCGACGAGCGCCAGCACAACCGGTTTCATCGCATCCCTCCTACGGAATCAGCTGTTGATGCGCCTGAAGCGCTTTTCGATTTCGCTCCTGGTGAGCACAACGACCAGCGGTCTGCCGTGCGGACAGGTCGGCGGCGCGCTGCTCAAGAGCATGTCCGCCAGCAGCGGACGAATCTCCTCCATCGTCAGCCTGTCGCCGCCCTTGACCGCCTTCTTGCAGGCCATCTGCAGAATCGCGTCGCGGCGCTTCTGCTGCGTGGAGAGCACGCGCAGCTCGCCCAGATGATCGACCATCTCCAGGAAGGCGCTCCTGCTCTGCGGCACGCCGAGCACATTGGGCACCGCGCGAATCTGATAGGCGTTGTCGCCAAACGGCTCAATCTCAAAGCCGGCCGCCTTGATTTCCTCGGCGTAGGTTTCGATTTTGGCCGCGTCCTGCGGCGTCACCTGGACGACCTGCGCCACCATCAGCATCTGCGAGCCGGTGCCCGCGTCGATCTCGCGCATCAGCTTTTCGTAGAGAATGCGCTCGTGCGCGGCATGCTGATCGATCAGAAGCAACTGCTTGTCGTTCTGCAGGATGATGTAGGTATCAAAAGCAACGCCCACCATGCTGTATCCCTCGAGCGCCGGGCCGAGATCCTTCTCTGGCGGCTCCGGCAGCAGATTCTCCTGCACAGGCTCCTGCCCGGCAGACGGCAGCTGCTTTTCCGCTTTGTCAGCGGGCGTCTCCGCTGCACTCCGGGCATCCGCAGTTTTTTCCAACGCTTGCTGTGTCTTTTCCGCCTTTGCGGGCTGGCGCACAGCGATTTCCTCCGTGCGGCCCGGAATCACCGATTCGTGAAGCGCGGAGGCGCGCTGCACTGCGCCGCCGAAGTATTGCGTGACGAAGGAGGTAAACGCCGCCTGCTGATCCGGCGCGGGCCGCGACACGGGCTCCGCCTCAGGCACATGGCCCGACGGCTCAGCCGTCCGCTTCTCCGGCGCAACGTTCAGCACATGAACCTTCACCTCGGGCTTTGCCGGCGCATCCGCCGGCCGCGTGCCGTTTTCCTGCCTGGCCTGCTCGATGCCCCCCTCTGTCTCGGTATCGATGACGCGCACCGTGCCCACAACAGGCCGCTCTGGTTCGTTCACCAGGGTCATCTTCGGCGCGCTTTGCAGCGGAGAGGCGGTAAAGCTGTCCGCAATCGCCCCCTTGACGGCCTGATAGATCAGATTCTCGTCGCTGAAACGAACCTCCAGCTTGTTGGGGTGCACGTTGACGTCCACCATGGCCACCGGCATCTGCACGTTCAGCACGCAGACGGGATAGTGACCGACCGTCACGCGCTCGCGGCAACCGTCCTCCAGCGCCTGTGTGAGCAGCGCGCTGCGGATGGTGCGTCCGTTGACGATAAACGTCTGTCTGGCACGGTTGGCGCGCGCCTGAAGCCCCACGCCGACCAGGCCCGTCACGGACACCGCGCCCTCCGAGCGAACCGGGGTCATCGCGCCCGCGATCTCACGCCCGTACAGGCAGAAGACCGCGCTGCGCAGATCGCCGTTGCCGGAGCTGGTGTACACCTGCTTGCCGTTGTGAATCAGCCTGAAGGAAATCTCCGGATGCGCCAGAATCATGCGCGCGATGACCTCCGCCACACGCGCGGCCTCCGTCACCGGCTTTTTGAGAAACTTGAGGCGAACCGGCGTGTTGTAGAACAGCTCCCGCGCGACGATCGTCGTACCCTGTGGGCTGGCCGCTTCGCCAATGCTTTTGATCACGCCGCCTTCGTTGACGGCGCGCGTGCCGCTTTCCTCGCCCGCGTGGCGCGTGGTCAGCACCAGCTTGCTCACCGCCGCGATGGAGGCCAGCGCCTCTCCGCGGAAGCCGAGCGTGTGCAGGTCAAACAGATCCTCGGATTTGCGGATTTTGCTCGTCGCGTGGCGCTCAAACGCCAGACGGACGTCTCGGCTGGGAATCCCCCGGCCATTGTCCGTCACACGCAGATAGGAAATGCCGCCGTCGCGAATCTCCACCGTGACGCATGTCGCGCCGGCATCCAGGCTGTTCTCCACCAGCTCCTTGATCGCGGACGCCGGACTCTCGACGACCTCTCCCGCCGCGATCTTGCCGATGATCTCCTCGTCCAGCCGGATAATCGGTCTGTCTTCCAAGGCAGCGTCTCCTTTCTCTCGTGGCCTGTTCATGCGCGCCGCGCCTTCTCGCGCAGCGTAAAGAGCGTGTTGAGCGCCTCAATCGGCGTCATCGCCATGACGTCGAGCGCGCGGATTTCCTCCACCAGATCCATGGCAGGCGCCTCAAAGAGGTTGACCTGCTTGGGCTTCTTGTCCAGATCGTCGCCCAGGATGTTCTGACCGATGCTCGTCTTGTTCACGTCGTTGGTTTCCAGGCGCGCCAGAATCTCGTGCGCGCGCATGATGACGGGCCGTGGCAAGCCGGCCAGGTGCGCCACATGGATGCCGAAGCTCTTGTCCGCGCCGCCCCGCTCAATTTTGCGCAGGAAGATCACGTCCTCGCCATGCTCCTTGACGCTGATGCGGTAGTTGACCACGCCGGCAAGCCGGCCCTCCAGCTCGCTAAGCTCATGATAGTGCGTGGCAAAGAGCGTCTTCGCGCCGATTTTCGCGGGGTCAACCAGATACTCGACCACCGCCCAGGCGATGCTCAGGCCGTCAAACGTGCTCGTGCCGCGTCCGATTTCGTCGAGGATGATCAGCGAGTGCGCCGTCGCGCTGCGCAGGATGTGCGCCATCTCGTTCATCTCCACCATGAACGTGGACTGTCCGCTCGCTAGGTCATCCGACGCGCCCACGCGCGTGAAAATGCGGTCGACAATGCCGATCTTCGCGCTGTCCGCCGGGACAAAGCTGCCCATATGCGCCATCAGCGTGATGAGCGCCACCTGCCGCATGTAGGTGCTCTTGCCGGCCATGTTCGGCCCGGTGATAATCAGCATGCGGTTGTCGTTTTCATCCATCAGCGTGCTGTTGGGCACAAAGAGTTCATCGCCGTGCAGTCCCGCCTCCACGACCGGATGACGGCCATTTTCGATGGAAAGCACGCCGTCCGTCGTGATTTCCGGACGGACATAGTGGTTGCGCACGGCGGCAACCGCCAGCGACAGCAGCGCGTCGAGCGTCTTGAGGCCCACGGCCGTCTTCTGGATGCGCGGAATCTGCGCAGACAGGAAGTCGCGGATCTCGATGAAGAGGCCCTGCTCCAGGCGGACGGATTTCTCCTGCGCGCCCAGAACGGTTTCCTCAATCTCGTGCAGCTCCGGCGTCATGTAGCGCTCGCAGTTGGCCAGCGTCTGCTTGCGGGTATAGCGGTACGGCACCTGATCGTAGTTCGACTTGGTGACCTCGATGTAGTAGCCAAAGACCTTGTTGTACTGAATCTTGAGGTTCTTGATCTTGGTCAGCTCTCGCTCCTTCGCCTCCAGGTCGGCAATCCACTGCTGACCGTGCGCGGAAGCCTCGCGCAGCTTGTCCAGCTCCGCATTGTAGCCGTCCCGGATGAAATGGCCGTCGCTCATCAGCAGCGGCGCATCCGGGTTGATCGCCCGCGTGAGCAGATCCACCACGTCGTCAAGCGGCGTCAGCTGCTCCAGCAGCTCGCCCAGCATGCCCGTGGGATCCAGCCCCTTGACGGCGGCGTAGATTGCCGGCACATGCGAAAGCGAGTCGCGCAGCGCCAGACAGTCCTTGGCGTTGATGCTGCGGTAGGAAATGCGGCTGAGCAGGCGCTCCACGTCGTATACCTGCGCCAGCTCCTCGCGGAGCAGGTCGGCGGTCATGTCCGCCTTCTGCAGGATCTCCACCGCGTCAAGCCTGCGGTCGATCTCCTCCTTCACCGCCAGCGGCTGCTCGATAAAGCTGCGCAGCATGCGGCCGCCCATCGCCGTGCAGGTATAATCCAGCACGCCGAGCAGCGTCCCCTGCTTCTGGCGGGAGCGCATGGTCTCCGTCAATTCCAAATTGCGCCTGGCCGTGTGGTCGAGCATCATGAACCGCTTGTCGTAGTACTGGGAGATGCCGGTGATGTGCTCGAGCGCGTTCTTCTGCGTCTCCTGCAGGTACTTCATCAGCGCGCCCGCCGCGCGGACGCCCAGCTTCAGCCCTTCCAAGCCAAGCGCCTCCAGGGACTGCACCCTGAAGTGCTCCAGCAGCGCCGCTTTGGCCTTGGCATGCTGGAAATTCACGCTGTTGTCGATGCTGTACGGCAGATTCGTCGCCCCGGACGGCAGCTCGCTGTTCGCGATGATTTCCTTCGGCGCGATGCGGGCCAGCTCGTCCTGCAGGCGGACGCTCGCCTTGTCAATCTCGTAGACGCTGAATTCGCCCGTGGACACGTCGGCAAAGGCCAGTCCCGCCTTGCTGCCGTCCATGCAGACGGAGAGCAGGTAGCTGTTGCGGCGATCCTCGAGCATGGACTGCTCGATCACCGTGCCCGGCGTCACCACGCGGATGACGTCCCGCTTGACCAGGCCCTTGGTCGTCGCCGGATCCTCCATCTGCTCGCAGATGGCCACCTTGTAGCCCTTTTCGATCAGACGGTTGATATACGTCTCGGCGCTGTGGAACGGCACGCCGCACATCGGCGCGCGCTCCTCCATGCCGCAGCTTTTCCCCGTCAGCGTCAGCTCCAGCTCCCGGGAAACGAGCTTGGCGTCCTCAAAGAACATTTCATAGAAGTCGCCGAGCCGGAAGAACAGGATCATGCCCGGATACTTGTCCTTCATGTCCAAATACTGGCGCATCATGGGGGTCATCTTCGCCATGTTTCAGCCTCCGTAAGGGAAGAATGGGAATCGCTTCAGTGGCAGCCGGAGCAGCCGCTGCAGTTGCCGGAGCAGCCGCCCTGCTGCGGCAGCTCGCCGGTGATGATGTACTCCAGCACGCTGTTGACCTGGTTCATCATTTCAGAGAAATGCTGGCGGGCGGTGGTCATCGCATCGACCGCCGGCATGGCGTTCAGCTTCTTTTGAATCTCGTCCAGCTCCTGACCATACTGCGCGATCAGGTCGGCGTCGGCATCGGCCTGGCACATAACCTCGCCCAGCGTGTTCTTGACCTCCATGTAGCGGGCCATCGCTTCGGCCACGGCCGGATCGCTCATCGCCGCGCTTTCGGTGATCTGCATGTTCTTGTACTCCTCAGAGGCGACAATCGCCTCGCCCAGCGCACGGGCGCAATCGGTAACCTTGCTCATTGTGAAATCCTCCTGTTTTTAATTGATGGTTATGCTGTCCGCCAAAGCGGCTCAGTCGATCCTCTCGCCGCGCAGCGTGCTTTCGCCCGCGGAGGTGATCCTCACCCGGACAATCCGGCCGATCAGGTCCTTGCTGCCCGGGAAATTGACGGTGATGTTGTACTCATCCTTGCCGGCCATCTGGTGTTCATCCCGCTTGGACGCCTCCTCGACCAGCACACTGTGCACCTGGCCGATGTATCCGGCGTAGTTCCTTCGGGTGTTTTCCTTCTGGATGGCGATGAGCTTCTGAATCCTGCGCGAGGAAACGTCCTCGGGAATCTGATCCGGCATATCCGCCGCGCGGGTTCCGATGCGCGGCGAATAGATGAACGTGAAGGCGCTGTCGTAGCCCACCTCATTGACCAGCGAGCAGGTCTCCTCAAACTCCTCCTCCGTCTCGCCCGGATAGCCGACGATCAGGTCGGTCGTCAGGCTCATGTCCGGAATCCGCTCGCGGATCGCCGCGACGCGGGAAAGATACTGCTCGCGCGTATACTTGCGGTTCATGGAGGCAAGCACGCGGGAGCTGCCGTGCTGCACGGGCAGGTGCAGCGCGTGGCAGATGTGCTTTGATTTCGCGATCACGTCGATCAGCTCGTCGGAGATGTCCTTGGGATGCGAGGTCATGAAGCGGATGCGCTCGATGCCGATCTCATCCAGCTTCTCAAGCAGCTGCGCAAAGCTCAGCTCGCCCTCCACGTCCAGGCCGTAGGAATTGACGTTCTGGCCCAGCAGCATGATCTCCCTGACGCCCTCTTCCTTGAGCTGGCGTGCCTCCTCGATGATTCTGGCGGACGCGCGGGAGCGCTCCCTGCCGCGCACATACGGCACGATGCAGTACGAGCAGAAGTTGTTGCAGCCGTACATGATCGTGATGTAGGCGTGGTACGGGCTGCTGCGGCGCACCGGCAGATCCTCCGGGATGCTGCCCTCGTCCTCCTGGATCACCTCGACCACGCGGCGGCGGCTTTTCACCGCCTGCAGCATCAGCTGCGCAAAGCGGTACAGGTTGTGCGTGCCGAACGCCACGTCCACAAAGGGATACTGCCTGAGAATCTGTTCGCCCATGCCCTTCTGCTGCATCATGCAGCCGCAGACGGCGACCATCATCTCCGGCTTCGTCTTCTTGAGCTCCTTGAGCCAGGTGACGTTGCCCAGCGCGCGGCGCTGCGCGTTGTCGCGCACACAGCAGGTATTGAAGATCACGAAATCCGCCGTCTCGCGGCTTTCGGCCTCCGTCATGCCCATTTCCTGAAGCATGCCGGCCAGCTTCTCGCTGTCGTGCGCGTTCATCTGGCATCCGTAGGTGACCACGCAGTAGGTGTGCGGGCGGTTTTCAATCGCCGCAAATTCGCGCATCAGCGCTTTCTGATGCGCGATTTCCTCTGCGGGCAGCTCGATGGCTTCCACTCTTTTCATCAATCATTCCTCGTTTTAAGCGGCTTGGCTTCCCGCGGAATCGGGACGTCCTCGCCGATTTGTTCAATGTCAAACTTCTCCGCATGCCTGCCTGGCACCGCGAGCGCGAAGACCTGCGCCCCCTGAGCCGGGATGGCTTCAAGCGCCTGTGCGGCGGACGGCGCGCAGCGGATGACAAACGGCCCGCGCTGCCCGGCAAGCAGCATTCTGCGCACCTGCCGCAGCGCCCGGCGCGCAACCTCCTCGCCGGAGAGCACGGCGCCATCGCCCGAGCAGTAGCTGCACGAAACGGTCAGCGCCTTGTGCAGCTGCGTATGCGCGCGCTTTCGCGTCATTTCCATCAGGCCCAGGCGTGTGATGCCCTCCACCGTCGTTTGGGAGCGGTCGCCCGAAAGCGCCTCCTTCATGTGCGTGAGCAGCGCCTGCCGGTGCTCCTCCCGGCGCATGTCGATGAAGTCGACCATCACGATGCCGCCGACATCGCGCAGCCTCAGCTGCCTGGCGATTTCCTCCGCCGCCTCCCAATTGACGCGCAGCGCGGTCTCCTCCAGATCGCGTCCCAGAATCATCTTGCCGGAGTTGACGTCGATCACCGTCATGGCCTCGCAGAAGTCAAACACCAGATAGCCGCCGCACGGCAGCCAGACGCGCCGCCTGAGCGCCTTGTCAATCTGCGTTTCGATGCCAAAGGCGTCAAAGATGAGCTGCCGGTCCTCGCGATAAAGCTCAATCTGCGTCTGCGCATCGATTTTCTGCTCCCGCTGCGCGGCAAGCAGCGCGTCATAGCCCGCCTGGCTGCTGATGATGATCCGGGAAAGCTCGCGTATGTCGCGAATGAGGCGCATATGCAGCGGCAGCCTGCCGTGCAACAGCCCCGGCTTCGTCATGCCTGCGGCCTTTTTCCCGATCTCCTGCCAGGCGGCATACAGCGCGCGCGCTTCCTCCTCGAGGATCGGCTGCGTGACGTCCTCCGACGCCGTGCGGACGATCAGCGCACAGTCCGGCGGACAGATCCTCTGTGCAATGTCCGTCAGCACGTCGCGCAATTCCGGGTTCTTCACCTTCTTGGAAATGTGCACGCCGCTCTGCCCCGGGATCAGCACCAGCCATTTGCCGGCAAGGTTGATCTTGTCCGTCACGCGCAGGCCCTTCGTCTCCGTCGCCTGCTTCGCCTGGCCCTGCACGATCACAAAGTCCCCGCAGCGCAGCGTGCTCCCGTCCGCGAGCGGCAGAAAAGCGTTGAGCGGAGCGCCGATATCCACAAACGCCGCCCTGAGCGACGGCTTGATCGCCTGCACCCTGCCATAAAACACGCTCTCGGTCTCTCCGGCGCCGCCGGATTTTTCGCCGTGGATTTCGCAGAGCCTTCCGTCCTCGAGGACCGCCGCGCGCAGATAGCCCGGCGCGTCGTCAATCACCAGTTCCCTGACCATATCACAGATCGATCAGCGGAACCGGCTGACCGTCCACTTCGCCAAGCAGCTGCGTCCTGCGGATCTCGCAGCGGGGCAGCTCAGCCTGCGCGTGCGCGCAGAGCGCTTCCATCAGCAGATCCGGCTTGAGCGTCGCCTGCTCGACGAAGGAAACGCGCGCTTCAAGCACAGCCGTATCCGCCTGCTCGTCGACCTCTGCCGTCAGCTCGTGGATCATCGGGCGGATATTGACCAGCGTTTCGCTCTTTTTGGTCTTGCGCACCGCCATGATCTCCTCCTGTGCGAGGAAGGCAGGCACGTCTTCGGCGATGCGCCTTGCCTCGCCGCCGTGCAGCGTGATGCGGTAGCGCACCGTGCGCAGCGCCGCGCTGACCTTCGGGAAGCGATCGTCCACCAGGCGCACGCGGGAGGCCTGGAGGGCCGGCGGCAGCACGCGGTTCATCGCCGCCAGGCATTCCTCCTCCGTCGTCTCGCCGCTCAGCGAAACGTCCAGCAGCTCGGCGTCGCCCGCAATGCCGGAGGACAGCGCAGAGGCGAAGGACATCACCATGTGCGGGTTGAAGCCCTTGGAATAGGCGACCGGCAGATTGCTCCTGCGCAGCGCGCGCTGCATGGTGCGCTGCAGATCGAGCAGGCCCAGATGACGGACGATGTCGCCCTTCTGAAATTGCAGCAGCATTCTCATCGTCCTTCGCACGCTCCTTCAAATCGCTTGAGTCCGCAGCCCTGACAGCCCTTGCGGCAGTCCGGCGTCGTCTGTGCCTGCACGGCGCGCTCGTATTCGCGCCACAAGTACTGCTGCGTCACGCCGGCGTCGATGAACGCCCAGGGCAGCAGCTCGTCCTTCTCTCGGCGGCGGTTGGCATAGAACTCAGGCTTGACGCCCGTCTGCGCAAAGGCCTCCATCCACTTGTCAAACCTGAACTGATCCGTCCAGCCGTCAAACCGGCAGCCCAGACGCCAGGCGGCTTCCAGCGCGTCGGCCGTACGGCGGTCGCCGCGGGCAAACACCGCCTCCAGGAAGGAAACCTGCGGCTCGTGCCAGTTGAACTCCACACCCTTGATGTGCATGATATGGCACAGGTGCTTCTGCTTCTCCTCAAACTGCTCAATCGTGTCCTGCGGCTCCCACTGGAACGGCGTGAACGGCTTGGGCACAAAGCAGGAGGCGCTGCAGTTGACGCGCAGGCCCTTGGCACGAACGCTCTTGGGCGTTTCAAAGTACTTGCGCACGACCTTGCTGGCCAGATCCGCGATGCCGTCAAGATCCTCAAGTGTCTCCGTCGGCAGGCCGAACATGAAATACAGCTTGACACTGCTCCATCCGCTGGCAAACGCGTCGCCGACGGAGGAGGTCAGGTTTTCCTCCGTGATGCCCTTGTTGATGACGTCGCGCAGGCGCTGCGTGCCGGCCTCCATCGCGTAGGTCAGGCTGGACTTGCGCACCTTCTGCGTCTCCTCGAGCGTCTGCTTGAGGTTGCTGTCCAGGCGCAGGCTCGGCAGCGAAAGCGCCACGCGCTTTTCCGCAAAGCGCTCCATCAGCTCGTGCGCCAGCTGCGGCAGACAGGTGTAATCGCCCGTAGAGAGCGAGGACAGCGTGATCTCCTCGTAGCCCGTTTCATCAATCAGCTTTTTGGCCAGGTCGAGAATGTGCTCCACGCTGCGCTCGCGCACCGGACGGTAGATCATGCCCGCCTGGCAGAAGCGGCAGCCGCGCGTGCAGCCGCGCAGCACCTCGATGTTGATGCGGTCGTGCACGATCTCCATGAACGGCACGATGACGCTTTCCGGGTATTCGGCCTTGTCCAGATCGGCCACCATGTTCTTGACGACGGTGCGCGGCACGCCTTCCTCCGTCGGCTCAAAGGACTTGAGCGTGCCGTCCTCGTTGTAGGACGCCTCGTAGAGGCTGGGCACATAGACGCCACGCAGACGCGACAGCCTGCGCAGGCATTCCTGGCGGGAGACGCCCTCGGCCTTGCACGCCTTCACCACGTCGATGGTCTCCAGCGTGCTGATCTCGCCGTCACCGATGGAGAATGCGTCGATGAAATGGTGAAGCGGCTCCGGATTGAACGCGCACGGGCCGCCGGCGATGACGATCGGATCGTCCCAGGTGCGGTCCTCGCTGTGCAGCGGAATGCCGGCCAGATCGAGAAGCTCCAAGATGTTGGTGTAGCTCATCTCGTACTGTAGCGTGATGCCCAGCATGTCAAAGCCGCGGATTGGGGAGCGCGTTTCCAGCGAGAACAGCGGCACGTTCTCCTGGCGCATCAGATCCGCCATATCCACCCACGGCGTAAAGACACGCTCGCAGAGCGCGTCCTCCCGCTTATTGATGATATCATACAGGATGCGGGAACCCAGATGGGACATGCCCACCTCGTATACGTCCGGGAACGCAAACGCATAGCGGATCGCCACGCTGTCTGGATCCTTGAGCACGGCGTTCATCTCGCCGCCCATGTACCTGGCGGGCTTTTGCACCCGGTCCAGCAATCCGTCGATTTTCTCCTTCAGCAAAGCAGTTCCTCCCTACGATAAATCCATTCCATTTTATCCTGTTTTCACGAGATGGTCAAGTCCCGCCGCCTGCCAATTTGATCTGCTCCATCGCCCAGATTGCATGCTCGCGCACCGCCTCAAACGGAGACTGCGCCCACTGGCGCAGAACCGGCAGGTAAGCCGCGTTGCCGCTGTTCCCGGCGAGCAGCGCAGCCTGCGCGCGCACGCGCTGCGGCCGCGTGGCATTGCGTCCGATCAACGCCCCCAGACGGGCAACCGTCTGTGAAAACGCGGCAGCGTCCGCCGTCACGAGCTCTTCAAGCCGGAGGTCAACAGGCGATGCCTGCGGTACATCCGGCTGCATCGGGCATACGCGCTGGCAGATGTCGCAGCCCAGCAGCCGCATGCCCACCTTCCTGCGCAGCGGCTCCGGCGTGACGTTGCCTTCCATCATGAAGTTGCGCAGGCACCGTTCCGGATGCGTCATGCCGCTATTGTCGATCGCACCCGACGGGCAGGCCGCGGCGCACCGTCCGCAGCCTATGCAGCCCGCGACTGCCTCGTTTGATTTCGTTTCGCCCGGTTCGCAGGCAATGTCCGTCGCTATCAGGATGATGACCACGCGCGTGCCGAATTCCGGCGTGATCAGCAGCGAATTTCTGCCAATCCGCCCCAGCCCCGCGCGCACGGCCGCTTCCTTGGCCGGATAGGACACGTTCGCTCTCGCAAAGCAGCCGGCCGCCGTCAGTCTATTTTCGAGTTCCTTCGCCGCGTGATACGCCAGATTGGACGCCGGATAATAGCTGTCCACAAAGAGCGCTTCGCCCTGCGTCATGGCCGACGGCGCATACGGCCAGAGCAGCACCGCCAGACTCCGGATCCTCGGATCGTCCTTCTCCGGCTCAAACCGCAGCTGTCTTCTCTCCGCAAGCGGTGCCTGCAATCTGACGAGCCGGCGCGCCCGCTCAAAGGCCGCCGCCGGGCAAAGCGCCGCCTTCGCAAAGCCCAGCTCTTTCGCCCATGCGCGCAGCGTCTGTTCAGCCATCATCCATGTCCATCCCCGTAAGCAGAGGGCAGATTTCCATCTGCCCTCCCGCCTGTTTTATCTTAGGACGCGGAAGACATCCGCCGTCCGTTCTCTTCCTCGCAAAGCCTGCGGTACTGATCGCTGACCTGCTGAAGCTGGAATTCAAAGTCGCGCTTGTCCTTTTCCTGCAGTGTCGAGAGAATCAGACCCGAGATAAACAGCAGCAGCGCCGCCAGCAGCGTCACCGCGCAGACGATCAGCGTCGGGAAGCGCGGCACCAGGCCGGTCGACAGGAACTCGGACAAAACCGGAATCATGAAGCCTGCGGAAAGCAGCGCCAGCACCAGGGAGATGGCGCCGAAAAACGCAAACGGCTTGTAATTCTTGAACAGGCGCGCAATCGTCAGAAGCACCTTCGCGCCGTCGGAGTACGTGTTCAGCTTGGATACGCTGCCGTCCGGACGGTCGCGGTAGTCGATCACGACATTGCGCACGAGCATGTTGCGGTTGATCGCGTGAATGCTCATGTCCGTCTCGATCTCAAAGCCCCGGGAAAGCACCGGATAGGTCTTCACAAACGCATAGCTGAACGCGCGGTAGCCGGTCATGATGTCCTTGATTTCGCTTCGGAACAGCATATTGATGCTCGCGCGAACCAGACTGTTTCCGGCGTTGTGGAACGGGCGCTTGTTCTCCGTAAAATATGTGCTCGACAGGCGGTCGCCGACAACCATGTCCGCCTGCTCCTCGAGCACCAGCCGCACGAGCTCCGGCGCATTCTCAGCCGGATACGTATCGTCGCCATCCACCATCACATAGCAGTCCGCGTCGATTTCACGGAACATGCGGCGGATCACGTTGCCCTTGCCCTGCATGCGCTCCCTGCGCACGATCGCGCCGGCGTTTGCCGCAATCTCCGCCGTCCCATCAGACGAGTTGTTGTCGTATACATAGATTGCCGCTTCCGGCAGCGCGCGCCGGAAATCGCGGACAACCTTATCAATCGTCCTGCTTTCGTTGTAGCAGGGAATCAGGACGGCTACTCTGTCTTTCATTTCAATACACTCCTGTAACAGCCATTTGCAGGTTCATCCAATATAGCACTTTATTATAGCATATTCCTTCTCAAATGCCTAGCATGAAAGTGATTCTCTGCATGAAAGAGCGTACTTTTGCGCGCAAAAGCGGGCATCCATCAAACGAAAGCAAAAACCCCTCTTTCTCTCATGAACAAGGGAAAGAGGGGCAAAACGTCTATGAAAACATTTTCTTTACGCGAGGATCAGCATCCGATCGCCGCAAAGCCGGTTAATTCTCTTAGCCGAGCTCCGCGAAGTACTTGATGGTGCGGACCATCTGAGAGGTGTAGCTGTTCTCGTTGTCGTACCAGGACACAACCTGAACCTGAGCGGTCTCGTCGTCGATCTTGGTGACCATGGTCTGGGTCGCATCGAACAGAGAGCCGTAGGTCATGCCGATGACGTCAGAGGAGACGATCATGTCGGTGTTGTAGCCGAAGGACGCAGAGGCCTGAGCCTTCATCGCCTCGTTGATGGAATCAACGGAGATGTCCTTGCCCTTGACAACCGCCACGAGGATGGTGGTGGAGCCAGTCGGAACCGGGACGCGCTGGGCAGAGCCGATCAGCTTGCCGTTGAGCTCCGGGATGACCAGGCCGATCGCCTTCGCAGCGCCGGTGCTGTTGGGAACGATGTTCTGCGCGCCAGCGCGGGCACGGCGCAGATCACCCTTGCGATGCGGGCCGTCGAGGATCATCTGATCGCCGGTGTAGGCATGCACGGTGGTCATGATGCCAGACTGGATCGGATACTTGTCGTTCAGGGCCTTCGCCATCGGGGCCAGGCAGTTGGTGGTGCAGGAAGCCGCAGAGATGATCTTGTCCTCAGCGGTCAGCTTGTTCTCGTTGACGGAGAACACGATGGTCGGCAGATCGTTGCCCGCCGGAGCGGAGATGACGACCTTCTTGGCGCCGGCGTCGATGTGGGCCTGCGCCTTCGCCTTGCTGGTGTAGAAGCCGGTGCACTCGAGCACGACGTCGACATCCAGCTCGCCCCACGGCAGCTCATTCGCCTTCGGCTTCGCGTAGATGGTGATCTCCTTGCCGTTGACGGTGATGGAGCCCGGAACCTTCACGGTCTTGCCATCCTCTTCGAAAACCGGCTCCTTGTAGGAAACGGTGTCCTTGTGGACGTACGGACCCTGGGCGGTATCATACTTGAGCAGGTGAGCCAGCATCTTCGGGCTGGTCAGATCGTTGATCGCAACAATCTCGTAGCCCTCGGCGTCAAACATCTGACGGAACGCCAGACGGCCGATACGACCGAAACCATTAATCGCAACCTTAACCATTGGAAATCTCCTCCTAATTCTGTTTGCCAATAGTATAGTCATGGGACAATCCCTACTATATTGTACTCAAAATCTGGATGGTTTTCAAGTCTTTCCCCATTGTTTTTATGAAGAAAACGCAATTTGTGAAAGTTTTACCTAAAACATCCCATGTATCCGGCCATTCCTGCTGCAATCTGACAGCGGCGTATCATTCTGCCTCACTCTTCCGCCGTCTGCAGGTATTCGCTGCGCACATATCCCTCCACAACGTCCGTTTTCACATGCGCCCAGCCGTCCTTGCTTGTCTTTAAAACGATCAGCTTCTGGTCCTTGTACAGCCGGCGCAGCACGTCCGAGGAGAGGCTCGGGGACTCGCGCAGGTTCAGCGACGAATCCTCGCTGATGTTGCTGACCACCGCCACATACGCGCCCTTGGGCAGCTTCTGCGTGCTCACCGGCATCAGCGTCGGCCTGGGCGTGGGGCTGGGCGTCGGTGCGGGCGTAGCCATCAGCGCCGTGTCGACCGTCGGCAGCGGTTTTTTCTGCACATTGACCCGTTTCACCTCCATGCCCGGATAGTAGAACGAGAGAATCTGCTGGCACGTCATGCCGTATTTGCCGGCCATCTGCTGCGCGCCGCGCTGGGACATGCCCACGCCGTGGCCAAACCGCCGCGACTCGAGCATGAACGCCGAGCCGATATCGTACACCGTGACCAGCTCGTTCTGGTAGACGTTGATGCTCAGCCCCATCGCCTTTTCCGCATCGGTAAAGATCGGAAGCGTTACCGTCAACGTATCTTTAATTTTCCTGTACGGCGAATACGCGGGCGTCGCCGTCGGCGCAGGCGTCGGCCCCGGCGTCGTCTCTGCGGCCGGATCGTCCGGCTGCGTCTCCTGCAGCCCGGTATCCTTCTGCGATTCGTCCCGGAACGTGTAGTCGCGCACGGAAATCTTTACGCCAAACCGCAGCTGCGTCATCAGCCTGGACGGCTCGTCAAACCTGGGCTCGGCCGTCTCCACGCTGACGATCTCGTCAAACCGCACCAGATTGTCATCCGCTTGAACGCCCAGCGCGGCAAGCTGATCCTCCATCGCGGCAACCAGCGCGCTGTGCAGCGCCGTGCCCACGCCGCTTTCCCCCGGCTTCTTCTTCAGCGTGAAGCGCTTGACGACGCTCGCGTCGTTTTCCAGGTCATACGGATCGTCCCGCATGTCCATGTAGCCGAACGCGTCCGGATCGTCCGTCGGCCAGACGTGCTGCCCCAGCTCCGTCTGTCCGCCATTGCTGGCGGAATAATAGCAGTCCGCGAGCTTGCCCTTGTAGGTGCCGCAGAGTCCCTCCGTCTCGCGCACCGCCTGCTCGGAAACCGGATGCGACGACGACCTGCCCTTGTACGCCTGGTCGTTTGTCGTGTCCTCCACATCGTAATCGCCCGCGCTTCCGCTTCTTTGCAGCGCATAGGTGCGCGCCGCAATCGCCTGCGCCTTGAGCGCCTCCAGCGGGAAGGAATCACCCATCTCGTAGGGTACGACCCCCAGGAGATAGTCCTCAATATCGATGTGCAGAATCGGCCGGATCGCGCCGTCCCTGATGTCCAGCAGCAGGTCGCCCTCGTAAAGCCCGTCGCTGCCGCCCAGCCGCAGCGCGCTGCCCGCCTCGTCCTCGCAGCGAACCAGCTTCATCTTTTCGCCCATCACGACGGCCATTTGTCCCGCGTGCAGCACCAGCTGATTGCCGCGCAGCACCACGGTCATCTCCGCGCCGTTCGAGAACGTCATGCTGCCGTTGTCCAGCATGTAGCTGCCCTGCACGCCGATGCGCAGCGCATCCTCCGTCTTCAGCCTTCTGAGCCACACGCGAATGGTCGGCTCGATCTGCGCGCCCGCGTAAGCACCCGGAAACGAAACCAGCAGCGCGGCAAGCAGCGCCCATATCAAAACATGTCGAATCGGTCGCTTCATCGGTTCGCGGCCTCCTGTCCTTCAAATTCTGTGTTCATTATAACAAAAAGGCCGCAGCAGTTCAACCATGGGGAAACAATACGAAATTGCGGCGCTTTTTGCCTGGTTTTCCTGCCGGATACGACAAAGCGCCTGCCCCTTGGGAGCAGACGCTTTTTGAAAGGCTCACGCCCTGTATTCAGATGCTTTTTCGACAAAATAGGTGAATATCCTCGCGGCGGGATCGCTGAAGCTTTCCAGGCATTCCGGGTGGAACTGCACGCCGAACACCGCCTCGTTGCCCGCCATGCTCACCGCCTCGATGATGCCGTCCATCGTGATGCCCTCGATGATGAGCTGATCGCCCGCCTCTTTGACCGACTGATGGTGCATGCTGTTGGTGAGCATCAGCGTCGTGCCGGTGATGCGCTCAAGCAGGCCGCCCTCCTTGAACCGGACCGCATGCTTGTAGTCATCCATCGGCTCCTGCCTGTGCTCCGTGTTCGCAATGCCCAGCTGGCTTTCAATGTCCTGGAACAGCGTGCCGCCCAGCGCGACGGCGAGCACCTGAATGCCGCGGCAGATGCCGAGCACCGGCATGCCCCGTTCAACCGCCTTGCGTGTCAGCGCCAGCTCAAACGCGTCGCGCGTCTCATCAATCGCGCCGCAGCCAGGCAGAACCTCCTCGCCGAAATAGCGCGGATGAACGTCGATGCCGCCGGAAAGCAGCACGCCGTCCACGTGATTAAGCATCTCGTCGATGGCCTCCTCGTCCGTGATGGACGAAGGAAAAACCATCGGCAATCCGCCCGCGCGATAGATGGCATTCAAATAGTTTTCAAGCAGCTGCAGCTGGTGCCTTTCCTCGCTTCTCGAAGGAGAAATGCCAATGACCGGCCGATACCCCATGATACATCCCTTCTTGTTCTCTTCTTCTCCGCCGGAGCTCACATCCGCTCCAGCAGCTCGTGGTAGATGTCCCTTTGCACAGCCTCAGGCGCGAGCGCATCCGAGCCGAGCCAGAACCTTTCGGCCTCGACCGCCTGATAAAAGAGCATGCCCAGGCCCTCGACCGCCGGAATGCCCCGATGCACGGCGTGCTGAATCAGTTGTGTTCTGCGCGGATTGTACACCGCGTCAAACACCGCGCCGCAGCGCGCGATGACGTCCATCGATACCGGGCAGGCATCCGTTTTGGGATACATGCCCACCGGCGTGCAGTTGACCAGCAGATCGTGCGCGCCGGGCACCGCGTCAAGCGGACAGACGCCGATGCGCACCCTTCCGTCCTGCTGCGTACCGGCCAGCTCGCCCGCCAGCCTTTCGCCCTTCTCCGGATTGCGCACGGCGATGGTCACCCGGCATCCGCGCTCAAGGAACTCATAGCCCGCCACGCGCGCCGCGCCGCCGCCGCCCAGAATCAGCACGCCGATTTCCCGGGTGGATACGCCGCCCTCCTCGATGGCCCGCAGCATGCCCAGACCGTCCGTGATATGGCCGATCAGCCGGCCGCCGCGGTTCTCCACCGTGTTCACCGCGCCGCATGCGCGCACGGCGTCGTCCACCCCGTCCAGCAGCGGAATGATCCGCTCCTTGAACGGGATGGTGACGTTGAAGCCGGCAAAGCAGCTGCGCAGCACATCCACGGCGGAGGGCAGCTTGTCCCCCGGCACCGTGACGGGCAGGTAAACCGCGTCAAGCCCGGCTGCGGCAAACAGCGAGTTGTGAATCTGGGGCGACCAGGTGTGCGCCAGGGACTCCCCCAGCACCGCAAACCGCAGCGTCTTTGCGGAAATCCGCATATCCAGCATGATCTGATCGCCCCTTTTCCTGATTCAGCCCGATTACAGGCGCAGCACGGCGCCGTTGTTCTCCTCGCAGCTGGCGAGGATCTTCTTCATCAGCGGATTCACATCGTCGTCAGAGAGCGTGCGCTCGGCGTTGCGGAACGCCAGAGAGAACGCCACGGACTTCTTGCCCTCGCCCAACTGCGCGCCGCGGTAGATGTCAAACATCTCCGCGCTCTCCAGCAGCGCGCCGCCCGCCTTGCGGATGCTCGCCAGGACGCTGCCCACGGTCGTCGCCTCGTCCATCACCAGCGCGATATCGCGGGTCACGGCCGGGAACTTCGGCAGCGCGCGCACATGGCCCATCGGCGTGCGCATTTCACCCAGCAGCTCCAGGTTGACCTCGGCGATCACCGTGCGCTTGGTGATGTCAAACGCGGCCATCACCTGCGGATGCACCTCGGCGACGCTGGCCAGGCACTTGCCGCCGGCCATCAGCTTCGCCGCGCGGCCCGGATGATGATACGGCTCCGCGCCCGGCACGACGTCGCATTCCACGCCGAAGCGCGCGAGCACATCCAGCACGATGTCGCGCACCAGGTAGAAATCGACGTCCGGGCCATACGCGCCGATGCAGAGCGTCGGCCGCTCGTGCGGCAGCTCGCCCTGCTTGTAGCCCGTCATGTCAAAGACCGGCGCAATCTCATAGAGCATCGCGGCATCGTTGTTGCGGCTCTGGTTGAGGGAGACCGTGCCCAGCATGGACGGCACGAGCGTGGAACGCATGACACTGGTGTCCTCGCCCAGCGGATTGGTCAGGCGCAGCATCGTGCGGCGCGGATCGTCCTCCGCCAGGTTCAGCTTGTCGATCAGCTTCGGGCTGATGAAGGAGAAGTTGCGGATCTCGTACAGGCCCATGCCCACCAGAATCCTGCTGACCTTGTCGGAGAGCAGCATGTGCGCATTGCGCGTACCCGGCGCCGTCTCGCCCCGCAGCAGCGTGGATTGGATGTGCTCATAGCCGTAGATGCGCAGCACCTCCTCGGACAGGTCCTCCTCGACCTCGATGTCCTCGCGGTACTCCGGCGCCACGACGGTCAGCCTGTCGCCGTCGAGCGTCACGTCCATGTGCAGGCTCGTCAGAATCTTCGCCATCGTTTCGCCCGGAATCTCCATGCCGATGCGCCTGTTGATGCGCGCCACGGAGGCCGTAACCACGGTCTGCGGCTTCGGGTTCGGATAGCAGTCGAACACGTCGTCGATGACCTCGCCGCAGCCCAGCAGATTCACCAGCTGGCAGGCGCGGTCCGCCGCCTCGCGGCAGGTCGCCGCACAGACGCCGCGCTCAAAGCGGCCGGAGGCCTCGGTGCGCATGCCCAGCGCGCGGGTGGTCAGGCGGATGTTGCTGCGGTCGAACGCGGCGATCTCGAACATGACCGTCGTGGTCTCCTCGGTGATCTCGGATTCCTCGCCGCCCATGACGCCGGCGATGCCGGTCGCGTTGGTCTGATCCGCGATCATCAGCATATCGGTCGTCAGGTCGCGCTCCTTGCCGTCGAGCGTGACGATCTTCTCACCCTCAAACGCGCGGCGCACGATGACGTGCTGCTCCTTCACCTTCGCCAGGTCAAACGCGTGCATCGGGTGACCGGTTTCCAGCATCACATAGTTGGTGATGTCCACGATGTTGTTGATCGCGCGCACGCCGGCCGCATTCAGGGCCTTGCGCATCCACATCGGGGACGGGCCGATCTTGATGTTCTTGACCACGCGGGCACAGTAGCGCGGGCACAGGTCGGTATCACGAACCTCGATGCTCACGAAGTCGCTCATTTTGCCCGGAACGGTTTCGACCTTAATTTCCGGCTTATTGAACGTCGTGCCCAGCGTCGCGGCCGCCTCGCGGGCCACGCCCCAGACGCTCAGGCAGTCCGGGCGGTTCGCCAGAATCTCGAAATCGACGATCGTGTCGTCCACGCCCAGGATGGAGCGCACGTCGGTGCCCGGCGCATAATCCTCATGGAAGATCAGCAGGCCCTTGTCGCCCACGGACGGATACAGATACTCCGGCACGTTCAGCTCCGGGCCGGAGCAGCACATGCCGTAGGAATCCACGCCGCGCAGCTTGCCCTTCTTGATCTTCACGCCGTTCGGGAGCACGGCGCCCACCTTGGCCACCGGCACCAGGTCGCCCTCGTGCACGTTCGGCGCGCCGGTGACGATCTGCAGCGGCTCCGCCTCGCCCACGTCGATGGAGCAGATGACCATGTGGTCGGAGTTCTCATGCTTGCGCACGGAGAGGATCTTGCCCACGACAACGTTCTGCACGGCCTCGTTCTGGTCCTCAAGGCCCTCGACGCCCGTGCCGTGATTGATCATCGCATCCTGAAAAGCCTGCGCAGAGACCGGCACGTCGGTGTACTGCTTCAGCCATTGCATCGGTACTTTCATTGTCTTCTTCCTCCACCCTTAGTCGTCGCGGAACTGGGACAGGAAACGCACGTCGCCTTCGAAGAGGGCGCGCATGTCCGTGATGCCGTAGCGCAGCATGGCGATGCGCTCCAGGCCCACGCCGAACGCAAAGCCGCTGTACTTCTTGCTGTCGATACCGCACATCTCCAGCACCTTCGGGTTGACCATGCCCGCGCCGAGCACCTCGATCCAGCCGGTGCCCTTGCAGATGCGGCAGCCCTTGCCGTGGCAGCCCACGCAGGTGAGATCCACCTCAGCGGACGGTTCGGTGAACGGGAAGAACGACGGACGGAAGCGCGTGGTCATGTCGTCGCCGAAGAGCTTCTGCGCGAACGCGTCCAGCGTGCCCTTCAGATCGGCCATCGTGACGTCCTCGCCAACGACCAGGCCCTCCATCTGATGGAACACCGGGGAGTGCGTCGCGTCCACCTCGTCCGCGCGGTACACGCGGCCCGGGCAGACGATGCGAATCGGCGGCTTGCGCGTGAGCATCGTGCGCGCCTGCACCGGAGAGGTGTGCGTGCGCAGCACGACGTTGTCCTCAATGTAGAACGTATCCTGCGCGTCGCGGGCCGGATGGTTCTTGGGGATGTTCATCAGCTCGAAGTTGTACAGATCGTACTCCACCTCCGGGCCCTCCACGACGTCAAAGCCCATACTGGTGAACACGCCGAGCATCTGATCCTGCACCAGCGAAATCGGGTGCTGCATGCCGATGGCCCTGTGCCTGCGCGGCTCGGTCACGTCAATCGCCTCGCGCGCGAGCTTTCTCTCCTGCTCGAGCTTTTTGAGCCTGGCGTCCAGCGCGTCCATCTGCTCGGTCAGCGCGGCGACCACCTCGTTGATCATCTGGCCGGCCTTGGGGCGGTCCTCCGCCGCGAGCTGGCCCATGGAGCGGCGAAGCAGCGTCAGATCGCCCTTCTTGCCCATCAGCTTGACCTTCAGCGCATCAAGCCCCAGCTTGTCGCTGACCTGCGCAAGCTGCGCCTGCGCGTCTTCCTGGATTTTTCGCAGTTGTTCTTGCATATCCATGTTGAGTTAAGCCCTCCTTCTTTTAAAAAGAAAAAAGCCCCGTCCGCAAAGGGACGAGGCTGAATTTCCCCGTGGTACCACCCAAATTTCACCTCGTGCACGCTAGCGCGCGCAGTAAGGCCTTGACAAGATAACGGGTCATCCGTCCCCGCCTACATATCAGCGGAGCAGCTCCTGAGTGAATTTCCCGCAGCAGGCCTAAGCGGAATTCCAGCCTCGTTCCGCTCTCTCTGCAAGGCCGCCTGTACCGGGCTTTGTCTCAATCTTCGCCTTTATCGCGTATTATACATGATTTTCCGTCGGATGGCAAGCACAAAAATGCAATCCGCGTCATTGCAGATACGCCGGGTCATCGCAATAGCAGAACTCGCCCGGCCGGTGCGCACAGCCGCAGGCCTCCGCCATCTCCATATCGGGCTCGTCCATCCCGGGCATATCGTCGTCCTGCATGGTCATTTCAAACAGATGGGCGGCAAAGCGTCCGATGACGCGCTCGATCTCCTGCTCATCGCTGGACACCACATACTCTTTGGCACCGTCGACCGTCCGATCCTCGCGCACGAGCATCATCGCGCCTTCGCCGCGCGTCTCCTCGCTTCCATCCTCCAGGAGAATATAGGTCTTTTCCCCCAGACGCATGGTTGCCAGATGGCGCATGGACATCCGGTGTCCCTCGATGTCGCAGATTTCCACCCACTCGTCGTCAAAGAGCTCGTCTTCTCCAAATGGCCCCGTCATGTGTTCCCCTTCAAAATGATGATTCAAAAATGTCAGGCTTCCTCGCTCTGCGCCAGATACGCCTCGTAGACCGCCGCGATGAGCGCCTCGTCCTCCAGGGACTGGTAGCAGGCGTTGCCCTCGCCGTCCGTCGTGCAGCGCATGATGAAGCTCTCGTCCTGCTCGATATCCTGTGTCGCCTCCGCGCAGGTCAGCAGCACATAATCCTCGCCCGCATAGCGGATGCTGGCGCTCAGATAGAAGCGAATCGGGTTGCCGTCCTCGTCCTCCATCTCCAGGATGCCGTCGTCGTCTTCCTCTTCGTCTTCCCCGTCGTCCGCCATCGCAGCGCATGCATCGAGATAGGACTGAAGAATCACCACCGCGGCGACCATGTCGACCTTCTTCTTGCGGTCCTCGCGGCGCATGTTCGCCTCCAGCAGCGCGTTCTCGGCGAGCATGGTGGTCATGCGCTCATCGTAGTACTCGACCGCCAGTCCCAATTCCTCCAGCTTTGCGGCAAACTCCCGAACCTTCTCCACCTGAAAGCCCTGCGTGCCGTCCATGTTGCGCGGCAGGCCACAGAGAATCCTGTTCGTCTCATACCTGCGGGCAAGCTCTGCGATATGGCGCGTATCCGGGCCATATCCAATGCGCGTGTATGTCTCAATCGGCTGCGCGGTCACGCCCAGCGGATCGCTCACGGCGATGCCGATGCGGCGGTCTCCCACGTCCAGCGCGACAATTCTCTCGTTCATCTCCGGCGTCCTCAAACGTTCTTGGACAGATAGAACTGCACAAGCTCCTCAAGCAGCTCATCCCTGTCGATGCGGCAGATCAGCGAGCGGGCGTTCTGATAGCTGGTAATGTACGTCGGATCACCGCTGATCAGGTAGCCCACGATCTGCGTGATCGGATCGTAGCCCTTTGCAGACAGCGCGTGGTACACGCACAGCAGGATCGTCTGCGCGTCCTGCGGATTGTCGCTGATGGCCTTGAAATGCTGCGTCCCCATATCCGAATTGATCATGGCGCGTCCCCCTTCCAGGTTGTTGACAGACTATATTATACACGATACGGCGAACGGTTTCAATCTCCTGCCATGGAAATTCTTTTTCAGGTCTGCCCCGCGATCGCCAGGCCGCGCGCCTGCCGGATCGACCAGAGCAGGCTCCGCAGCGCTACCACCAGCGGCACGGCGAGCAGAATGCCCCAAATGCCCATCAGGCTGCCCAGCACAAACACGCTGACCAGCGCCGCCAGCGGATGAATCGACGTGCTGGAGGCCGTGAAGTACGGGCTGATGAAATTGCCCTCGATCTGCTGCACCAGCACCACCAGTGCGAGAGCCAGCAGCGTCTGATTCAGGCCCTGCGGCAGGCTGCTCAGCAGGATCGGGATCGCCGCCAGCACGGGGCCCACATACGGCAGCACCTCGAAGATGCCCATGAACAGCGCCAGAAGCAGCGCGTCCGGAACGCCAAGGAGCACAAGCCCCAGGTAGGTCGCCGCGCCCACGAAGGCGCTCGTCTTGAGCATGCCGGACAGATAGCCCATGGCCGCGTTCCTGCACCCCAGCAGCGCGGAGAGCACTGCCGGGCGCCAGGCAGGCGGCACAAACAGAAGCAGATGTCCGCTAAGGCGCTTTCGCTCGCAGAGCAGGTAATACGAAAGCACCAGCGCAAACAGAATCCGTCCCGTCTGCGCGGCAAAGGCCATGCCGCCCCGCGCAGCAAACGCCGTCACGCCGGCCACCGAAGAGGCGATCATGTCGCCGGAGCCCCGCCCGCCCGCGCCGCGCAGCCCCGCATGCTCCAGCATCTCGCCCGCCCGCTGCATGATCGCCGTGACCGTTGGCGCGTTGCGGCGAACCAGCTCGATGGAGCGCGTCGCCAGATATGGGACAAACGCCGACACGATGAGCAGCGCCAGCAGAAGCAGCCCACCCACCGCAACGCCTGCCGCCAGCGACGGACGCACGCCGCGGCGTTCAAGCGCGCGGCATACGGGTGCCAGCAGCAGCGTGAACACGCCCGCAAAGGCAAACACCGCCGCAATGCCCAGCACCGCGCCGCGCCTGCGGTACAGATACAGAAAAAGAATTAGCGCGCCCAGCGCATACGCCAGCGTCTTTCTGCTTTTCATGTCAGCGCCTCCGTTGCCCGAATTTCCCCGTCAAAGAGAGAGGGAAAGCCTTTTGAGCTTTCCCCCTTCCTTTATCTGATCCAGCACTCCGCAACCTGCTTGACCAACTGCGGGCCATTTTTCGCCAGCACGCGCTTCATTCGCTTTCCCTGCGGCATCATCATCAGTCCTGCGCCGACGGTCAGGCCAAGCAGACCTCCGGCAGCCATTCCTTTCATGGTGGATACGCGCATCTCAGATTCCCTCCCTTGAAAAGCTCAGCCCACTGCCCAGGGAAGCAGGAACGATCAGGCCCCCGTCCGAGTCGTCCGCGCTGTGATAGGCAAACGCCCAGAACCTTTGACGGCTGCTCGCCGGCCAGTAGCCCGGCATGATCTCAGCGGCCAGAACCTCAAGCGTCTGCTCGTCAACGGCATAATCCGTCACGCGGCCGGCAAGCATGCCGGTGGTATCCCGCACAAACGGACTGCCCGCCCTTTCGTAGACGCGCTTGTATTTTTCGTCCTGATCCGCCAGAATGAAGCCGCCGGCAATCGCCTGCACATGCTCTCTGAGCACCACCCGTTTCCCGCGCATCCCGCAGGAGACCACCAGCGCGTGAACCCTTTTTTGCGCTGCGTCCAGGCTGATGCTCTGCAAAAGGCCGATCTGCCGGCTATGGCAGATCACCGGAATATTGCGCAAAGCGCTCATTCTGACCATGCCGCTTGCCGCCCCGCTTTCACCGTGCTGTGAGCCTGAGGATATCGTTTGCATCCCCGCGCCGGGGCATGCTGGCAATTAAAGAAAGCAGGCCCCCGCGCTCTTGCGGGAGCCTGAGCATGCCTCTTGTTGTATCAGACGCCGGGATGAATGCGCATTCTGCGCAGCAGCACCATGCCGTACCAGATCAGCGACAGCAGCGACAGCACAACCGACACGCCGAGCAGAAGATCTGCCAGCTGCCTCACGGCCAAAAACCTGGCGACCATCGACAGAATGAACGTCACGGTCGTCACCTTCCCGATTGGCATCGCATAGACGACGATTCCTCTTCGCAGCGCCGCCGCACCGCCGGCAATCAGGATCGCTTCCTTGATCAGGACGATCGTCAGAAGCCACGGCGGGATCTGTCCGTCCGCGACGAACAGCCCCAGCAGCGTCAGCAGCGACAGCTTGTCGGCGATGGGATCCAGCAGCTTGCCCAGCGCGGTGATCTGATGGAACCTGCGCGCGATGAAGCCGTCCACCGCATCGGTGAGCACGGCGACCAGGTACACCGCCAGCGCGCCGGCCATATCGCCCAGGCGATAACGCCAGACGACGGCAGGCAGCAGCGCCATGCGAAGCAGCGTCAGCAGATTCGGCACGTTCAGCGACTCTTCCCAACGAATGCGCTCCACTGACGCTCCTCCTTTCTGCACGCCGTTTCCAGCCGCCGCGCGCATTACGCCTGCATCAGCGCCGCACGCTGCTGCGCGGCAATCTCGCTGTCCAGGTAATCGTCGTAGCTCTCGCGGCGATCCACCAGGCCGCCCGGCAGAATCTCCATGATGCGGTTGGCCACCGTCTGAATGCACTCGTGATCCTGCGTGGCAAAGAGCATGGAGCCGGTGAACTCGATCATGCCCTTGTTCAGCGCCGTGATGGACTCGAGGTCCAGGTGGTTGGTCGGCTCATCGAGCACCAGCACGTTCGCGCCGGAGAGCATCATGCGCGCCAGCATGCAGCGCACCTTCTCGCCGCCGGAGAGCACCTTCGCCTGCTTGAGCGCGTCCTCGCCGGAGAAGAGCATGCGGCCCAGCCAGCCGCGGATATCGCTCTCGTACTGGCTGACGGAGAACTGACGCAGCCAGTCGATCAGATTGTATTCGCAGCCGTCAAAATAAGCGCTGTTGTCCTTGGGGAAATAGCTCTGCGAGGTCGTGATGCCCCACTTGAAGCTGCCCTCGTCCGGCTCCAGCTCGCCCATGAGAATCTGGAAGAGCGTGGTGCGCGCCAGCTCGTCCGTGCCGACAAAGGCGACCTTGTCGCCCGGGGTCAGCACGAAGGAGATGTTGTTGAGCACCTTGCGGCCGTTGACGGTCTTGGAAAGGTTCGTCACCGTCAGCAGATCGTTGCCGATGTCGCGGTCCGGCTTCCAGGAGACGTACGGATAGCGGCGGGAGGACGGCATGAAGTTTTCCATCTGCAGGTTATCCAGCAGCTTTTTGCGGCTGGTCGCCTGCTTGCTCTTGCTGGCGTTGGCGGAGAAGCGCTGGATGAACGCCTGCAGCTCCTTGATCTTCTGCTCGTTCTTCTTGTTGAGATCCTTCTGCTGGCGGGCCGCCATCTGGGTGTACTCATACCAGAAGTCGTAGTTGCCCACATACATCTGAATCTTGCCGAAGTCGATGTCGCAGATGTGCGTGCAGACCTTGTTGAGGAAGTGACGGTCGTGGCTGACGACGATGACCGTGTTCGGGAAGTCCAGCAGGAAGTTTTCCAGCCAGCGGACGGACTGGATGTCCAGATAGTTGGTCGGCTCGTCCAGCAGCAGGATGTCCGGGCTGCCAAAGAGCGCCTGTGCCAGCAGGACCTTGACCTTCTGGCTGCCGTCCAGCTCCTTCATGAGCATATGCTCCATGTCCAGGCTGATGCCCAGGCCGGTGAGGATCATCTCCGCGTTGCTCTCGGCGTTCCATCCGTCCAGCTCCGCGAACTCGCCCTCCAGCACGCTGGCGCGCTCGCCGTCCTCGTCGGTGAAATCCTCCTTGGCGTAGAGCTCGTCCTTCTCCTTCATGATCTCATACAGGCGCTTATGACCCATGATGACCGTGGTCAGGACTTCGTATTCATCAAACTCAAAGTGGTTCTGCCTGAGAACGGCCATGCGCTCGCCCGGGGTAATCACGACGTCGCCCGTGGTCGGCTCCAGCTCGCCGGAAAGCACCTTGAGGAAGGTCGACTTGCCGGTGCCGTTCGCGCCGATAATGCCGTAGCAGTTGCCGGCGGTAAACTTGATATTGACGTTCTTGAAGAGCGGCTTTCCGCTGTAAGAGAGCGATACGTTCTGGGTTGCGATCATGGCTTCCTGGTTCTCCTTTTTGAGGTTGTCATCTTTCTGGTTGAATACATACCAATTCGTATTATCCCACAAAAAAGCAGTTCCTTCAAGCCCTTTGGCGAGAAAATCATGAAATCGTCCATGCTTGCGCCCGCGTGCCGCGCATGGTATACTGTGCTCAAAGAATCATGCAGACAGGAGTTCATATGAAAAAGAGCAAAATCATCTTCTCGTTCAACGCGCCCGCAGTGCTGTGCTTTGCGCTGCTGTCCCTGGGCGCGCTCGGCCTGTCCATGCTCAGCGGCGGCGCATCCGACCTTCTGCTTTTCAGCGTGTACAAATCCAGCTTTCTTCATCCGCTGACCTACGCGCGCCTTTTGTGCCATGTGATGGGCCACACCTCGTTTGCCCACTATGTGAGCAACATGGCGCTGATCCTGGCGCTCGGCCCGATCGTCGAGGAGCGCTACGGCAGCCTTCGCCTTCTGCTGATGTTCGCCGTCACCGCCGTGGTTTCCGGGCTGTTTCATATGTTTCTGGGCAGCGGCGCGCTCATGGGCGCAAGCGGCATCGTGTACATGCTCATCTTCCTGGCCTCCACCAGCGGCAGCCGCGGCGGCGAGATCCCGCTGACGCTGGTCGCCGTGGCTGCGCTGTACCTGACGCAGGAGATCCTCGGCGGCCTGTTCTCCGCGGACAACATCTCCCACCTGTCCCACATCGTCGGCGGCATATGCGGCGCGGTGATGGGGCTGTTCTGGCACAAATAAACCGACATGCAGAGAGCCGTTGGCAGGGTTGCCAGCGGCTCTTTTTATGCTGCTTATGCTGCATTCTCGCACTTTGCTCGCAGAGAACGTTGGGCTGCCGCCCAAACCCGCCCGGGGATTTCATCCCCAGACCCCTTCCTCGCTTCGCGTGCTTTTCAAAGCTTTTTGATTTCCTCCATCACGCGGCAGACCAGCTGCACCCGCTGGAACGGGGTCATGATGTAGTATCCGTCCACATCCGGCGCGATGCGCGCAGCCGCCTGTGCGCACAGGCGCACCGCCATCGCCTCGCCCTGCGCGCGGTCAAGCCCTTCATAGGCCGCGATCACCTGCTCGTCCACCGAGATGCCCGCCACCTCGCTGCTCAAAAAGCGCGCATTGTTTAAGCTGACCACCGGGAACAGGCCGCCCAGGATCTTCCCCGAGAGCGTCCTTCTCGCCAGAGAAAGATTCTGCGCCGCGCGCTCGCTGAGCACGGGCTGCGTCAGGAACGCCTCGATGCCGCACGCTTCCTTGTCCTTCGCGCGCTCCAGCTCGCTTTCAAAATTCACCGCGTTGATGTTCAGCGCGCCGCACAGGAAGAACGGCTCGGTTTCCCCCGTCTGCGACAGGCTGCGCACAAAGCGCGCCAGCACGCGCGAGTTGAACTGGAACACGCTCTTCACGCTGCCCCGGTCGCTGGTGGGCACGGGATCGCCCGTAACGGCGAGCACATTGTGCACGCCCTCCATGGAAAGCCCCAGCAGCAGCGCCTTGGTCGCATTCACGTTGCGGTCCCGGCAGGTCATGTGCGGCAGCGCCTCGATGCCCAGCTCGCGGCTGAGCTTGCAGGCCAACAGGCTGGAATCCATGCGCGCGCGGCCAATCGGGCAGTCGGCGATCGTCACCGCGTCCGCACCGGCCTGCGCAAGCGCCTGCGCGCCGGCCAGAAAGCCGGAGATGCCCGAGTCGCGCGGCGGG
>JAGBDL010000134.1 GCA_017937505.1 Clostridia bacterium | reverse complement strand
GGACAGGAAGCCGGCCGCGCATCCGCAGACCGGAAGGCGCCGCGTGACGCCGCCCGCCGGCGCGCAGGCGGACAAGCCGTTTATCTCCCAGACCCTGCAGCTGGTCGGCAAGAAGCCGCCGACGATGCGTTCGCGCGCCAGCGAGCATCCCAGCCGCGCGACGCTGCGCATGATCCCGCTGGGCGGCATGTGCGAGATCGGCAAGAACATGACGGCCTACGAGTATGGCAACGACATCATCATCGTCGACTGCGGCCAGATCTTCCCGGACGAGACCATGCCCGGCGTGGACGCCGTCATCCCGGATTTCACCTATGTGCTGCAGAACCGCGACCGCGTGCGCGGCATCTTCATCACCCACGGCCACGAGGACCACATCGGCGGCCTGCCGTACCTGATGCGCGAGTTCAAGGCGCCCATCTACGGCGGCAGGATGGCCGTGGAGCTGCTCAAGTACAAGCTCGACGACCGCGTCCCGGGCCTGACCAAGAGCTGCACGCTGCGAGCCGTGGAGGCGGGCGAGGTGATCCGCGCGGGCTGCTTCTCCGTGGAGTTCATCCACGTGAACCACTCCATCGCGGACGCGTTCATGTTCGCCATCCGCACGCCGATCGGCACCATCGTGCACTCCGGCGACTTCAAGATCGACTATACGCCCATCAGCGGCGACATCATGGATCTGCAGCGCATCGCGCAGATCGGCCGCGAGGGCGTGCTGCTCTTCGTGTGCGAGTCCACGAACATCGAGGTGCCGGGCTTCTCCAAGTCCGAGCGCCACGTCGGCGAATCCATGGCCGACATGTTCAAGGACGCGCAGGGCCGCATCTTCGTGGCGACGTTCTCCTCGAACGTCTCCCGCCTGCAGCAGATCTTCACCGCCGCCGAGCGCCATGGCCGCAAGGTCGCGCTCGTGGGCCGCAGCATGCTCAACGTGTTCAACGCGGCCAACAACCTGGGCTACATCCAGATGAAGCCGGATACGCTCATCGAGATCTCCCAGGTGGACAAGCTGCCGCCCGAGCAGGTGTGCATCATCTCCACCGGCTCCCAGGGCGAGCCGATGAGCGCGCTCACGCGCATCGCCTTCAATAACCACCGCGAGCTGGAGATTCAGGCGGGCGACACCGTCATCATCTCCGCCTCGCCGATCCCGGGCAACGAAAAGCCCATTTACAAGGTTATCAACGAGCTGTACAAGCGCGACGCGAAGGTGTACTATTCCGCGCTGGCGGACGTGCACGTCTCCGGCCACGCCTCCCAGGAGGAGATCAAGCTGGTGCACAGCCTGGTGCGCCCCAAGTTCTTCATCCCGGCCCACGGCGAGACCCGCATGCTCTATCAGCACGCGGAGCTGGCGCACAAGCTGGGCGTGCCGTTTGAGAACATCTTCATCCTGGCCAACGGCGATATCTTTGAGATTACGAAGGGCAGCGCGCGCGTGACCGGCTTCACCAACGGCGAGGCCGTGCTCATCGACGGCTCCTCCAAGGGCGAGGTGGACAACACCGTGCTGCGCGAGCGCAAGCTGCTCTCCGACGACGGCGTGGTTTCCATCGCCCTGGCGGTCAGCGCCAGAACCGGCGCGATGATGGCCCAGCCGGTCGTCAGCGCGATGGGCTTCCTCTACGACAGCGAGCACCAGAAGGTGGAGGCGGCCTGCCGCCAGCACGCGGCCAACATGGTCGCCCGCACGATCGCCTCGGGCAAAAAGCTGCGCGACAGCGTGCCGCAGATGCAGAGCCAGATGCGCTCCTTCCTCTATGAGAAGACGAAGCGCCGCCCGGTCGTGATGATCAACGTGATTGAGGTGGAGTAAACAGCCATGGCAAAAGACAACCTGCCCGTCGTCCACGTCATCAACGGACGGCAGAAGAAGCTGCTTCAGGGCCATCCCTGGGTGTACGGCAACGAGATTGAGCGCGTCGAGGGCGAGATTGCCGACGGCGAGCTGGTCACGGTGGTCGATTTCCGCGGACGGTATATGGGCACGGGCTTTTACAACAGCCGCAGCCTCATCACCGTGCGCCTGCTGACGCACCGCCAGGAGGAGATCACGGATGCGCTGATCGCCGCGCGCGTGAAGGCAGCCTGCGATTACCGCCGGTTTGTCATGCAGCGCGAGGGCACCGACTCCTGCCGCCTGATCTACGGCGAGGCGGATCGCCTGCCCGGCGTGATTGCGGACCGCTTCGGCGATGTGATCGTCCTGCAGGTGCTGGCGCTGGGCATGGAGCGCTACACGCAGGTGATTGCGGACGCGCTGGTCGCCTGCGAGCAGCCGGCGTGCCTGCTGCTTAATAACGACGACGCCATCCGCATCAAGGAGGGCATGACCTGCTTTACAAAGGTGCTGCACGGCGCGCTGCCCGAGGAGACGATCATCCATGAGAACGGCGTGAAGCTCGCCGTGGACGTGCGCGGCGGGCAGAAGACCGGCTACTTCCTGGATCAGAAGGACAACCATCTGTTCCTGCGGCAGTTCTGCCGGGACGCGCGGGTGCTCGACTGCTTCTCCTACATCGGCGGCTTTGCGCTCAACGCGGTGCGCGGCGGCGCGCGCGAGGTGACGGCAGTGGACATCAGCGAACAGGCTGTGGCGCTCATCCGCCGCAACGCGGAGCTCAATGGCGCGCAGATCAACGCCGTCTGCGCCAACTGCTTTGACTTCCTGCGCGCGCAGGTGAAGGCGGGGGAGAAGTACGACGTGGTCGTGCTCGACCCGCCGGCATTCACCAAGGCGCACGCGAACATGGCCAACGCCTGCCGCGGCTACAAGGAGATCGCGCTCTCCGCGATGCGCCTGCTTCCTGCGGGCGGCGTGCTGGCGACGCACAGCTGCTCCTATCACATGCCGGAGGACGTGTTCGTGAACACCGTCCTCTCCGCCGCGCAGGATCTGCACCGCCAGGTGCGCGTGATCACGCTGCGCCGACAGGATATCGACCATCCCGTGCTGGCCGGATACCCCGAGAGCCACTACCTCAAGAGCCTGTGGCTGCAGATGCTGGATTGATCCTTCAAACCGCGCGAAGCGAGAAAGGGACTGGAACCTGCCGCGCCCTGTGGGCGAAGAAGGCAGGTGGAACGTCGGGAATCGCAAGGAGCGGCAGTATGCCGCGACTATGCGAGTTCCCCGGGGGGATGAAATCCCTCAGGCGGGTCTTAGGGCGGCAGCCCTAACGTACCCATATATCGAAAAAAAGCCGTCTCAGAGCAGGATGCGGAGCATCCTACGATTGAGACGGGGCGCGCGCAAGGCGTGTTTCACATACTCATCAAGCGGATAGCTGAGGGCTGTCCGCTTTTTTCTTTCGTGTTCTGCCGTTTTTTGCATTCTACCGTGTAAAGCGCGGAAGCCCAGCTTGCCATTCTGCGGATTCTGTGGTATCCTGACGTCGTAGGCAGGTAGGGTTCTACGGGTGGATGCCTCCGCAACGGCGTACAGAAGCGGAGGTGATGGGATGACGAATGTTGAGCTGCTCAGTATTCTTCTCTCTGTCGCTGGATTGATTGTTGGCGTCTTTGCGCTGGCATTGACCTTGAAGCGATAAAATAAAAAACCGCCTTGCAGAAGCCCCTGCTGGCGGTTTGCTGGCCCATAAACAGACCTTTGCGGTGAGTAATCACCCGTAGGGTGTCGCCCCTATCTGCCTACATTGTACGCTATCCTCCCGTCCTTGTCAAGCCATGGGCGGGAGGTCTTTTTGATTGATGGAGTTGCTTGCCAGACATAACTATAGGTTATTTTTTTCTTCTTATGCTTAACTTCGCCTCGCTTGTGTGCGGGCGCTAGATGTGCTATGCTGTGGTCACAGGCCTGAAGTGAGAAAGGGAGCATGCATATGCTGAACATAAACGAGACCATCCGCTCGCGCAGGCACGCGCTGGGCATGACGCAGGAGCAGCTGGCCGACCGCCTGGGCGTGAGCGCGCCCGCGGTGAGCAAGTGGGAGCAGGGCGCGTCGTACCCGGACGTGACGCTGCTGCCCGCGCTCGCGCGCGCACTGGGGATCGACCTGAACACGCTGATGGGCTTTGCGCGCACGCCGGAGAAGACTGAGGTCGCCCGAATGCTGACGCGCGTGAACGACACGGCAAAGACGGAGGGCATGGACGCGGCGCTGGCGCTGGCGAAGGCATTCCTGCGGGAATACCCGTCCTGCGGCGCGCTGCTCTTTGGGCTGGCGGCGACGCTGGAGGGCCGGATGATCCTGGCGGGCATGACGCAGGAGGAACGCGCGCCGGTTTCGGCGCAGCTGGAGGACTGGTATGCGCGCGCGGCGGACAGCGACGACGAGGAGGCGCGGGAGTCGGCGGCGCATCTGCTGGCCGCCCGGGCGCTGAACCGGGACG
>JAGBDL010000133.1 GCA_017937505.1 Clostridia bacterium | reverse complement strand
TCCAGCGCCTGTTCCGCAATGCGGAGTTCGCGCAGATGGTCAAGCGCTGCAACGACTTCGGCGCGGGCGGCGTGTGCGTCGCCGTGGGCGAGCTGGCCCCGGGCCTCGTCATCGAGCTGGATGCCGTGCCTAAGAAGTACGAGGGCCTGGACGGCACCGAGCTGGCGATCTCCGAGTCCCAGGAGCGCATGGCCTGCGTGATCGAGCCGGACATGGTCGAGCGCTTCAAGCAGATGGCCTATGAGGAGAACCTGGAGGCGACGCAGGTCGCGGTCGTCACCGAGGAGGAGCGCCTGGTCATGCACTGGCGCGGCAAGACGATCGTCGATCTCTCCCGCGCGTTCCTGGATACCAACGGCGTGACCCAGCACGCCAGCGCGGTCATCGCCGCGCCGGACAGCGAGCATCCGTACCTGACCGCGCAGCCGGAATTTGCCAAGGGCAAGACCGTGCGCGAGGCGTGGCTGTCCATGCTGGGCGACCTGAACGTCTGCTCCCAGAAGGGCATGGTCGAGCGCTTTGACGGCACCATCGGCGCGGGCACGATTCTGGCACCGTACGGCGGCGTGCACCGCGACAGCCCGAACGAGGCGATGGCCGCGCTGATCCCGACCGACGGCGAGACCACCACTGCGACGCTGATGGCACACGGCTACGATCCGTACCTGTGCGAGTGGAGCCCGTTCCACGGCGCGGTGTACGCGGTCACCGAGTCCCTGGCCAAGATCTGCGCCGCGGGCGGCGACGTGACGAAGGCCCGCCTGACCTTCCAGGAGTACTTTGAGAAGCTGGGCAAGGATGAGAAGCGCTGGGGCAAGCCGGCGGCGGCGCTGCTTGGCGGTCTGTCCGCGCAGCTGGGCTTTGGCACCGCGTCCATCGGCGGCAAGGACTCCATGAGCGGCACGTTTGAGGACATCCACGTCCCGCCGACGCTCGTCTCCTTCGCGGTGAGCGCCGTGGAGGCGAAGAACATCATCTCCACCGATTTCAAGGGCGGCGATCACCGCATTGCGCTGCTGCGCCTGCCGGTGGACAGCTGCCTCCTGCCGGAATATGATAAGGCGCTCATGCGCTACGACCTGCTGCGCCAGGCGATCGAGCGCGGCGACGTGCTCTCGGCGCACACCGTGGGCCGCGGCGGCATCGCCGCCGCCGTCACGATGATGGCACTGGGCAGCCGCGTGGGCGTGAGCCTGGACGGCGTGACCGAGGACGAGCTCTTCCTGCCGCGCTACGGCAGCATCGTCTGCGAGCTGGCGGACGGCGCGCCGGTGCCGGCGGGCATGGAGATCATCGGCTTCACGTCCGAGCATCCGATGGTGAACGCGCTGGGCACGGTGCTCTCCCTGGAGGAGGCCTACAAGGCCTGGACCGCGCCGCTGGAGAGCGTCTTCCCGACGAGCGCGCCGGCGAAGCACTCCGTCGCGCCGTACAAGCCGTTCGTCGCGCGCAACACCAACCGGCCCGCGATCCGCGTCGCGAAGCCGCGCGTGTTCATTCCGTCCTTCCCGGGCACCAACTGCGAGCTGGACAGCGCGAAGGCCTTCCGCCGCGCGGGCGCCGAGGTGGACACCTTCATCTTCCGCAACCTGACGGCCAAGGGCATCGAGGAGTCCGTCGAGGCGATCGTCAGGGGCATCGAAAACGCGCAGATCGTCATGCTGCCGGGCGGCTTCTCCGCCGGCGACGAGCCGGACGGCTCCGGCAAGTTCATCGCGACCGCGCTGCGCAATCCGCGCATTATGGACGCGATCCACGCGCTGCTGGATCAGCGCGACGGCCTGATGCTGGGCATCTGCAACGGCTTCCAGGCGCTCATCAAGCTGGGCCTGGTGCCGTACGGCGAGATCCGCACGCTCGACGAGAGCGACCCGACGCTGACCTACAACACCATCGGCCGCCATGCCGCCACGCATGTGCGCACGGTCGTCTCCTCCGTCAAGTCCCCGTGGATGGCGGGCGTGAACGTCGGCGATATCCACGAGGTCGCCATCTCCCACGGCGAGGGCCGCTTCGTCTGCCGCGAGGGCCAGCTGCGCCGCCTGATGGACAACGGACAGATCGTCACGCAGTACTGCGACGAGTACGGCATCCCGGCGGCGGAGATGCCGCTCAACCCGAACGGCTCCTACTGGGCCATCGAGGGCATCTGCTCCCCGGACGGCCGCGTGCTGGGCAAGATGGGCCACAGCGAGCGCACCGGCGCGTATGTCGCCAGCAACATCCCGGGCAACAAGGATCAGAGAATCTTCGAATCCGGCGTGAAGTATTTCCTGTAACGGAATGCAGCCGGCGGATCTCCGGCAAAGTGCCGTAAATGATGAAGCGCTGTGTCCGAAAACGACACTTCGCGAAAGACCTGCATAACAAAACGCCCTGCGCATGCGGCTGAGCCTTTGCCGCGTGCGCAGGTCTTCTATGGAGCAAAATGATGAACAGACAGGAAAAGCTGGCGATGCTGGGCGCGCTGTGCGGCAACAGCATCTTCGGCTTCAGCTTTATGTTTTCCCGAATGGCGCTGCAGGCCGCCCCGCCGTCCGTGATGCTGATGTACCGGTTTTTGCTGGCGGCGGCGGTGCTGCTGCTCGTCGCGGCGATCGCCGCGCGCCGCGGCGACCGGACGGCGAGAAGCGGCGGCATTCACTGGCTTCGCTTTTCGCTGAGGGGCAGGCCGCTGCTTCCGCTGGTGGCGCTGGGCGTCGTGCAGCCGGTGATCTACTTCCTGTGCGAGAGCTACGGCATCCGCATGACGAACGCCACGTTCGCCGGTGTGATCATCGCGCTGGTGCCCATTGCGGCGCTCGCCGCAGGCGCGCTGGCGCTGCAGGAGATTCCGAAGCGGGCGCAGGTCTTCTGGTCGCTGGTGTCGATTGCCGGCGTGGTGCTGATGACCCTGCAGCAGAGCGCGGAGGGCGCGATCCGGCCGCTGGGCGCGCTGCTGCTCGTCGGCGCGGTGCTCTCCGGCGTGACGTACAACGTGCTCAGCCGCAAGACGTCGGCGCAGTATTCCGCGCTGGAGCGCACGGTGGTGATGATGCTGGTTGCCGCCGTGGCGTTTACCGCGATGGCGCTGATCGAGTGCCGCGATGATCTGTCCATGCTGCTTGCGCCGCTGCACAGCGCGCGGTTTATCGCGGCGCTTCTGTATCTGTCGGTGCTCTCCTCGGTGGTGGCGTTTCTGTTGATCAACAACGCGAGCAGCACGCTGCCCGTGGCGCGCACGGCGGCCTTCTGCAACCTGACGACGGCGATCTCGATGTTTGCCGGCGTGGTCTTCCTGGGCGAGCCGTTCGGCGCGGCGTCTCTGGCGGCCTCGGCGATGATCATCCTGGGCGTATGGCAGGTTCAGAAGCGGGCGTAGCCGCAGAAAACAGGAAAGCGATGGCTTGCGCCATCGCTCATTTCTTATGGCTGGGTTCGGGCTGGTTCTGCGCGCGCAGCACGGCAAAGAGCTTGTCCAGATAGATCTTGTGCGCGACGGTGATGACCGCGTTGCGCAGCATCACCTTTTCCTCCGAGGCCTGCATGTCCGGCGCATCCATCTCGCCCTTGCGGGAGAAGACGTAGGTGAGCATCTGGTACAGCTCGTCCCGGAAATAATCGTAGGCCACCTGGATGGAATACGTCTTGCGCTGAATGGAGAGCATGAGATTCAGATCGTCCATGGAGACGACTGACTTCGCTGCGGCAATGAAGATCAGCTGCGCGATCTGCTCGCGGTTGTACTGCTTGCGCACGGGCTTGGAAATCAGGCCCTTCTTGACGTAGTTGCTGATCATCGAGCCGGTGATGGGTGTGTCCTGAATCGGCGCGAGCGCGTCGGAAATGTATTTGGCCGTCTGCTCCAGGTAGAGCCCCACGTCCGGGATCTCCTGATAGGCGGGCAGATGAAGCGTCTCAATCGACGCGTTGATGTGGTCTCTGAGCATCTGTTCCATGGGCATTCCTCCATTCTCCGTCATTATACAACGGCGGAACAGAAAAGTCAATTGAACCGGATGACAAGTTTTTAAAAAACTCTTGACGGGGTATGGCGAAATGCGGTAGAATAATACAGGTGAGCAAAGCCTTGCTCATACTCAGCATTTCGAGGGAAGCACGATGTCATACAAGATTGTCGCCGATTCGTCATCCAACATGCGCAGCTTTGACGGCGTTGCCTTTGCCAACGTGCCGCTGAAGATCATCACCAAAGAAAGGGAATACGTCGACGACGAGCATCTTGACGTGGCGCAGATGGTCGCCGATCTCAAGGCGTACAAGGGAACGTCCGGCTCCTCCTGCCCGAATGTGTACGACTGGCTGAACGCCTTCGGCGACGCGGAGAACGTCTTTGCCGTCACCATCACCAGCGGCCTCTCCGGCAGCTACAACGCGGCCTGCCAGGCGGCGGAGGAATACAGGGCGGCGCATCCCGGCAGAAAGGTCTGCGTGTTCGATTCCCTGACCGCCGGGCCGGAGCTGAGGCTGATCTGCGAGAAGGTGCGCGAGGGCATCCTCGTGGGCAAGCCCTTTGAGGCGATCGAGGCGGACACGCGCGCGTACATGAAGCACACGCACACCATCTTCGCGCTCCAGTCGCTCAACAACCTGGCGCGCAACGGCCGCGTGAACGGTGCAGTGGCGAAGCTCGCGGGCGTGCTGGGCATCTGGGTCGTCGGCAAGGCAAGCGACGAGGGCACCCTTCAGCAGGAGCACAAGTGCCGCGGTGAAAAGCGCGCGGCGGAAACCACCTACGGCGACATGAAGGCGCACGGCTACAACGGCGGCAGGGTGCGCATGAGCAACTGCCTCAACGACAGCGTGACCGACCAGCTGGCGGCGATCATCCGCCGGGACTATCCGGACGCGGAGATCACCTGCGAGCAGACCACCGGACTGTGCAGCTTCTACGCGGAGCAGGGCGGCATGATCATCGGCTACGAGGACAAGGACGCGTAAGCGCATCATATCGGGGACGGCGAAGGCAAGCGCCGTCCCTTTCTGTATGGATCAGATGAAGGATTGACAATCGCCGCGCGAAACGGTATAAGTAGGGTATACGGGAAACAAAGGAGCAAGGCGACGTGACCATTTATGACATTGCCAGGGAGGCCGGCGTATCGGCGAGCACGGTATCACGCGTCATCAACGACAAGCCCGGCGTGAACCCCAGGACGCGCGAGCGGATCCGCGCGCTGCTGGAGGAGCACCGGTATGTGCCCAACGAGGCGGCGCGCGGGCTAGTGACGCAGTCCAGCAGACTGGTGGGCGTACTGGTGGCGGATATCCGCAATCAGCATCACATCGAGGGCGCGTACTATATCGCGCAGGAGCTCGCCAAACTGGGCTACTGCGCGCTGGTGCTCAATACCGGCGGCAGCGACGAGGAGCGCGCGGCGGGCATCCGCATGCTGGAGACGCGCAAGGTGGAGGCGGCGGTGCTCATGGGCTCCATCTTCCAGACGGAGGCCGTGCGCGACGCGATCGCATGTAGCCTGCCGGAGGCGCCGGTGTTCATGCTCAACGGCGAAATGGATCTGCCCAACGTGTACAGCGTGCTCTCGGATGACCGCGCGGGCACGGCGGACTGCGTGGCCTATCTGGCGGAGCGGGGCAGGAAGAGGGTCGCCTTCCTGGTGGATCAGCCGACGCCCAGCAGCCATCTCAAGCAGCTGGGCTATGAGGACGGCGCAGCGCGGGCCGGCATGGCCCAGCTGGTGATCGACGGCGTGGAGGGCAGCGTGGAGGGCGGCTATGCGGCGGCGAAGGCGCTGCTGGCGCAGCAGCCTGACGTGGACGGGCTGATCTGCAGTCTGGACATCATCGCCTGCGGCGCGATGCGCGCCATCGCGGACAGCGACAGACGCGTGCCGCAGGACGTGGCGGTGATCGGCACGGACAACTCGGTCTACTGCGACATCTGCACGCCCAGGCTGACGAGCCTCAACACGATGGTGTTTGAATCCGGCGTGGCCATCGCGCACAAGCTTGTGGACTGCCTGGAGGGACGCAGCACAAACCGGAAGACCATGCTGTTCACCGGCATCGTGGAACGGGAGTCCACCTAAAGAGGTGAAATCGATTGCAATTTTTATCCGGTTTTTATCGAAATGCCCTTGAAATTCATTTGAAAATATGATATCTTGATATTGCAATCGATTGCAATACGGAGGCGGAGAGAAAGGGGAGGTTTGGCGATGCGGATCGCGGTGATCGGCGCGGGCGCGATGGGCGCGCTCTACGGCGGCTATCTGAGCAGGAAGCACGACGTGCTGCTGGTGGACGTGAACCGGGCGCAGGTGGACGCGATCAATGCGCGGGGGCTGACGATCCATGAACCGGACGGCGGCATGACGCTGTGCCGTCCCAGAGCGCTTCTCAATACGCAGGGCATGGCGCCGGCGGACGTGGTCATTCTGTTCGTGAAGGCGATGTTTTCCGACAGCGCGCTTGAGAGCAACCGCAGCCTGATCGGGCCGGACACCGTGCTCATGACGCTTCAAAACGGCAGCGGGCATGAGGAAACGCTGCTCAAATACTGCGACCGCGCGCATGTGGTCCTCGGCACGACGCAGCACAACAGCGCCGTGCTCGGCCTGGGCGAGATCCGCCACGGTGGCAGCGGAAAGACCTGCATCGGCTGCCTGGACGGCGATTCGCAGCGGCTTGCGCCCATCGCACGGGCGTTCACGGCGTGCGGCCTGGAGACGGTCTGCGACGACCGGGTGCAGCGGCTCATCTGGGACAAGCTGTTTACCAACGTCTCCGCCAGCGTGCTGACGGGCGTTCTGCAGGTTCCGCTCGGCTTCATCGCGCAGAACGCGCACGCCTGGGCGCTGTGCGAGACGCTGGTGCGCGAGGCGGTCGCGGTGGCCGCGGGCGAGGGACTCGTCTTTGACGCGGAGGAGAAGATCGCCCAGGTGCGCGCCGTGTGCGAAAAGAGCCCGGGCGGCGTGACGAGCATCTGCGCTGACCTGCGCGACGGACGCCGGACGGAGGTGGACACCATCTCCGGCAGCGTCGTGCGCGCCAGCCGGCGAAACGGCGTGCCCGCGCCGACGCACGAGGCGATAGTCGCGCTGGTGCACGCGATGGAAGCGAGGACTTTGTAACGCGCGGGCGGGGAAGCGCTGCGGCATTCTCCGCTCTTTGCGGCAAATCAATCATATGGCACAATCAAACGTATGGAGGTATGCTTATGGGACCCGTGTATGATTTCTATGGCCTGCGCCTGATCGACCTGAGCAAGACGCTGGACCCCGCGACGGAGAGCCGCCGCTGCCACCTGATCCGCTACAACACCGGCGGGCCGATCCCGGATTACCACACCGCGCTCGACCTGACCAGCCACCTCGGAACGCACTGCGAGTGCCCGTATCATCACTTTGAGGACGGCGCGTCCGTCGGCGAGCTGCCGCTGACCACGTTCATGGGCCGCGCGATCTATGTGACGCTCGACCTGCCTGAGAACGCCCAGATCACCGGCGCCGACCTGGAAAAGGCGCTGGGCGGCCGCGTCCGTGAGGGCGACATCGTCATCCTCGACAGCCCGCACAGGATTCCGCCGTTCTCTCCGCTGAGCAACACGCCGGACGACCATCGCCTGGTCATCGGCGAGGACAGCGCCAACTGGTTCGCTACCAAGAACGTCAAGTGCGTGGCCTTCGGCGACGGCGTGTCCATCGAGGACTGCGAGGCGAACGTGAAGCCGTTCCACGACATCCTGATGGCAAAGAACATCGTGTTCCTGGAGGTGCTCAAGAATCTGGAGTACCTGGAAAAGGACACCTTCTTCATGGCCTACGCGCCGCTGCCCATCCTGGGCGCGGATTCCTGCCCGGTTCGCGCGTACGCGATCGAGGGCCTGCCGGGCTTTGAGGCCTGAGCGGCAACAGGGTGCGAACGCTGCTTTCCAGCGCGCGAAGCGATGAAGGGAGTCTGAGGGATGAAATCCCTCAGGCAGGTTTGGGCGGCAGCCCAACGTTCCAATCATGCCGGGGAAAACGCAGTTTCAGAGCAGGCTGCACGGCAGCCTACGATTGAAACGGGTGCGATTTGCAAAGCAAGGATTTAGGAACAAACCGGTACGAAAATCAAAAAACCTGCATCATGCGATGCAGGCTTTTTTTCGTCCGTTACAGGTTCGCCTTGATCTTCTCGATCATCTCGGCGTACTGCGCATCGGTCAGGAACGTCTTGCCCGGATTCATGGCGAAGACGCCGCCGTACTCGAATTCGCCCTCGTACTTGGGCACGAGGTGGAAGTGCAGGTGGCAGCCGGTGTCGCCGTAAGCGCCGTAGTTCACCTTCTTGGGGGCGAAGGCGGCATGGATGGCCTTGGCGGCGCGGTTCACGTCGGCAAAGAAGGCGTTGCGCTCCTCGTCGGAGAGGTTCACGATCTCGCTGACGTGATCCTTGTAGGCCACGATGCAGCGGCCCGGATGGCTCTGCTCCTTGAAGAGGATGAGCTGGCTGACGCTCAGGTCGCAGATGAAGATGCCGAAGGCGTCCAGCAGCTCGCCCTTCATGCAGTAGCCGCAGTTGCAGTCTTTCATGGGATGTTCCCTCCTGCGAAGTGTATTTTTTCCTATTATACACCCATCACCGGAAGACGGCAAGCGGGCGCATGCGTCCCGCACGCAAAGAAATGGCGAAACATGCAAGAATCCTGGAAGGAAATTGGAGCAGGCTGTCGAAAAACCAGTATACTGTCATCATCAAGCGGGCAGCGCCCGATGTACGGTTTTTGCATCATTTCCTATCGACAAGAAAGCACGAGGAACCCATTGTGGACGAAATTCAGGGCAAGCATGTCGATCTGTCCATCGACAAGCCGGAGCAGCTCTACCGGCTCGCGCACGCGCTGGCCTCGCCGGTGCGCATCCGCATCATGCAGGCGCTGGGCAGCCGGAGCATGAACGTGGGCGAGCTCTCCGAGACGCTGGATATTCCGATGAGCACCACCGCGCTGGCGGTCAAGACGCTGGAGGAGGCGGGCATCATCACCACGGAGACCCAACCGGGCGCGCGCGGCGCCATGAAGCTGTGCAGCCGCAGGCTGGATACGCTCTCCATCCAGCTCGAGCCGGAGCAGGAGGAGAGCAACGTCCTCGTGCAGTCGATTCCGCTGGGCGGGTACAGCCAGGCGGAGGGCATCATGCCCACCTGCGGGCTGGCCAGCCAGAAGATGGTCATCGGCGAAATGGACGTGCCGGCCATGTTCTACTCGCCGGAACGCTTTCAGGCGCAGCTGCTGTGGTTCAGGCAGGGCGCGCTGGAATACCGCTTCACCTTTCCGCACATGGATCAGATGGAGATCGACTGGCTGGAGATGTCGTTTGAGGCCTGCTCGGAGGCACCGATGTACCGCGATCCCTGGAAGAGCGACATTGCCGTCTCCATCAACGGCCGGCGCCTGGGCGTCTGGACCTGCCCGTGCGACTGCGGCGGGCGGCACGGAAAGCTCACGCCGGGCTGGTGGCCTGCGCTGTCCACACAGTTTGGCTTCCTCAAGACCTGGCGCATCAGCCGGGAGGGCACTACGCTGGACGGCATGCGCCTGAGCGGCGTCTCCATCGCCGATCTGCATCTGGGGCAGGAGCCGTACATCCGGGCGAGTATCGAGGTGCCGGCGGATGCGCAGAACGTGGGCGGCATCAATCTGTTTGGCGAGTCCTTTGGCGACTATCCGCAGGCCATCGTGGTGCGCGCAGGGTATCACCTCAAGCCCAATGCGCCGCAGACTACAAAAAACTTGGAGTGATTTGGCCTCTGCCTTCGGGTTTTATAGAACAATTGCAAAAGGCTTGACAGAGCGACCCGGTTGTTGATATACTCAATGTATCAACGAAGCCGGGCCTTTTTTGTAAGGTTTGGCAGGTATGATGAAGATAACTTACAATTTTTTCATAGCAGGCCTGCTATTTATTCCAATATTATTGGAATAAAAAATTCTGCTTCACCTCATTCATTCCAATTATTTGGGAGGGCGAGTTATGGCTGTCGAGAATATCCTCAATATTCCGCGTCCGGAGCATCCGCGCCCGGACTTTGTCCGCGAAACCTTCTTCAACCTCAACGGCGTCTGGCAGTTCGCATTTGACGATGCCGACGAGGGCCTGGCCGGCGGATGGATGAATCCCGGCCACGAGCTGCCGCTGGAGATCACCGTGCCGTTTGCGTACCAGACCAAGGCCTCCGGCCTCGGCCCGACCGACGCGATCCACCCGGTGATCTGGTACCGCCGCACGTTTGCCGTCCCGCAGGAGATGGCGGGCAAGCGCGTGCTGCTGCGCTTTGGCGCGGTGGACTTCGAATGTGCCGTGTATGTCAACGGCCGGCAGGCCGGCACGCACAGGGGCGGCTATACCCCGTTCGCCTTTGACATCACCGCGCTGCTGCAGGAGGGCGAAAACGACCTGTGCCTGCGCGTGGAGGACGAGCCGGACTGCACGCAGCCGCGCGGCAAGCAGTACTGGGCCGAGGGCCTGATGGGCTGCTGGTATACGCCGGTATCCGGCATCTGGCAGACCGTGTATTTGGAGGCCGTGGGCGAGATCGGCGTGAAGTACATCCACGTCACCCCGGACATCGACAACCACATGTTCACGGCGGAGATCGCGCTGGACAAGCGCCCGGCCTGCCCGCTGGATCTGGAGCTGACCGTCTCCTTTGAGGGCAAGCTGAAGCGCAGAGTGACCGTCAACTGCGAGGACCGCATCACCCGCGTGCCGGTCGACCTGATCGTGAAGGCCGACCTGGATCCGGTGTACATCTGGCAGCCCGGCGCCCCGTACCTGTATGACCTGAAGGTCCGCCTCCTGAAGGAAGGCGCCGCGGTGGATACCGTGGACACCTACTTCGGCATGCGCAAGGTCGAGGTGAAGGAGGGCAGGGTTTACCTGAACAACAGCCCGCTGTATCAGCGCCTGATTCTCGACCAGGGCTACTGGCCGGACAGCCTGATCACCCCGCCGAGCGACGAGGCGATCCGGCTGGATCTGCAGTACACGCTGGACTTTGGCTACAACGGCGCGCGCAAGCACCAGAAGCTCGAGGATCCGCGCTACTACTACTGGGCGGACAAAATGGGCGTGCTGGTCTGGGGCGAGGTGCCCAGCCCGTACGACTTCACCGACGACACAGTGCAGAATCTGGCGGAGACGATGCTCGGCTTCATCGAGCGCGACTTCAACCATCCGTCCATCATCTGCTGGGTCCCGCTCAACGAGAGCTGGGGCGTGCGCAACATCTATACCGACAGGCGCCAGCAGGCAGCGGGACGCATGCTTTACCACCTGACCAAGGCGGCCGACGGCACGCGCCTGTGCTCCAGCAACGACGGCTGGGAGCAGGTGACCACCGACATCTGCGCGCTGCACGACTACGCTGCGGAGAAGGACGTGATGGCCGCGCACTTTGCGGATCGCGCCGAGGTGGAAAAGCATTCCTGCGACTGGCGTCCGGCGTTTGCCGACAGCGAAAAGCCCACCGGCAGGGAGGCCTTCATGGTCACCGAGTACGGCGGCATCGCATTCCAGAACATCGGCATCCAGGGCGAGATGGGCGGCATGGCCACCTGGGGCTATCACGACAAGGTGACCGATGAGGAGGCATTCTTCGCGCGCTTCGCCGGCGTGACGGAGGCCATCCGCGCCGTTCCGTTCTGCCAGGGCTACTGCTACACGCAGCTCACCGACGTCATGCAGGAGATCAATGGCGTCCTGACCCCGGACCGCAAGCCGAAGATGGACGTGAAGCGCTTCGCCCGCCTGAACACCGGCGAGGCGGAAAAGGAGGGCACGAGCGTACAGGAGGTCGTCAAGCACACCGACTGACGCGCAGCCCATTGATCAGTAATTATACTGCGAAGATGAAACGCGGTATAAAATAAAAAGGAGGTTTCCCCATATGAAAAAGACTCTGGCTCTTGTGCTGTCTCTGGTCATGCTGCTGGCGGCGGCAAACGCGATGGCCGTGACCGAAATCGACTACTGGTCCGTCTTCACCGGCGGCGACGGCGCGGTCATGCAGGGCATGGTCGACGCGTTCAACGCCTCTCAGGATGAGGTTCACGTGAACCACACCCCGATGACCGCTGACGACCTGTATCAGAAGATCCCGCTGACCGTGCAGACCGGCACCGGCATCCCGGACGTCGCCGTTGTGCACATCGAGCGCATCCCGAACTTCGTGGCCAAGGATATGCTCTATCCGTACGACATGGAGCTGGTTGCGCAGGCGGGCATCGTGGCGGAGAACTACAACCAGGCTGCCTGGGAGCGCACCGACATCGACGGCGAGCACTACGGCATCCCGCTGGACGTGCACGGCTACATCACCTACATCAACAAGGATCTGTTTGACAAGTACGATCTGAACGAGTTCGTGGCCGACGGCTACATCACCTTCGACGAGATCCGCGCGCTGGGCGACAAGGCGCGTGCCGCCGGCTTCACCGGCCAGATCTTCGACCTGGGCTGGATGCGTGCACAGCTGCTGGGCTACTATGCGCAGCTGTGCGACGGCCACAAGCTGACCGACGACGGCGTGAACCTCTCCCTGGATAAGGACGCCATGAAGAAGGTCATGGAGACCATGAAGTCCCTCTACGAGGATGGCTACACCACCCAGAAGACCGACGACTACTCCTCCATGTTCTACGGCGGCGAGCTCCTCGTCTGGTCCGAGGGCATCTGGATGAAGGCTGCCGTGGTCGACGCCGGCGTCAACTTTGAGATGTATCCGGCCGTCTGCTTCGAGCCGTCCACCTGCAAGGAGTGGATGTCTTCCCACAACTTCGTGCAGTTCGCTGACGAGGAGCGCACTGAGGAAGAGGACCTGGCCGTGGCCAAGTTCATCAACTTCATGGGCGAGAACTCCCTGACCTGGGCGAAGGACGCTGGCCAGGTTCCGGCGCACGTCTCCCTGAACGCTGTTGAAGAGTATGCCTCCATGCCGCAGGCGTTCCTGTCCGATCCGGAGCGCGTGGACGAGCTGGCGATCTACTACTACCTGCACTGGGGCCTGTTTGACACCGCGTTCTCCCGCGTTGGCTGGGACTTCGTGGACGGCACCATCTCCATCGACGATGCGATTGCCCAGATTGAGCAGGAGGTCGCCGACGCGATTGCCGCGCAGTAAGGGATATCGCTTTCCAATCGATTTGATCGGATGGTCTGATTGACTTGCTTGAGGGCAGGGGGAGCAATCCCCCTGCCTTATCCGGCATCTGCCGGATTTTCTTCAACGCTTCAAGAAAAGAGGTGTCGGAATGACACGTTCCAAAATCGCGGCGTTTCTGGCGCTCGCGTTTGTCGTCCTCTTCTGCTTTGCGGGTGTGACGGCGACGACGACGGTGAAGGACGTGACCGTCTCCGTCGAGATGGGCATGCCCAAGCTGCTGTTCTCCTTGTCCAGCGCGCCGCTACTGCTGATTCCGCTGGCCATCGTGGCTGCCGTGGCTGCGTTTATCGCGTTCATTCAGAATGAAAAGAATGTCGGCATGCTCTTCAGCTTCGTCGCAGCCGTCTCCTTCGCGCTGTTCATGGTCTTCTTCTCCATGGAGGAGAAGAATTCCGCCCTGTATACGCCGATTTCTGAAGCGCTGAATCTGGCGGAGGTCAAATTCAAAAAGCGCGACGTGAAGCTGATTTCGACGTCCTTTGACATCATGACCTACATCGCGCTGGCCTGCATCGCGCTCTCTTGCGTGATTGGCCACGGCTCCTTTGCCAAGGACCAGCGCCACATCCTCAAGCGCGATCTGCTGCCCTACGCGTACATCGCGCCGCATCTGTTCTTCTTCGTCGTCTTCTTCATGACCCCGGCCATCTACGGCATCTACGCCGCGTTCACGAAGTGGGATCTGTTCAATGAGCCGGTGTTCACCGGCCTTGAGAACTTCAAGACCCTGCTGTTTGATTCGTCCAATACCTATTACAAGCAGCTGCGCAACGGCCTTGGCAACACGATCAAGTTCGTGGTGATGTGCGTGCCGTTCTGCATCATCGTGCCGCTGTCCGTGGCGCTCGCGCTCAACGCGCGCCCGAAGGGAAACAAGCTCTTCCAGGCGCTGTATTACCTGCCGAGCCTGATGTCCATTTCCACCGTCACGCTGACCTGGCGCTATGTCTTCAACGTCCAGTACGGCATCGTCAACAAGTGCTTCGGCGTCAAGGCGAACTTCTTCATGCCGCCGTACACGTGGATCATGCTCGTCATCGTCACAGTCTGGTGGTGCACGGGCTCTACAATGGTCATCTACCAGAGCGCGCTGGCCTCCGTGCCGCAGGATCAGTACGAGGCCGCGGCCGTGGACGGCGCCGGTACCATCCAGAAATTCTTCAACGTGACCCTGCCGAACATGGTGTATCCGCTCATGTACACGCTGGTGACCGCGGTGGTCGCGCAGTTCAACATCTTCGGCCAGCCGGATATCCTCGTCGGCTTCAGCAACGGCGAGGCCAACGCCGTGCTGCTGCAGTACATCTACGAGAACTCCGTCAAGAAGCAGGTGGCCGGCATGTCCTCTGCGATGGCGGTCATCCTTGGCCTGTGCATCATGGTGGTGTCCTTCATCCAGATGCGCATGATGGTCAAGAATCAGGAGAATTAAGGAGGGAACGATGATGTCAGAGAAAAATAGAGGCAAGCTGATCGCGTTCCTGTTCCTGCTGATCCTGGGCATCTGCTGGTTCGAGCCGATCGTTTGGCTGATCACGAACTCCTTCAAGTTTGACGCGGACTTCATCACGTCCTTCGCCAACATTCAGGGCCCGATGGATTATCTGACCCGCCTGATTCCGCGCGAGTGGACGGGCTCCAACTACACCGAGCTCTTCTTCGGCGGCACAAACGTCAACACCAACGCGAACATCGGCCTGATGTTCCAGAACTCCTTCATCGTGTCCATCACGGTGACGGTGTGCACGGTCATCATCACCTCGCTGTCCGCGTTCGCTTACGAGCGCCTGAACTTCAAGGGCGGCGACAAGATCTTCTGGACGCTCATGTACATGAGCATGTTCCCCAACGTCGTGGCCATCCTGCCGCAGTTCCGCATTGCCAACGCGCTGGGCTGGGTCAACAACCTGAACGCCCTGATCTGGCCGATGCTGGCCGGCACCTTCAACATCTTCCTGATCCGCAACTTCATGAAGAGCATCCCGAAGGCGCTGGACGAGGCGGCGACGATTGACGGCGCGAGCAGCTTCCAGGTCTATACGAAGATCATTCTGCCGTCCATCGCGCCGGTGATGATCGTGGTTGGCCTGTTTGCCTTCAACGGCGCGTGGAACGATTACCTCTGGCCGCGCATCGTCATGACGGACGTGAACAACCAGACGCTGACTGCCGGTCTGCGCCTGCTGATGGGCCAGTATGAGCAGCGCTGGGCGCACATGATCGCCAGCTGTCTGGTTTCCATGGTGCCGCCGTTCGTGCTGTACCTGTGTGCGCAGAAGTACTTCCTGCAGGGTATCTCTGTACAGGCGGGCGTGAAGGGCTAAGCGGGCAGGGCCCGCGGCCGATACGCTTCGCCTTGCTTCAAAGGGCATCGTTCGGGCGGAGCGGGCAGGGCCCGCGGCCGGTACGCTTCGCCTTGCTTCAAAGGGCATCGTTCGGGCGGAGGACCCTCCGATGCCTGGCTTGGCGGGCAGGAAGGGCCGCTGCGTCCTGAAGCCGTATTCTTCGCGCGGAGGGCGCTCGAATACTGCGATGCAAAACCAAATGAAAACGCATGCAGGCCGGACGACGCGCTGCATGCGTTTTTTCCGATGGATACGATTTTCGGAGAGCCATCGGCGCGGGGTGAAGAAGGCGTTTGGGGATGAAGTCCCCATACAGGTTTGGGGGCGGCCGGGAGCCGCTTGTGAGGGGATGAGGATCATGCGAGACAGATCGATTGACGTGGGCCGCGGTGTACTGGTGCTCCTGATGGTCTACGGCCATGTGCTGCAATTCTTTGGCGACGCCCAGCTTTTTCCGCTGGTGAGCGACCTGATCGGCGTCGTCAATCTGACCGTCTTTGGCACGTTTGTATTCTATTTCGGCGCGACGGCGGAGCTGGCGTATCTCAAAAAGCCGTACCTTCAGGCGCTGCCGGGCATGGTGAAGACGGGCCTGCGCGCGTATGCGGCGTTTTGCCTGTCGGGCATCGGCTACCGTGTGCTGCGGGAGAACAAGCCGTTTGCCGTGGGAACGGTGCGCCGCGTACTGACGCTTTCCGACATTCCCGGCTGGTCGGAATTCCTGATCGCCTTTGCGCTGTACAGCCTGCTGCTGATTGTGGGCTTTGCGGCCTTCCGCTGGCTTGCGGGCAAACCGCTGGCGGCGCTGGCTGTGGGCGCGGCATGCGTGGGCTGCTGCCTGATCGTGCCCTATGGTGCGGTACCGACACCGCTGGCGCTGCTGATTGGCGGCACGAAATTCGCGTATTTCCCGGTGGTGCAGTACATGCCGTACTTCCTGGCCGGCCTGCTCTACGCGCGGGGAGAACGCGGCCGGCTGCTTGCCGCAGCGGCGGCCTGCACAGTGGCGGGCGCTGTGGATTTCCTGCTCCATGGCCTGCCGTCGCGCTTCCCGCCGGACTGGGGATGGATTCTGCTCCCGGGTCTTTTGACGGCGGCGGTGGTCATGCTCAGCCGCGCACTGTGCGCCCTGTCGGGCAGCGGGGTACGGCGGATTGCGGATGCGCTGTGCGGCGTGCTGGGGCGCTTGGGCGGGGCTTCGCTGTATTACCTGCTGACCAGCAACCTCGTGCTCTTCACGCTCGCCGGGAAGAAGATTGCGCCGGCGCTGTCTGCCGGAAGCGTGCTCCCGTGGTCGCAGCCCGTTCAGGCGCCGCTCGGCGCGGCCTGCTGGACGGTGGTGCTGCTTGCCGCGCTGGGATTTGTCTCGCTGCTCGCGGGCAGAGGAAAGGGGCATAAAACCGCTTGACATCCCGCGGTTCCGGCGTAGAATAGTAGATAACGGGAACCGACAAGCAAACAAAGGAGTGTTTTACGATGATTACGACCAAACCCTTCGGCCAGCTGCCTGACGGTCAGGCCGTGACGCAGTATACCATGACCAACCGGAGCGGCGCCTCTGTCAGTCTGATCGACTACGGCGGCATCGTCACCAGCATCATCGTCCCGGACAAGGACGGCAACCTTGGCGACGTGGCGCTGGGCTTCGACAGCCTCGACGGCTACCTCGCCGACCACGGCTGCATGGGCGATACCGTCGGCCGCTACGGCAACCGCATTGCCGCCGGCCGCTTCACGCTCGAAGGTGTGACGTATCAGCTTGCGCTGAACAACGGCAAGAACCACCTGCACGGCGGCAATGTCGGCTTCAGCAAGAAGATGTGGGCGGTTGCTCCGGTCGAGGGCGAGCATGCCGACTGCCTGAAGCTGCACTGCGTCAGCCCGGATGGCGAGGAGAACTACCCGGGTACGCTCGATGTGACCGTCACCTACAGCTGGAGCGAGGACAACCACCTCGGCATCCGCTATGAGGCGACCACGGACAAGACGACCCACTGCAACCTGACCAACCATACCTACTTCAACCTTGCGGGCTATGACCATGGCACCATCCGCGACCAGGTGCTGCACATTGATGCGGACGCGATCACCCCGGTGATCGACAGCGGCCTGATTCCGACCGGCGATTACATGGCTGTTGCGGGCACGCCGTTCGATCTGCGGGGCGGCCTGCTGCTGGGCGTGGGCCTGGACGAGTTGGAGAACTGCCCGCAGATGAAGTATGCCGGCGGCTATGATCACAACTTCGTGCTGCGCAAGGGCGAGGCCTTCGGCACTGCGGCGTACATGGTCGATCCGAACAGCGGACGCACGATGGAGGTCATCACGGATCAGCCGGGCGTGCAGTTCTATTCCGCCTGCCAGACCGATGTCCCCGGCGGCAAGGGCGGCGTGCACTTTGGCAAGTACTCCGGACTGTGCCTGGAAACCCAGCATTTCCCGGATTCCCCGAACAACCCGCAGTTCACCGGCACGACGGTGCTGCGTCCGGGGGAGAAGTACGACACCACGACGATCTACGCGTTTGGCATCGACGAATAACGGATTTGCCGCGTGACAGGCACGGGAGATTCCCGGTACACATGCAAAAAACGTCCAACGGCTTGCGCTGCTGGACGTTTTGTCATGCGGGCTTAATTGGCAACTGCCTCGCCGGGCGTCGCTTCATCGGAAGACGGCGCCTCGGGCTCGACCGGCTTTGCCGAATCATCGGTATCCTTGTTCACATCATCCGCTGGCGCTTCGGGCGGAGTTTCGGGAAGAAGCTCATCGGGCTGAGATGCGTCAGAGGATCCGGGTACGGGCTCATCGACGGCTTCGGACGGGGTTGTCTCAACGGGCTGGACGGGCTCGCCGGTGATTTCCGGCAGCGGCGTGACATCGGGCGTGGGCTGCGGCTCGGAGGCGGGGCGCAGCTGCTTGCCGTCTTCAAGAATGCAGTTGTCGATGCGGGCGCGGAGTGAGGCGGAATCGCCGACAAGATTCAGCGAGGTGCCGGGCTGCGCGCCGTCACCGATCGCATCGCCTCCGGAAAAGTGGCCGGACAGATTGACAGAGGAAGCGCCCTCGGCGCTCATCAGGATCAGCGCGTTTCCGCCGTAGCTTTCGCCCTGGCCGCCCTTGACCTGCCCGCTGATGCCGACGCTCACGTTGTCGCTCGCGGAGACGAGCTGAATTCCGTCGCCGCCGATGGTGCCGTCGCCGCCCTGAAGCGTGCCGCCGATGGTGATGTAGGCGTTGCCGCTGAGGTCATAGAGATTCAGCGCATGGCCGCCGACCGATGTGCCGGTGCCGCCCTTGATGGAGCCGGTGATCATGACCGCGCCGCCTTCTTTGAGCGGGGAGACGATCATGCCTGCGCCGCCGCTGCTGCCGTCGCCGCCTGTCACGCGGCCCTCAATGCTGCTGTAAAACTCGCCGCCGTCATGGCGGATCGAGATGCCGGCCGCGCCCGAGCCGCCTTCAATCTCACAGCCGCGCTCGACGATCAGCGCGCCGTTGCCTGAAAAGGAAAGCGCGGCGCTGCCATCGGAACCCGAGACGGTGACGCCGCTGCCGAGGCTGATTTGAGAGGTGCCGTTTACGATCAGCCCATCTTCCAGGGCAATCCCTGTAAGGGCAAGGGCGGCATCCTGCAGATGAAGGCCGCGCACAACCGCGCCGGTTTCGGATTTGAGATGGATGAACGCAGAGGTGGACAACGGCTCATTGCTGACGGCAGAAATCTCGCCGGCCAAAAGAATGGTATCGCCGTTTTGCGCAGATGCAACCGCACTCCTCAACTCGTCATATGATGACACGGGCCCGAAGGTCTGCGCAAAAGCGGAGGAACAGGAGGAGAACGTCATCCACAAGGCAAGGGCAAATGCCCATATTTGCTTGGTTGTCAAATAGGAAAACTCCCTTCACAAGCGGCTGCACAACCCAAAGTGCCCGCCGCAGGCTATAACGTATTATAGCACACTGGATGCATCGGGGCAAGCCGCATGCAAAGACAGCCATTGCTGAGGCATGACGTCCCGAACGCCTGTAAAAAGAAAGAAGAGAAAAACGAAAAAAATGAAAAAAGGTGTTGACAAGGATCGTCAAGGCGTGTATAATACATCAAGTCGCCGCGAGCGAGGCACCTCACGAAAGGGCCTGCGAGGGCGGCATGATCCTTGAAAACGATACAGAATCAAGAAGAACGCGAACATGATTTTCACGAGTCATGTTAATGAAAAGACAGTCAATTCGTAAATGAGTTTTGAACTTGAAGGAGACTTCAGGATTCAAT
>JAGBDL010000132.1 GCA_017937505.1 Clostridia bacterium | reverse complement strand
GCCGCCGCCTGTGGCGGAAACAGGCTGGCGGAATGTCCCGAGCGAAAAGGAGCGATCTCCGTCCACGACTATTTCGCGAGGTAATCGAAATCCCCCCTCATCCCTCTGGGCCCAGCGCAGCGCGCTTCCCCTGAAGATGGCTATCTTCAAAATATCTTAGTTAGCTTTCGCTCCCTTTTGCTTATGAAGGACTTCCCTTTTTTTTGCTTTGGTGATATACTGTAGCCTAGCAAAATGGTGGTATGCGCCGTTTTGAAGCGATGTAAATCCCAAAGGGAGTGACCTTTTGCTCAAGGAAGAACTGAATTCAGCGCACGACGCCTTTGCCCCGGCCGACATCCGCGGGCTCAATCCGCTGCAGATGGCGTACGTCGGCGATACGGTGCACGACCTGTATGTGCGCAGCATGCTTCTGTCCCGGGGCATGGCCGTGGGCAGGATGCACCGGCAGGCGGTGCGCATGGTCAGCGCGGGCGCGCAGGCGCGGATGCTCGAGCGCATTGAGCCGGAGCTGACGCTAGAGGAGGCGGACATTGCGCGCCGCGGCCGCAACAGCCAGGCCAAGCACGCCGCGCCTCGGCACGCCGATCCGGCGGACTACGCGCACGCGACGGCGCTGGAGGCCCTGTGGGGCTATCTGTACCTGTCCGGCCAGACGGCGCGGCTGGATGAACTGATGAAGCTTGCGCTCACGCGCACGGAGGATGTATGGCAAAAGCAAACCTGAAGGTGATGCTGCTGCGCGCGACGCCCGACCCGGACGAGGTGGTGGCGCTGGGCGCGCGGCTGTGCTACGCGCAGGCGGATCTGGACGCGCTGCGCGAGCGCGTGGAGACCACGGATCAGCAGAAGTATATCGCGGGCGTGATGGCGCGCGGCCACCTGTCCGTGACGGAGCACGCGAGCTTTACGTTCGCGGTGGAGGGCGTGTCCCGCGCGCTGCTCGCGCAGCTGACGCGGCACCGCATCGCCAGCTTCTCCGTGCAGAGCCAGCGCTACGTTTCCATGGCGGACGGGTTTGACTACGTGATTCCCCCGTCCATCAGCGCGCTGGGCGCGCAGGAGGAGGCTGAGTTTATCCGCCAGATGGACACGATGCATGCATGGTATTGCCAATGGCAGGAAAAACTGGGCGGGGCAAAAGAGGCCGCGAACCAGGACGCGCGCTTCGTGCTGCCCAACGCGGCGGCGACGCGCCTGGTGATGACCATGAACGCGCGCGAGCTGATGCACTTTTTCGAGCTGCGCTGCTGCAACCGCGCGCAGTGGGAGATCCGCGAGATGGCCTGGCAGATGCTGGCGGCGTGCCGCAAGGCCGCGCCCGCGCTGTTTCAGGACGCCGGCCCCGCGTGCCTGCGGGGCGCGTGCCCGGAGGGCAAGGCCTGCTGCGGCAAGGCAGACGAGATCAAGCAGCGCTCCAAAACTCTATAAGCCTTCCCCTCTGGGGACGGTGGCCCGCAGGGCCGGATGAGGTTCCCTGCCCACGACGGGGATGAAGAGAAAACCGAAAGAAGGATACGACGATGGCATACTATGACAGCTTTACCAAGAAGCCCCAGAGCAAGCGCGACGACTGGCGCGATGACGAGCTGACCCGCCGCCCGGCGCGCGACGGCGGCCGCGCCGCAGAGCCGGAGCGCCGCTACGGTGAAAAGAAGAGCTACGGCGAGAGGAAGCCCTACGGGGAGCGCCGGGAATACGGCGAGAGGAAGCCCTACGGAGAACGCCGTGAATACGGCGAAAGACAGCCCTACGGTGAGCGCCGCGAATATGGAGAAAAGAAGCCTTACGAGGATCGTCCGCAGCGCCCGTATGGCGAGAAGCCGGCCTTCGGCGGCCCGCGCCCGGAGCGCAGGGACAGCCGTCCGGCGCGGACGGAGCGTCCGGTACGTCCGGAGCGTCCGG
>JAGBDL010000131.1 GCA_017937505.1 Clostridia bacterium | reverse complement strand
GAGGTTCAGGCGTAAGACGCCTGCCTCCGACGACAAAACAGAATCTGGAGGAATCCGTTATGGCTACCATTACTTCCGCTCTGGTGAAGGAGCTGCGCGAGCGCACCGGCGCCGGCATGATGGACTGCAAGAAGGCCCTCGTGAACTGCGACGGCGATATGGACAAGGCGATTGACTTCCTGCGCGAGAAGGGCCTTGCTGCCGCCGCCAAGAAGGCCGGCCGCATCGCTGCCGAGGGCATGGTCGACTGCTACGTCGAGGGCAACGTGGGCGTCGTGGTTGAGATCAACTGCGAGACCGACTTCGTGGCCAACACCGACAACTTCAAGGCGCTGTGCCGCGACTACGCCAAGCACATCGTGGTGAAGGCGCCGGCGACTGTCGAGGAGATGCTCGCTCAGCCGTTCTATGCCGACGAGACCAGGACCGTCAACGACCTGATCGGCGAGGCCACCGCGGCCATCGGCGAGAAGATCTCCCTGCGCCGCTTCGCCCGCTTTGAGGCGAAGAACGGCATGGTCGACACCTACAGCCACATGGGCGGCCGCATCGGCGTGATGGTCGAGCTTGCTGCCGATGAGGTGACCGACGAGGTCAAGACCATGAGCCACGACCTGGTTATGCACATTGCCGCCGCGAACCCGCAGTATGTGCGCCGCGATGAGGTGCCCAGCGACAACCTGGCCAAGGAGCGCGAGGTGCTGACCCAGCAGGCCCTGAACGAGGGCAAGCCGGCGAAGATCGTCGAGCGCATGGTCGAGGGCCGCATCGAGAAGTACTACAAGGAGGTCTGCCTCCTGGAGCAGCCGTTCGTCAAGGATCCGGACATCAGCGTCAAGAAGATGCTGAACGGCAAGTGCGACGTCGTCCGCTTTGTCCGCTTCGAGCGCGGCGAGGGCATCGAGAAGCGCGTCAACGATCTGGCCGCTGACATCGCTGCCGAGCAGGCGAAGATGAAGAAGTAATCTTCAACAACAAAGGACATGCTCCCGTGCATGTCCTTTTTCTAGGCGCATGGAATTGCGCAAAACCGTGCGGCGGGCCTGCCCGCCAGAAAGGATGGAAGGTATGGCACAGTACAAGCGCGTACTCATCAAGCTCAGCGGCGAGGCCCTGGGCGACCACGGCAGACTCTTTGATTTTGAGCAGATCGACCGCGTCGCCGGCGTGATCGGCCGCCTGCACGAGACGGGCACGGAGATCGCCATCGTCATCGGCGCGGGCAACATCTGGCGCGGCCGTCAGGGCCCCGCGGCCAAGATGACCGCGATCAACGCGGATCACATGGGCATGCTGGGCACGGCGATCAACTCCATCGCCATGCAGGACGCCATCGAGCGTCTGGACATTCCGACCCGCGTGATGTCCGCCGTGGAGATGAACCGCTTCTGCGAGCCGTACACCTATCGCCGCGCCGTGCGCCATCTGGAGAAGGGCCGCGTGGTCATCTTCGCCTGCGGCACCGGCAACCCGTTCTTCTCCACGGACACCGCCGCCGCGCTGCGCGCCGTCGAGATCGGCGCGGACGCCATCCTGCTGGCCAAAAACGTGGACGGCGTGTATGACAGCGATCCGCGCGTCAACCCGGACGCGAAGCTGCTCAAGGATCTCACCTATGGCGAGGTCCAGGAGCGCGACCTGAAGGTCATGGACGCGGCCGCGATCACCATCTGCCGCGAGAACAAGGTGCCGTCCATCCGCGTGTTCGGCCTGGACGACCCGGAGAACATTCTGCGCGTCATCCAGGGCGATCCGATGGGCACCGACGTGCATCCGTAACCCTGCAAGACATGAAGCAAAGCCGGAGAGCCAGCGTTCTCCGGCTTTTTTCGTGAAAGGACATTGCGCGCTTTACAAAGCTATTTGGAGGTAGGTGTGTGCACCGCCCGCTGGTTTGTGCGAAATACGCAAAAACGCTTGCCAAAGGCATGCGTGTAGGGTAAAATAGAAGACAACAAATCAGATTCGAGGAGGCTGCGAATATGCCCACTAAGAAGATTCAGGATAATGCCAAGATCAAGATGGAGAAGACCAAGGACGTGCTGCGCGCCGATCTGATGGCGATTCGCGCCGGCCGCGCCAATCCGCAGCTGCTGGACCGCATTACGGTCGATTACTATGGCACGCCGACCCCGCTCAAGAGCGTGGCCAACATCTCCGCGCCGGAACCGCGCGTTCTGCAGATCAACCCGTGGGACGCGAAGATGGTCAAGGACATCTCCAAGGCCATTCTCGCCAGCGATTTGGGCCTGACCCCGTCCAACGACGGCAAGGTTATCCGCCTGATGCTGCCGGAGCTCACGGAGGAGCGCCGCAAGGAGCTGACCAAGCTGGTGCGCAAGACCGCCGAGGAGAGCAAGGTCGCCGTTCGCTCCATCCGCCGCGACGCCGTCGAGCAGGTGAAGAAGATGAAGAAGAACAGCGAGATCACCGAGGACGACCAGAAGCGCGCCGAGGAAGCCATTCAGAAGCTGACGGACGCGAACATCAAGGACATCGATAAGATCACCGCCGAGAAGGAAAAGGAGATCATGGACGTCAAATGAGGGACGACCTTCTGGGCCTTCCGCTTGATTGCGCGCTGGATGTGCTCAAGGCGGAGGGCGTTTCGGCGAGCGTCACCCAGACGCGCGCGCCGAAGCGGGCTGATGAGACGCGGGGCGTGCTGCGCGTGGTCTATGCATCTGATGACGGCGAGCGACTGACCGTCGCCAGATTCCTTGACCCCATTGCAGACGGTCAGCAGGAAATCGGTTGAGGGAAAACGTATACTCAAGCGGGATTCGTCGGGGCGGCGCTCCGCGAATCCCGTTCTTTATGGCATCAGGAATTCTATACAGGCGGCCGGGAGAGGCCGGATATGACGGCGCTGCGGCGCATGAAAGCAGGGATAGTATGGCTTTGTTTGGCAAGGATGAGATGGAGAGCGTTGAGCTTGACCGGGAGCTGCTGCCGCGCCATGTCGCCATCATCATGGATGGCAACGGCCGCTGGGCGCAGAAGCGCGGCATGCCGCGCTCCTTCGGCCACAAGGCGGGCGTGGAGGCGCTGCGCGAGATCATCCGGCATTCGGATCACCTGGGCATCGAGGCCCTGACCATCTACGCGTTCTCCACCGAGAACTGGAAGCGCTCCGCCGAGGAGGTCGGCGCGCTGATGGGGCTGCTGCTGGAATACTTCACCAGGGAGCTGGACGAGCTGCACCGCGAGCACGTGCGTATCCGCATCCTGGGCGATATCAGCGATATGCCCAAGGGACTGGAGCGGCAGCAGCAGGCGCTGTATGCCGCCATGGAGAAGACGAAGGACAACACGGGCCTGAAGCTGAACATCGCGCTCAACTACGGCGGCCGCCAGGAGATCGTGCATGCGGCGCGCGTGCTGGCGCAGAAGGTGAAGGACGGGGAGATCAATCCGGAGGACATCGACATGGACAGGTTTGCCTCCGAGCTCTACACCGCCGGGCTGCCCGAGGTGGATTTCCTCATCCGCACCAGCGGCGAGATGCGTCTGAGCAACTTCCTGCTCTATCAGCTGGCTTACGCAGAATTCTATCAGACGGACGTGCTCTGGCCGGACTTTGACCGGCATGCTTATGATGAAGCGCTGCTCGCCTATACCCGGCGGAACCGCCGGTTTGGCGGCGTATAAACCAGAAAAGAGGGTTTTGTATGAAGACACGCATCCTGACGGCGCTGGTGGGCGTGCCACTGCTGATTTTTGCGCTGGTCGTGCGCGGCTGGTTTGCCGAGCTGCTGATCGTGGTGCTGACGCTGATCGCGCTTGACGAGTGCTACAAGGCGCTGCGGGCGGCGGGCTATCAGGTCTGTACCTGGGGCGGCTATGCGGCGGCTGCGGCCATGTGGCCGCTCAGCCGCTTTATGGGTGTGCTCGATCCGCTGCTGCTGGTGGTGGCCGCGATGGGCATTTCGATGCTCGGCATGCTGCTGAACAGGAGACCGACGTTCCCGGATGCGGCTGCGTCCGTCTATCCGCTGTTCACCTGCCTGTTGCCGTTCTCGATGTTCATGATGATGCTGAACACGACCTACGGCCGCGTGCCGGGCATTGCACTGATCACCATGGCGTTCGGCATTGCCTATGGATGCGACGCATTGGCTTACCTTGGCGGGAGAAGGCTTGGCCGGCACAAGCTGTGCCCGTCCGTCAGCCCGAAGAAAACGGTCGAGGGCGCGGTGTCCGGCCTGCTGGGCGGCATTCTGTTTGCGCTGCTGGTGCGCGCGTTCTTTGTGCATGTGCTGAACACGCCGATGCCGGGCATTCCGGCGGCGATTCTGCTGGGCGTGATCGGCTCGGTGGCCGGTCAGGTCGGCGATCTGACGGCCTCGCTGCTCAAGCGGCACAGCGGCATCAAGGACTACGGCAAGCTGTTCCCAGGCCATGGCGGCGTGATGGATCGGTTTGACAGCGTGATCTTCGCCCTGATCGTGATGTACTGCTACACGCTTGTATTGTAAAGAGGGATCATATGCGTAAATTGGCTATTCTGGGCTCGACGGGCTCCATCGGCACGCAGGCGCTGGACGTCGCCGCGCGCCACAGCGACCGCTTTGCGGTCACGGCGATCGTCGCCCATTCTTCCGCGGAAAAGCTGTTTGAACAGGTTCGTGCGTTTCATCCGCAGATTGCGGCGCTGACGGTGGAGCCGAAGGAGATACCGGCGGACATTCGGCATGCCTGTCAGTGGATGTTCGGCGAGAACGTGCTGCTGGACGTGGTGCGCGCGTGCGACGCGGACGATGTGCTGGTGTCCGTGGTGGGCATCGCGGGCCTGGCGGCGGTGATGGAGAGCCTGCGGTGCGGCAAGCGCGTGCTGCTGGCGAACAAGGAGCCTCTGGTTGCCGGCGGCGAGCTGGTGACCGAGGCCGCCAAAAAGGCCGGGCATCCGCTGCTGCCCGTGGACAGCGAGCACAGCGCGATCTTCCAGTGCCTGCAGGGCGCGGGGCCGAACAAGCCCGAACGGCTGATCCTCACGGCCAGCGGCGGCCCGTTCCGCACCTGGAAAAAGGAGGATATCCTGCTGGCGACGAAGGAGCAGGCGCTCAAGCACCCCAACTGGAGCATGGGCCGCAAGATCACCATCGATTCGGCATCCATGATGAACAAGGCGCTGGAGGTCATTGAGGCGCGCTGGCTGTTTGACATGCCGGCGGAGAAGATCGACGTGCTGATCCATCCGCAGAGCGTCATACACTCTATGGTCGAGTTTGAGGACGGCGCGGTGATGGCGCAGCTGGGCACGCCGGACATGCGCCTGCCAATTCTCTACGCGATGAGCTGGCCGGAGCGGCTGACCACCGGCGGCGCGCGGCTTGACTTTGCGCAGATGAAGGCGCTGACCTTTGAGCAGCCGGACCTTGTGCGTTTCCCGGGCCTGGGCCTGGCGTACGAGGCGCTTCGTGCGGGCGGCACGATGAGCGCGATTCTCAACGGCGCCAACGAGATCGCCGTGGACGCGTTCCTGCACGATCGCATCCGCTTTGGACAGATCGCGCAGCTCGTCGAGGAGACGATGCACGCCGTGCCGGTGATCCATCACGCGACGCTGGAGCAGGTGTTTGAAAGCGACCGCATGGCGCGCGCAAAGGCGCAGGCGCTGCTTGGAACGAGCCGGTTCGCGGTTTGACGGTTGAAGGAGAGATTATTTCCGTGTATGTTGTACTGGCGATCCTGCTGCTGGGCGTGCTGATCATCGCGCATGAGGCCGGCCACTTCTGGGCGGCGCGCGCATGCGGCATCGAGGTGCAGGAGTTTGCCATGGGCATGGGCCCGCTGCTCGCCAAATGGAAGAGCAGACGCGGCACACAGTTTTCCATCCGCCTGCTGCCCATCGGCGGCTTCTGCCAGTTCTACGGCGAGGACGAGGAGGACAGCGACCCGCGCGCGTTCAACAACCAGGCCGTCTGGAAGCGGATGCTGACGGTGGCCAGCGGCCCGCTGATGAACTTCGCGGTCGCGCTGCTGGTGATCGTGCTCTACATGAGCGCGCTGGGCCTTACGACGACGGTACCGCGCGTGGGCGAGGTGGAGCCTCATGCGGCCGAAGCGGGCCTCATGGCCGGCGATACGCTGCTGGCGGTCAACGGCGTGGACGTGACGGATGTCAATACCGTGCTGACGGAGATTTCGGGCAGCGCGGGCGAGAACGTGACGCTGCATGTGCGCCGCGGCGGCGAGGAGCTGGACGTGGTCATCGCGCCGTTCTACGACGAGGAGGTTGCGCGCTATCGCGTGGGCTTCACGTTCGCGCAGGAGCGCGTGCGCGTGCCGCTGCTGCAAAGCATCCCCTTCTCGGTGAGCTATAACGTGGAGAGCGTGCGCCTGATCGTGCAGACGCTCAAAAACCTGGTGTTCAAGGGCGAGGGCGTCAGCGACGTGACCGGCCCGGTGGGCACGGTGTACGTGATCCAGGAGGTCACGCAGCAGGGCGGCATCGATATCTATCTCGAGCTGCTGGCGCTCATCAGCGTCAACCTGGGCGTGATGAACCTGATGCCGATCCCGGGCCTGGACGGCAGCCGCCTGCTGTTTCTGCTGGTGGAGGCCGTGCGCAGAAAGCCCGTCAGGCGCGAGCTGGAGGGCGCGATTCACGGCGCGGGCTTCATCCTGCTGATGGCGCTGATGGTCGCGCTGACGTACAAGGACATCATGCAGATTTTTGTCCGGTAGTTTGAGGGAGGAACACATACGATGGCAAAGCTGACCAGACAGGTGAAGGCGGGCCATGTCGCCATTGGCGGCGGTGCGCCGGTTTCCGTGCAGTCGATGACCAATACTGATACGGCGGACGTGGAGGCGACGCTCTCCCAGATCCGCGCGCTGGCGATCGCGGGCGCGGACATTGTGCGCGTCTCCGTGTACAACGAGGATTGCGCCAGGGCCGTGCGCGCGCTGGTGGACGGCAGTCCAGTGCCGCTGGTGGCGGATATTCACTTCGACCACAAGCTGGCGCTGGCGGCCGTGGAAAACGGCATTCACAAGCTGCGCATCAACCCCGGCAACATCGGCGGGGAAAAGAACGTGCGCATCCTGGCGGACTGCGTGAAGGCGCACCATATTCCGGTGCGCATCGGCGTGAACTCCGGCTCGGTGGAGAAGGACATCCTGGCCAAATACGGCGGGCCGACCCCGCAGGGCATGGTGGAGAGCGCGCTGAATCATGCGCGGATGCTGGAAAATTGCGGGTTTTACGACATGGTGCTCTCCATGAAGGCGAGCAACGTGCCGGATACCGTCGCGGCGTACCGCCTGGCCAGCGCGCAGTGCGACTATCCGCTGCACCTGGGCGTGACCGAGGCGGGCCTGCCGGAGCAGGGAAAAATCAAGAGCGCGATAGGCATCGGCGCGCTGCTGCTTGACGGCATTGGCGACACCATCCGCGTCTCGCTGACGGGCGACCCGTGCCTGGAGCCGCCGGCGGGCATCGAGATCCTGCAGGACTGCGGACTGCGCAAGGACTGCGTGCAGTACGTCTCCTGCCCGACCTGCGGGCGCACCTGCATCGACGTGGGCGGGATCATGGCCCGCGTGCAGCGGGAGCTTGCGGGCGTGAAGGTGCCCTTCAAGGTGGCGGTCATGGGCTGTGTGGTCAACGGCCCGGGCGAGGCGCGCGAGGCCGATATCGGCATCTGCGGCGGCGGAAACGGCGCGGGATTGCTGATCAAGAAGGGCGAAGCGCCGCGCAAGGTCACGGGCGATCTGGCGGAGATCCTCGTCGGCGAGATCAGGGCCATGCTCGGCTGAACCGCGCGAAGCGAAGAAGGGAGTCTGAGGGGACCGAAGCCTGCCGCCCGCCGTGCGGGAAACAGGCAGGCGGAGTGTCGGGAATCGCAAGGAGCGGCAGCATGCCGCGACTATGCGAGTTCCCTGGATCATTGTCCCTCAGGCAGGCCCGGGCGGCAGCCCGGCGTACCCTGTCGTACTTCAACATATCTCAGCGGCGGACGGTTTTGGCCGTCCGCCTTTTGGGCACAGGAGAGAGATCATGTCTGAACAATGGGAAGGCCTGCTGGAGGGCGCGGCGGCTGATCTCAAGGGCCACCTGACGCTGGACCGCGTGACGGCCAGCCGCAGCGGCGAGGAGATCACCGTCTATTTTTCCAGCGATATCCTCGTGGAGGAGCGGCCGTTTCTGGCCCTGCAGCGGGCGCTGAGGCGCAACTTTGCCCCGATGCACGTGTCGCTGATCGTCAAGTCCCCGCAGCTGGCGGAGGACTTTCTTTCCGATCCCATGAAATACTCGGCGTTCATCCTGCGCTGCGTCCGGCGCCGCCATCCCTCCGGCGCGCCGCTCATGCAGGACGCGAAGTTTGAATGCAAGGGCAACGTGCTCTCCATCCTCGTGCCGCAGGACATCGCGCCCAAATTCCTCGCACAGGCCGGCGTGGACGCGTATATCCAGCAGCTGGTCAAAAACGTGTTCGTCGCGGACGTGCACGTCGTCTTCCAGGCGATCAAGCTGCGCGAGGAGCAGCTTGAGGAGATCCGCCGCAGGAGAAAGCAGGAGGACGAGCAGGCCGTCGCCGAGATGATCAAGGAGCAAAAGGAGCAGGTCGTCGCCCGCGAGCAGCAGGCGGCGAAGGAAAAGCCCAAGGCCATTCTCGGCCGCCCGATCACGGCGGAGCCCATGGAGATTGCCGAGCTGACTGAGGAGGCCAGCAAGATCGTCATCTGCGGCGAGGTGCTCACGGCGGAGACGCGTGAGCTCAAGGGCGGCGAGATGCAGCTGCTGTCCTTCGCCATCACGGACTATACCAACACCATCAAGTGCAAGGCGTTTCTGCGCTACAAGCCGCGCAAGGGCCGCTTTGGCGGAGCCGCGGAAGATGACGAGCGCCCGCCGACGGAGGAGGAGAAGAAGGCGGTCAGCGACATCATTGACGCCGTGAAGCCGGGCAAGTGGTTTGCCGTGCGCGGCGATGTGAAGATGGACAGCTTTGAAAAGGGCCTCGTCATGATGGTTCTGGACATTGATGCGCGCGAAAAGCCCGAGCGCAAGGACACCGCCGAGCGCAAGCGCATCGAGCTGCACATGCACACTAACATGAGCGAAAAGGACGGCGTGTCCTCCGCCTCCGACCTCATCAAGCGCGCGGCGCAGTGGGGCCATCCGGCGGTGGCCATCACCGACCACGGCGTGGTGCAGGCATTCCCGGAGGCGTTTGGCGCGGCAAAGAAGAACAAGATCAAGTTGATTCCGGGCGTGGAGGCCTACCTGACCGACGTGACGACCGTCGTCAAGGACGGCGACGAGCGCCGGCTGCACGACGACATCGTCGTGGTGGACTTCGAGACGACGGGCCTCAACCCGCGCAAGAACCGCATCATGGAGATCGGCGCGGTGCGCATCCGCAACGGACAGGTCGTGGAGGAGTATTCGCGCTTCGTCAACCCGCAGGAGCCGATCCCGGCAGAGGTGACCGAGCTGACGGGTATCAGCGACGCGATGGTCGCAGACGCCGGCACGGCGGAGACCGAGATCCCGGCGCTGCTGGAATTCATCGGCGACGCGGCGTTTGCCGCGCACAACGCCAAGTTCGATTACTCGTTCCTCACAGAGGAATGCGCCCGCCTGGGCATCGAGATTCACATGCCGGTGATCGACACGCTCGAGTTCTCCCGGCGCATGTATCCCAGCCTCAAGAGCCATCGTCTCGGTGCGGTCTGCAAGTCGCTGGGCATCAGCCTCAAGAACGCCCACCGCGCCGTACACGACGCGCGCGCGACGGCGCACATGCTCAACCGCATGCTGGATACCGCGCTGGAAAAGGGCGTGGAGCGCCTGTGTGACATCAACGGCGCACTGACCGGCGGCGCAATCGGCGACTCGTACCACATCATTCTGCTGGCCTGCGAGCAGGACGGCATCACCAACATCAACAAGATCGTCTCCGAGGGCCATCTCAACTACTTCAGCCGCAGGCCGCACACGCCGCGCGAGATCCTGCAGAAGTACCGCAAGGGCATCATCGTGGGCTCCGCGTGCGAGGCGGGTGAGCTGTTCCGCGCCGTGGTGGACGGTAAAAACGACACGGAGCTCAAGCGCATCGCGCGGTTCTACGATTATCTGGAGATTCAGCCCATCGGCAACAACGAGTTCATGCTGCGCGAGGGCATGGCCGAGGACGAGGAGCAGCTGCGCGACTTCAACCGCAAGATCGTCTGGCTTGGCGAGGAGCTGGGCATCCCTGTCGTGGCAACGGGCGACGTGCACTTCCTGGATCCGAAGGACGCGAAGTTCCGCGCGATCATCCAGGCGGCCTACGGCTTCAAGGACGCGGACAACCAGCCGCCGCTGTATTTCAAGACCACGCAGGAGATGCTCGACGAGTTCGCCTATCTGGGCAAGGCGAAGGCGGAGGAGGTCGTCATCGACAACCCGGCCAAAATCGCCGCGCGCATCGGCGACGTGGGCCTGTATCCCAAGCACCCGGAGGGCAAGGAGACGTTCCAGCCGTACTGGCCGGACGCGGCGGACAACATCCGCAACCTCTGCGAGGAGAAGATACGAGAGCACTTCGGCGACAACCCGCCGGAGATCGTCGTCGCGCGCAAGGAGAAGGAGCTCAAGTCCATCCTGGGCTACGGCTACGGTACGCTGTACAACATCGCCGAAAAGCTGGTGAAAAAGTCCAACGCGGACGGCTATCTGGTCGGCTCGCGAGGAAGCGTCGGCTCCTCGTACGTCGCGCACCTGGTCGGCATTTCCGAGGTCAACGCGCTGCCGCCGCACTACCGCTGCGAGAAGTGCAAGTGGTATACGTTCGACGTGGACAAGCAGAAGTACAAGACCGGCCCCGACCTGCCGCCGATGAACTGCCCCAACTGCGGCGAGCCGCTCTTCCGCGACGGCTTCGAGATCCCGTTCGAGGTCTTCCTGGGCTTCAAGGGCGACAAGGTGCCGGATATCGACCTGAACTTCTCGGGCGTGTATCAGCCGCGCGCGCACGCGTACATCGAGGAGCTGTTCGGCAAGCAGTACTGCTACCGCGCGGGCACGATCGGCACGCTGGCGGACAAGACGGCCTACGGCTATGTGAAGAAATACTGCGAGGAGCGGAACCTGACGCTCTCCGAGGCGGAGATGAACCGCCTGGCGCTGGGCTGCGTGGGCGTCAAGCGCACGACGGGCCAGCACCCGGCCGGCATGGTCGTGCTGCCCAAGGAATACGAGATTCAGCAGTTCGTCGCGATTCAGCACCCGGCCAACGACATGAGCAACCCCGTCATCACGACGCATTACGACTTCGGCTCCATGCACGACGTGCTGGTGAAGCTGGACGTTCTGGGCCACGACGATCCGACGATGATCCGCATGCTGATGGACCTGACGGGCGTGGACGCGCAGCGGATTCCGCTGACGGACCCGAAGGTCATCTCGCTCTTTTCCTCCACCGAGGCGCTGGGCGTCACGCCGGAGCAGATCGGCTCCAACACGGGCACCTACGGCGTGCCGGAATTCGGCACCAAGTTCGTGCGCCAGATGCTGGAGGAGACCAAGCCGACGACGATGGACGAGCTCATTCGTATCTCCGGCCTGTCCCACGGCACGGATGTGTGGATCGGCAACGCGCAGGAGATCGTCAAAAACGGCATCGCGCCGTTCTCCTCGTGCATCTGCACCCGTGACGACATCATGAACGCGCTGATGGACTACGGCGTGGAGCCGAAGATGGCGTTTGACACGATGGAGTTCGTGCGCAAGGGCAAGGGCCTCAAGCCGGAGATGGAGCAGGCGATGATCGACCACAACGTGCCGCAGTGGTTCATCGACTCGTGCAAGAAGATCAAATACATGTTCCCCAAGGGGCACGCCGTGGCCTACGTCACCATGTCCCTGCGCGTGGCCTGGTACAAGGTGTACCGGCCGGCCGCCTACTACTGCGCCTATTACACCGTGCGCGCGGACGGCTTTGACGCGAGCATCCTGTGCGGGTCGCTGGAGTCCATCCGCGCCCGGTACAAGGAGATGGAGGAGAACAGCAAGGACCTGAGCCAGAAGGACAAGGATCTGATGATCATCATGGAGCTGGTCATCGAGATGCTTTGCCGCGGGATTCACCTCGCGCCGGTGGATCTTGTAAAGAGCGACGCGACCAAATTCCAGGTGGTCTCCGATACCCTCATCCGCGTGCCGTTCAACGCGCTGCCGGGCCTGGGCGAGGCGGCGGCACAGGCGATCGTGGAGGCGAGGGAGCAGTCCCCGTTCATCTCCGTGGAGGATCTGCGCAACCGAGGAAAGGCCTCCCAGGCGATCATCGACATGATGCGCGAGATGGGCTGCTTAAACGGCCTGCCGGAAACCAACCAGACGACGCTGTTTTCCTTCTGATTTGCGCCGGAGAGAACCGGTTTGCGAACGGAATCTGTCTGAATTTTGCCGGAATAGCTGATAAAACGCATATAGAGGGTTGTATTTTTGAAAAAGCGGTGATATAATAGCCACATAGGATTTGTTTTTGCAGTGTACTGCGCCTGCAGTTTGGATGGAAAGAGTGGGAGAGATGCCCACTCTTTCTGTTGACTGCGACTTATTTGTGGGAGTGTGTGAATGGCACAAAGCGATCTGACCCGCGTTGTCGAGCCCGCCTGCCGCAGGCTTGCCCAGGAGCAGCAGGTGGAGCTGGTGGACGTCGAGCTTGTGCGCGAAGGCGCAAGCCGGTATCTGCGGATCTATATTGACAAACCCGACGGAATTACCTTGAGCGACTGTGAGACGTATCACCGCGCCGTGATGCCTTTGGTGGAGCGCGTGGATTACGATTTCCTTGAGGTATGTTCGCCGGGTATTGATCGTCCTCTGAAAAAGCAGAAGGATTACGACGCGCACGTCGGCGATCTGGTGGAGGTGCATCTGTACCGCCCCATCGACAGGTGCCGCCGCTTTGAGGGCGAGCTGCTGGGCCTTTTCGGGGACCAGGTGAAATTGAGAATCGGCGAAGAGGAGAGGAGCTTTGCGCTCAGGGAAATCTCGCTGTGTAAACCTGTGATTGTCATTACCGAGGAGGATCTCGGCGATGAAGCGGCGCTCGAGATGGGCGACGAGGAAGGAGAAGCGTCAGATGATGGACAAGAATGAAAACAAAGAGATGATTGAGGCCGTCGCGCAGCTGGCGAAGGAGAAGAACATCGGCAAGGAGGTGCTCTTCTCCGCCATCGAGGAAGCGCTGAAGAGCGCCTATAAGAACAATTTCAACAAGCAGTACGGCGTTGCGCCGTCCAACGCGAACGTGCGCGTGGAGCTGGATCGCGTCACCGGCGCGGTGCGCCTGTACGCGCGCAAGCAGGTCGAGGAGTGGGTCGTCGACGAGGCGGCCGAAATCTCCATCGAGGACGCGCGCAAGATTCAGCCCAGCTATGAGGAGGGCGACATCGTCGAGGTCGAGGTGACCCCGAACAACTTCCGCCGCGTCGCCGCGCAGACCGCCAAGCAGGTGATCGTGCAGAAGATCCGCGAGGCGGAGCGCGGCAAGATCTACGACGACTTCATCGAGAAGGAGAACGAGATCCTCACCGCGATCGTGCACAGCGTCGATCCGGAGAGCAAGACCGTGTACGTGGAGCTGGGCAAGACCGAGGGCGCGCTGGAGGCCTCCCAGCAGATGGCTGCCGACGTGTACACGCCGGGCGAGCGCTTCAAGGTGTATCTGCTGGAGGTCGTCGCCGACCGCCGTCTGGCCCGCCCGGGCGCGAAGTACGGCCCGCAGGTGAGCGTCAGCCGCATCCATCCGGGTCTGGTCAAGCGCCTGTTCGAGCTGGAGGTGCCGGAGATTCAGAGCGGCATCGTGCAGATCAAGTCCATCGCGCGCGAGGCTGGCTCCCGCACGAAGATGGCCGTTTACTCCAGCGATCCGATGATCGATCCGGTCGGCTCCTGCGTCGGCCCGCGCGGCCAGCGCGTGGATCGCGTGGTCACCGAGCTGCGCGGCGAGAAGATCGACATCATCAAGTGGTCCGCCGACCCGGCGGAGTTCGTCGCCAACGCGCTCAACCCGGCGCACGTCGTGAGCGTGTTCGTCAATGAGAAGGAGAAGGCGTGCCGCGTCGTGGTGCCGGACAATCAGCTGTCCCTGGCCATCGGCAAGGAAGGTCAGAACGCGCGCCTGGCGGCCCGCCTGACCGGCTGGAAGATCGACATCAAGAGCCAGAGCCAGGTCGACGAGCTGGTGCTGGAGCAGGATGAAGCTGCCGCCGAGGACAGCCTGGACGTCTGATTTGGGGTGAGCGCGGATGAAAACACGCAAGATTCCCATGCGCATGTGCGTGGGCTGCCGCGAGATGAAGGAAAAGCGCAGCCTGCTGCGCGTCGTCAAGTCTCCCGAGGGAGCGATCAGCTTCGATCGGGTGGGCAAGGCGCCGGGCCGCGGCGCATATGTTTGCAAATCGAAGGCATGCTTGGAGAGGGCGGTCAAGGCGCGTCAGCTTGAGCGGGCGCTGGAAACCCGCATCGACGAGGCGGTCTTTGCCCAGCTGATGGAGGAAATCGATGCCGATTGAGCGCGATGCGTTTTACTCGATGCTGGGCATTGCCAGACGCGCCGGCGTGCTGACGCTGGGGACGGACAGCGTGCTGAGCGCGATTGCGTCCGGCAGCGCGGCTGTGGTGCTTCTGGACGCGGGAGCCTCGGAAAACACGAAGAAGAAATTCCGCGATTCCTGCGCGTTCTACGGCGCCCCGCTGTTTGAAACCGCGCCGGAACGATTGGGCTTGGCCATCGGCAAGCCGGGCCGCATTTGCGCGGCGGCGGCCAGGGGAACGCTTGGCGACAAGCTGTACGCGCTGGCGCAGCAGGGCTGAGCCATCATGGGAAGGGCAACAACAATACTTTACAGATATGAAGCGTAATGACGCAATTTGCGGGGGTGCAAGGGCAGAATGTCCAAGATGAAGGTTCAAGATGCAACAAAGGAACTGAGCCGCAGGGCGGCGAAGCTGCTTGGCGATGTGGGAAGCGTTCGCGCGCAGGCGGAGAAGACGCTTGCCGAGCTGCGCAAGATCGAGAGCGGTTTTGTGCAGCGCGAGGAAGCGGAGCGCGAGGAGAAGCGTCGTGAGGAGCAGCAGAGGGCGCTGAGCGCGCAGAGCAAGGCCTGGACGATGCCCGACGACGTGCCGCCGGCAGAGGAAAAGAAGGAAGAAGAGAAGAAGGACGCGCCTCAGGCCGCTGAAAAGCCGGCTCAGGAGGAGCGCGCGCCGCGCGCCGCACAGGCCGCGCCGGCTCCGCAGGCTGCTCCGGCCGCGCAGACTGCGCCGG
>JAGBDL010000130.1 GCA_017937505.1 Clostridia bacterium | reverse complement strand
CAACCAGCTGCTGACGGAACTGGACGGCTTTGACGCGGGCAAGGGCGTCGTCATCCTGGCGGCGACCAACCGCCCGGAGATCCTGGACAAGGCGCTGCTGCGCCCGGGCCGCTTTGACCGCCGCATCCCGGTGGAGCTGCCGGACCTGGCCGGACGCGAGGCCATCCTGCGCGTGCACGCCAAGGAAGTCAAGACTGATCCGGGCATCGACTACACGCAGATTGCGCGCGCCACGAGCGGCTGCTCCGGCGCGGAGCTGGCGAACATCATCAACGAGGGAGCGATTGCCGCCGTCAAGGCGGGCCGCAAGACCGTCTCCCAGCGCGACCTGGAGGAGGCGATCGAGACCGTCATCGCCGGCTATCAGCGCAAGAACGCCGTCGTCTCCCAGCGCGACAAGCTGACCGTGTCCTATCACGAGATCGGCCACGCGCTGGTGGCGGCGAAGCTGGAAAACGCCGCGCCGGTGCAGAAGATCACCATCGTGCCGCGCACCAGCGGCGCGCTCGGCTACACCATGCAGGTGGACGAGGAGGAGCGCCTGCTGATGACCCGCGAGCAGATCCTCGACAAGATCACCACCTTCTGCGGCGGCCGCGCGGCGGAGGCACTGATCTTCGGGCGCATCACCAGCGGCGCGAGCAACGACATCGAGCAGGCCACCAAGCTGGCCCGCGCGATGATCACGCGCCTGGGCATGAGCGACACGTTCGGCATGATGGCACTGGAAACCCAGTCTGGCCAGTACCTCTCCGGCGACGCGAACCTCGTCTGCTCCGATCAGACGGCGGCGCGCATCGACGTGGAGGTGAAGCAGATCATCGCGAACTGCTACGAGCGCGCGCTGCAGATCCTCACCGACAACAAGGAGAAGCTGCACGAGCTGGCCAAGATCCTGCTGGAGAAGGAGACCATCACGGGCATCGAGTTCATGGCCGCGCTGGCCCCGCGCCAGCTGTCCTCCTCCTTCGGCGACGAGGTGAGGGACGCGGAGCCGGAAGAGGCTGCGCAGGATGACGGCGATGTGACCGTGCAGGGCGACGAGGCATGACGCTGAAGCTGCTCTGGGGCATATGGGCGGCGATCAACGTGATCGTGTTTGCGCTCTACGGTGTGGATAAGCGCAGGGCGATCCGGGGCGCGTGGCGCATTCCCGAAAGGACGCTGCTCATCGGCACCTGGCTGCTGGGCGGCGTGGGCGCGTGGCTCGCCATGCGGATCTTCCGGCATAAGACGAAGCACATCGCCTTTCAGGTGAGCGCGCCTATCGGCGCGATCCTGAGCCTGCTGCTGATGCTGCTGGCGAGCGCAAGACTCCTGAACCTGATCTGAACGACAAGAGGCCGGACGATTCCGGCCTCTTTTGCGTAAAGCGGATATGCAGCTTGAAACCGCCGCGAAGCGGAGAAGGGGTCTGGGGACTGGTCCCCAGGCCAGGGGTTTGGGGGATGAAATCCCCCAACGTTCCCATCTCGCGAAGCGATTCGGAAAAAGCAGTCAGGGAGCGAAGCGATTCCTGTGCAAATCAATTTCCCTGCACGCCCAGCTCCCTGCACACGAACGCCGCCGTCTCCTCCGGGGACATGTGCAGCACATAGGAGAACTCCTGGTGCAGCAGGCGCTCGGCCTCGGCGAGAATGGCCTCGTCGGCGGCGCAGGGCTTCTTGCCCTCGAGCGCGCGTTTGGCGCTCTGCTCGCGGATTTCGGCGATCATCCGGATGATTTTGGCGTAATTGCCCTCGGACAGGATGTGGGTGAACGCCTCCTTGCGCTGCTTGCTGTCCGCAATCCACAGGCCGGCGTATTCGTCCGACCGGCGGATCAGGGCGCGGATGTCCTGCTCGCTGAGCAGCGGACGCAGAACCGTGTTGCCGCGGGCGACAGGCATGTAGACGGTGGCGGAGCCCTTCTGCGTCGCGGGCTTGAGCACATAATAGGTGCGCTCAAGCATGCCGCTGAGCGCCGTGCGGCGCAGCTCCGCGATCGTGCATACCCCCTCGGACGGGTGCATGACCGTGTCGCCGGCGCGATAGACGGGCTCGGCGTCCGGAACGGCGGACGCGGCGGGCATGCGGATGGCGGCGCCGAAATGACCGCTGTGCTGCGGACGGTTGTTCATCATCGTCAGGACCCTCCCCTTCGGTCGATTATTCTATATAGAATGATATCATTTTAAAGGGGGGAGGAGGCAAAAGACATTCTCAACAAAATCATGCGTTTCCGGCATATAAAAAAGCGCAGAGATCACTCTGCGCCCTGGGCGGGATTACTTGCTCTTCTTGGCGTCGAAGAACGCGTTGAGCGCCTTCACCAGCTCGTCCGCGTTGATGCCGTGCACCAGGCTGGCCTCGGCGATGGACTCGGCGGAGGCGTGCGGGCAGTAGAGGCAGTGCATGCCGTAGGACATGAAGACCGGGGCAACCTCCGGATCGAGCTTCATGACGGAAGCGATGGACATATCTGCGGTGATCATAGGACGACCTTCTTTCTGAAATTCTGATGCCTTCTTATGATACACTACTTTGCCCGATCTGGCAAGAAAAAATCCGCCCGCTGTCCCAAATGGTCAAAGAGACACTGACTGGCGCGCAATCCGCAGGAATGCGTACAATCTGGTCGTAGACAGGACACGCGGAGCATGCTATAATAATTGCATAGAAATCAGGCTTGCGATTTGGTGAAATGGTAAGCCGGAGATCACAGGGAAGGAATCATGAGAAACAACGAACTGCGCGGACCGGCGGCCATCGAGATGGATATCATCCCGTCGGATACCGAGCATCTGTTTACGCACGAGGCGCTCTATCAGGAGACGATGATGCGCTATCACTGTGCGATACTGGAGATGCGCACCAAGCTGGAGGTGCTCTCCAAGGATCTGGCGGTGCGCTACCGGCGCAACCCCATCGAGTTCATCGAGAGCCGCCTGAAAAAGCCGTCCTCCATCGCCCGCAAGCTGCGGCGCAACGGCAGCGAGATCACGGTGGAAAACATGGTCGAGCAGGTGTCGGATATCGCCGGCATCCGCGTGCTGTGCGCCTATATCGACGATATCTACGAGATCGCCCGCATGCTCGCCCGGCAGCAGGACGTGCGCATCATCAACGTCAAGGACTACATCAAGCATCCCAAGGAGAACGGCTATCGCAGCTATCACATGATCGTGGAGATTCCGGTGTACTTCTCCGACGAGGTGCGGCCCGTGCGCTGCGAGATTCAGATCCGCACGATCGCCATGGACTTCTGGGCGACGCTCGACCACGACATGCAGTACAAGAAGGAGGTCGAGGACGCGGAGGAGATCATGCGCGAGCTCAAGGCATGCGCGGACGTCATCCACAGCACGGACGAAAAGATGATGCGCCTTCGCGAGCGCATCCATCGCATCGGATAAACGGACATGGCCCTTATGGCGCGCCAGTGTGCGCGCCGTTTGCATGCAAAGACAAATAAATTTTGGATAATGGAAAATATAGTTGACAATCAAGGAGCGCTGCGCTATAATCAGGTCATCACCACCCGGGCGGAGGACGCGCGCGGCGAACGCTTGAAAAAAGCGGCGGCGCCTGCTATAATATACAGAAATGTGTTTGAAGCGAAGGTGGACGCAATGGATGAACTGATGCTGGGCGATCTGGTGCAGATGCGCAAGACGCATCCCTGCGGCAGCGACAGGTGGACGGTGATCCGCGTGGGCGCGGACATCAAGATCCGCTGCTCCGGCTGCGGCCGTATCGTGATGATGGACAGGGCGGACTTCATGAAGCGCATGAAGAAGATCCTTGCGCACAGCGACACGCCCATCCGCGGCACAAACGAGTTTGACGAACTTTAAGGCATAAGGGGAGGTTCTATCCCATGGATCAGGAAAAGAAGACGAAGAAGGACAAGCAGCAGGAAAAGCCGAAGAAGTCGATGCAGCGCGAGATTTTTGAGTGGATCATGGTGTTCGTGGTGGCGGCGGCGCTGGCGTTCGTCGTGCGCACGTTCATCTTTGAGCCCGTGCGCGTGGACGGCTCGTCCATGCTCAACACGCTCACCGACGGCGAGTACATGATCGCCACCAAGTTCGACTATCTGCTGGGCGATCCGGAGCGCTTTGACATCGTGATCTGCGATTACCCCAACACCAGCGACGGCATGTACCGCGTCAAGCGCGTGATCGGCCTGCCGGACGAGACGATCGAGCTGCGCGCGGGCGAATTGTACGTGGACGGCGTGCACATCGAGCAGGACTTTGACATGACGCCCAACGAGGCCTACTTCGGCCCGTACACCGTGCCGCCGGGACACTACTTCGTCATGGGCGACAACCGCAACAATTCCAAGGACAGCCGCTCCGCGATGGTCGGCCCGCTGGCCCGCAATGAGATCAAGGGCCATGTTCGCGCGGTGGTGTTCCCGTTTGGGCACTTCAGGCTGATGCCGGACTGAATAAAAGAATATGAAATCGCGGGTTCTCCCATCGGAGAATCCGCGATTTTTGTGAGACGGGAAAGCGTGCTTAAGGGAGCTTAAGGGCACGAACTCCCTCAGTCAGCTTCGCTGACAGCTCCCTCAAGAGGGAGCCTGAATTGCTTTCAGCAGCTCCAGCCGACGTTTCAGCAGCCGCGCCCAGTGGGCGATGCAGGCTGATGAAACGCCGAAGGTTGGCTGCCGCAGCAGCCGGAGGGAGTGGCCCTTCGTTCGCATTCGCTCCCATATCGACCGAATCTGCTCAGCGCCCGGCAGCCCTCAGCGCCTGACGGGAATAGACGTAGGGCCGGACGAAGGGCAGGCGGGAAATGTGCACGAACACCGCGTCGCCGGAGATGCGGACGGCCAGCTGCGTGGGATGACGGCGAAGGCTTCCCTCCCGATCGGACAGGAAGACGGAGGTGACGCCGCTCTCGGGCAGGGCGCCGGCCTGCTCGAGCCGGGCCAGCACGCCAAAGACGTTTTCTCTGCTGGGTTTCATGAAGGATTGCTCCTCTCTCAAGCGTTCATAACATGTTCAAATTCGCGCCGCTGATGTGGTTTTCCTGCCGGACGGGGATTGCATTTTGCTGGCAATTCGCGTATCATAAACGCATCCTGAAAGGACAACCCGTCTGCACATAAGGAGAGGTTTGATGGATATCAAGAAAGAAGCGCTCAAGAAGCACTATGAGTGGCAGGGCAAGCTGGAGATTGCCCCGCGCGCGCACGTCACCAACAGCGAGGAGCTGTCCCTGGCCTATACCCCGGGCGTGGCCGAGCCGTGCCTGGCCATCCGCGACGATTACAACAAGAGCTATGAGCTGACCCGCCGCGCGAACATGGTCGCCGTCATCACCGACGGCACCGCCATCCTCGGCCTGGGCGACATCGGCCCGGAGGCCGGCATGCCCGTCATGGAGGGCAAGTGCGTGCTGTTCAAGGAGTTCGCGGACGTGGACGCGTTCCCGATCTGCATCCGCAGCAAGGACGTGGACGAGCTCGTGCGCACGATCTACCTGATCTCCGGCAGCTTCGGTGGCATCAACCTGGAGGACATCGCCGCGCCGCGCTGCTTCGAGGTGGAGCGCAGGCTCAAGGAAATCTGCGACATCCCCGTCTTCCACGACGATCAGCACGGCACGGCCATCGTCGTCGCCGCCGCGCTCATCAACGCGCTCAAGGTCGTGCACAAGGAGATGGACAAGGTGCGCGTGGTCATCAACGGCGCGGGCAGCGCGGGCGTGGCCATCGGAAAGCACCTGCTGAACCTGGGGGTGACGGATCTGGTGCTCGTGGATCGCTTCGGCGTCATCTGCGAGGGCATGGAGGGCCTGAACCCCGCGCATGAGCAGATGAGCCATGTGACCAACCCGCGCCATCTGACCGGCAGCCTGGCCGACGCGATGCGCGGCGCGGACGTGTTCATCGGCGTCAGCGCGCCGGGCGTGGTCACGCCGGAGATGGTCGCCTCCATGGCGCCGGGCGCGTGCGTCTTCCCGATGGCCAACCCCGTGCCGGAGATCCATCCGGACGAGGCGCAGAAGGCTGGGGCGGTGGTCGTGGGCAGCGGCCGCAGCGACTACAAAAACCAGATCAACAACGTGCTCGCGTTCCCGGGCATCTTCCGCGGCGCACTCGACTGCCGCGCCAGCGACATCAACGAGGAGATGAAGATGGCCGCCAGCCACGCGATCGCCTCCCTGGTGAGCGACGAGGAGCTGTCCGCCGACTACATCATGCCCAAGGCGTTTGACAAGCGCGTGGGCCCGGCGGTCGCGGCGGCCGTGGCCGAGGCGGCGCGCAGGAGCGGCGTGGCGAGAATCTGACCGCGCAGACTCCGCTGACCTTTTTCGCGTGAATCCTTGTATTCTTTCGGTAAATGGTGTACAATATACAGTTGGAATGCTATATTCCAACTGTTTTTTGCAACGCGTACATTGCGCATCAATCCGGACAACGGGCACGAACGTGCGGATTTTCTGAAAGCTGTTCGGAGGAGGGAGCGGGCGCGGCCCGCTGAACCTGAGAAGGAGCGATAGACATGACCAAGATCGACATTTTTTCCGGCTTCCTGGGCGCGGGCAAAACCACGCTGATCAAGAAGCTGCTGAAGGAGGCCCTCTCCGAGGAGAAGGTCGTCCTGATTGAAAACGAGTTTGGCGAGATCGGCATCGACGGCGGCTTTATGAAGGAGGCCGGCATCGAGGTGACCGAGATGAATTCCGGCTGCATCTGCTGCAGCCTCGTGGGCGACTTCGGCGTGGCGCTGAAGAAAGTCATCGATCAGTATCACCCCGACCGCATCCTCATCGAGCCGTCCGGCGTGGGCAAGCTCTCCGACGTCATCCGCGCGGTCGAGGGCGTGGAAAAGGACATCGACGAGGCGCAGATGGGCAGCTTCGTGACCGTTGCGGACGCCATGAAGTGCCGCATGTACGTCAAGAACTTCGGCGAGTTCTTCCTCAACCAGATCGAGTACGCGGGCACCATCCTGCTCTCCCGTACCCAGAAGATGAGCCAGGCGAAGCTGGAGGCGGCCGTGGCGCTGCTGCGCGAGCACAACGACAAGGCCCGCATCATCACGACCCCGTGGGACGAGCTGACCGGCGCGCAGATTCTTGACGCCATGCAGTCCGATCACAGCCTGGCCGAGGAGATGCTCGAAACCGTCATGCACGAGCATGAACATGACCATGAGCATGAACACGACGAGCACTGCACCTGCGGCTGCCACGACCATGATCATGAGCATGACCACGAGCATGATCATGACCATGAGCACGAGCATGAGCATCATCATGAGCATGAGCACGAGCATGACCACGAGCATGAGCATCATCATGAGCATGACCACGAGCATCATCATGACCATGAGCATGAGCATGATGAGCACTGCACCTGCGGCTGCCACGACCATGAGCATGAGCATCATCACGACCACCACGGCCACCACCATGCCGACGAGGTGTTCACTTCCTGGGGCGTGGAGACGGTCAAGGCGTTCGGCGAGGCGGAGCTCTCCGCCATCCTCACCGCGCTGGACGGCGAGAGCTACGGCGCGGTGCTGCGCGCGAAGGGTATCGTGCCCTGCGCGGAGGGCGGCTGGCTCCACTTCGACTACACCCCGGGCGAGCAGAACATCCGCAAGGGCGCGGCGGACGTCACCGGCCGCCTGTGCGTGATCGGCAGCCAGCTGAAGGAAGAGGGCCTCAAGGAGCTCTTCGGCGTCTGATCAGCCGCCTTTGTCAGGAAAATCCCTTTGTCGGAAATGCAGCCGGCATCATGCCGGTTCGGAGGATAACGATGTCCATTCCTGTTTATATGTTTGCCGGCTTTCTGGAGAGCGGCAAGACCTCCTTCATCGCCAGCGTGCTGGGCGATCCGGGCTTTACCCGGGACGAAAACACGCTGCTCATCCAGTGCGAGGAGGGCATGGAGGAGTTTGATCCGGCGTTCCTCAAAAAGTATCACACCGTGCTCGAGTGCATCGAGGACGAGGAGGAATACAACGAGGATACGCTGCGCGCGTTTGTGCGCAAGCACCATCCGGATCGCGTCATCATCGAGATGAACGGCATGTGGGATCTGGATGAGGCCATCTCCCGCACGCCGAAGGTGCTGGAGATCTTCCAGATCATCACCACGGTGAACGCCGAAACCTTCGACCTGTACGCCAAGAACATGGGCCAGCGCATGCTTCAGCACATCACCGACGCGGACATGGTCGTCTTCAACCGCGCGACGGAGGAGACCCGCCAGCTGATCCGCGACCGCAACGTGCGCTCCATGAACCCGCAGGCGTCGCTGTACTTTGAAAATGACGATGGCACCAGCGAGGACTACGGCGCGGGCATGCCGCCGCCCTACGACATGGACGCCCCGATCATCGAGATCGAGGACCGGGACTTCGGCATCTTCTATCTGGATGCGAGCGAGAACCCGGAAAACTACGACGGCAAGACCGTCCGCTTCAAGGGCTACATCTACAAGGGCCGCAACATCGGCCGCGACGAGTATGTGCCGGGCCGCATGGCCATGGTCTGCTGCGCGGAGGATGTGCGCTTCGTCGGCTTCATCGCCAAGGCGAACGGCCTGCCGATGCCCGAGGCCAAGTCCTGGCAGATGGTCACCGCGCGCGTGCAGGCGGAGGAGCGCAAGCAGTACAAGGGCGTCGGCCCGGTGCTGTATGTGACCGCGCTCGAGCCCGCGCAGGAGCCGGACGAGGAAGTTGTGACGTTTAACTGACGGAGGAACCCATTTTGGCAAAACCAGAAGAGAACCGGATCATTGCGAGCTCGCTGTCCTATGCGTATCCGGACGCGGGGAAGAACGCCGTGGACGGCGTGACCATGCGCGTGCGCAACGGCGAATTCCTCGCCATCCTCGGCCACAACGGCAGCGGCAAGAGCACGCTGGCGAAGCTGTTCAACGCGCTGTATGTGCCCACGAACGGCACCGTCTGGGTCTGCGGGCTGGACACGCGGGACGACGACCTCGTCTTCGATATCCGCCAGCACGCGGGCATGGTCTTCCAGAATCCGGACAACCAGATCGTCGCGACGGTTGTGGAAGAGGACGTGGCCTTCGGCCTGGAGAACAACGGCGTGGAACCCAAGGAGATCCGCGTGCGCATCGACGAGGCGCTGGCGGCGGTCAACATGACCAAATACGCCAAGAAGGCGCCGCACATGCTCTCCGGCGGCCAGAAGCAGCGCGTGGCGATTGCCGGCGTGCTGGCCATGAAGCCGGACGTCATCATCCTGGACGAGTCCACCGCGATGCTCGACCCGAGCGGCCGCGCGGAGGTGATGAACACCGTGCACCGCCTCAACAAGGAGGAGGGCATCTCCGTCGTCATCATCACGCACTACATGGGCGAGGCCGCGACGGCGGACTATGTGATCGTGATGGACGAGGGCAAAATCGCGCTGAGCGGCACGCCGCGCGAGGTCTTCACAAAGGTAGACACCGTGCGCGCGCTGGGGCTCGACGTGCCGCCGATGACCGATCTGGCACACATGCTGAGGGCCGACGGCCTTGACGTGCGCGCGGATGTGCTGACGGTGGATGAGATGGTGGAGGAAGTATGTCGATTGTCATCGAGCATCTGAATTATGTCTACATGACCGGAGGCCCGTATGAGACGAAGGCGCTCTCCGATGTGAACCTGACCATTCACGACGGCGAGTTCATCGGCCTCATCGGCCACACGGGCAGCGGCAAGAGCACGCTGGTGCAGCACCTCAACGGCCTGATCATGCCGACCTCCGGTCGCGTGCTGGTGGACGGCATGGACCTGGCCGATAAGGGAACGGACCGACGGGCGGTCCGCCAGCGGGTTGGCCTGGTGTTCCAGTATCCGGAGAACCAGCTCTTTGAGGAGACGGTGGAAAAGGACATCGCCTTCGGCCCGAAGAATCTGGGGCTTGACGACGCGGAGATCGACCGCCGCGTGAAGGACGCGATGCGCCGCGTCGCGCTTGACTACGACAGGCTGCACGAGCGCTCCGTCTTCGAGCTCTCCGGCGGCCAGATGCGCCGCGTGGCGATTGCCGGCGTGCTGGCGATGGAGCCGCAGGTGCTGGTGCTGGACGAGCCGTGCGCGGGCCTGGATCCGCGCGGCCGCGAGGAGATTCTGGGCCTGATCAAGAAGCTGCACGAGGAGGCCGGCACGACCATCGTGATGGTCAGCCACTCGATGGACGACGTGGCCTCGCTGGCGGATCGCGTGATCGTCATGAATCACGGCGAGGTCGTCATGGACGGCACGCCGCGCGACGTGTTTGCCTGCGGCGAGGAGCTGCGCGGCATGGGGCTGGACGTCCCGCAGGCCGTGCTGCTGGCGGGCAAGCTGCGCGAGCGCGGCTTTGACATCCCCGAGGGCATCTACCGCATCGAAGAGATCAAGACGGAGATCGAGAAGATCGCCGCGAAGGGAGGCCGGCATGCTTAAGGACATCACGCTGGGCCAGTATTTCCCGGGCGATTCCGCGATTCACCGCATGGATCCGCGCATGAAGCTGATCCTGACGATCGTCTATATTGTCGGCGTGTTCATGGTGAGCAACCTGCCGGGCTACCTGCTGGCGCTCGCGTTCCTATACCTGGTGGTGCGCATTTCCGGCATCAAATTCTCCTATCTGGTCAAGGGCGTCAAGCCCCTGCGCTTCATCATCCTGTTCACCTTCGTGCTCAACCTGTTCTTTGTGCAGGGCGAGACGCCGATCTTCTCCCTGGGCTTTTTCACGCTGACGAAGGAAGCGCTCAACAACGCGATCTTCTTCGCGCTGCGCCTGGTGTTCCTGGTCATGGGCACGTCCGTTCTGACGCTCACGACCAGCCCCGTGCAGCTGACCGACGGCCTGGAGCGCCTGATGCACCCGCTGCAGCGCTTCCACTTCCCGGCGCATGAGCTGGCGATGATGATGACCATCGCGCTGCGCTTCATCCCGACGCTGCTGGAGGAAACGGACAAGATCCAGAAGGCGCAGATGGCGCGCGGCGCGGACTTTGAGAGCGGCAACCTGCTTGCCCGCGCGAAGGCGATGATCCCGCTGCTGGTGCCGCTGTTCGTCAGCGCGTTCCGCCGGGCGAATGATCTGGCGATGGCGATGGAGGCGCGCTGCTATCGCGGCGGCGACCACCGCACCCGCCTGCGCGAGCTGCGCTACACGCGGCTTGACGTGTTCGGCGCGCTGGCCACGGCGGCGTTCATCGCGGTCGTGATGCTGGAGGGCAGGCTCCTTGGATAAGCTGGCGCTGTGCAGCAAGCACCGGCCCAGCGCGGCGGATCATCCGCCCGAGGGACAGCGGCGCTTTGTGCTCGTGTGCGAATACGACGGCACGGCGTACTGCGGCTGGCAGCGGCAAATCAATGGCCCCAGCGTGCAGCAGGTGCTCGAGGAGGCGCTGGCCCGACTGACGGGCGAACCCGTCACCGTCACCGGCTCGAGCCGCACCGACGCGGGCGTGCATGCCCTGGGCCTGTGCGCACACTTTGACAGCGCGACGCGCATCCCGCCGGACAAGCTCGCCTTTGCGCTCAACACCATGCTTCCGCCGGATATCCGGATCCGGGAGAGCGGCCCCGCGCCGGAGGGCTTTCACGCCCGGTACAGCGCCTGCGGCAAGGTCTACCGGTATGCGTTCTTCAACAGCCGCCACGACTGCGCCATCGGCAGGCAGTACGCGGCGCATGTGCCGCTTGAGCTAAACGAGCGGCTTATGCACGAGGAGGCGCAGGCGCTTTGCGGCACGCACGACTTTGCGGCGTTTGCCGCCAGCGGCAGCGTAGCATCCAGCACCGTGCGCACGATCTACCGCGCGCAGGTCAGGCGCTGCGGCGATACGGTCACGCTGACGGTGCTGGGCGACGGCTTTCTGTACAACATGGTGCGCATCATCGCGGGCACGCTGATGGAGGTCGGCACTGGCAAGCGCTCGCCCGGCGCCATCGCCCGCGCGATTGAAACCGGCGACCGCCTGGCGCTGGGGCAGACCGCGCCCGCCAAGGGGCTGACGCTCATGCGCGTGCTCTACGGCGGCGACGAGGAGACGGCGCTTTCGTTTTTTGGATAAGGCTTCAGGATACCTTTTGAGCATCCCCGCATAGGATAGCCCGGACTGACGAGACTGTCTGGGGGGATGCGCGTGAATCAGGCGATCAGCAGCAGGGTGATTCAGGAAGCGGAAATCATCGCCGGGACCGGCGCGACCGTGCGCCAGACCGCCCGGCTGCTTGGAATCTCGAAATCGACCGTGCACAAGGACATGGAGACGCGCCTGCCGACGCTTTCGCCGCCGCTGGCGAAGGAGGTCGCGGCGGTGTTCGCCCGCAACAAGGCGGAACGCCACCTGCGCGGCGGCGAGGCCACGCGCAGACGGTACGCGGAGAGACGACACGAATAACCGCTTCACGGGTACAATCCGTCCTGTCGTGAGCAAACGGAGTTTGCCCAAGTCAGGCCACTTGAAGCCGCCGCGAAGCGAAGAAGGGAGTCCGAGGGATGATATCCCTCGGGCAGGGGGTTGGGGGCGCGGCCCCCAAAAAAGGAGTAAGCATGTTTGGCGTAGATGAACTGGGACTGGATCTGGGCACGTCCACCCTGCACATGGTGGTGCAGGGCAAGGGCATTGTGCTCAGCGAGCCTGCGTATGTGACGTATGACCGGCAGACGCGCGACGTCGTGGCGGTCGGCGAGGAAGCGCGCAGAATGTACGGGCGCACGCCCGCCGGCCTGATCGTCGAGCGGCCGCTGCGCGACGGACGCATCCGCAGCTTCGATCTGGTCAGCAAGATGCTGCGCTACTTCATGCGCAAGGTTGTGGGCAAGCGCGCGGCGTTCCGGCCGAGGCTGCTGCTGGCGCTGCCGGGCGGCATGGCGCCCAGCGAGCGGCAGACGCTGGTGGACGTGATCGTGGACGCGGGCGTGCGCAGCGTCGTGCCGGTCGACGAGAACGTCGCCGCGGCGATCGGCGCGGGTATCCGCATCGATCAGCCGTATGGCCGCATGAACATCGATATCGGCGGCGGCAGAACCAACGTCTCCGTCTTCTCGTTCGGCCATCAGATCGTCTGGGATATCCTGGATACCGGCGGCGACAAGTTCGACGAGGCGATCGTCGATTACCTGCGCAAGAAGCATAATCTGCTCATCGGCGCGCGCACGGCGGAGGAGCTCAAGATCAACATCGGCTCCGCCCGCATGCGCGGCGCCAAGCTGGAGATGGACGCCTGCGGCAGAAGCCTGGTGTCCGGCCTGCCGCGCGCGGTGACGGTCAACTCCGAGGAGCTGATCGAGGCGCTGGACGAACCGCTGCGCGAGCTCATCAGCGCGCTGCACCGGATCATCGAGCGCACGCCGCCTGAGCTGGCCAGCGATATCTTCGACGAGGGCATCACCCTGTCCGGCGGCGGCGCGCAGCTGTTCGGCCTGGCGGAGGTCATCTCCGATCAGCTGAGAATCCGCACGACGCTGGCCGACGAGCCGGATCTGTGCGTGGCGCACGGCCTGAGCGCGCTGATCGACGACGCGGACCGGTACGAGAATGTCGATCTCGTCTCCGGCAGCCGGAGCGACATGCTGCGCGACGAGTGAGCAAAAAGACGCGGAAGCTGCGGATGAAAACCGTCCGCAGCTTCGTTGTATCCGTGGCAAAACTTGACAGCCGGCGCGTCTTTCAAACGCTGCGCATCTGTGGTACAATAGAAACTGCACTCGCAGGCTGCAAAGGGCCTGCCAAACAATAAGGAGAAGACTGATGAATACCCGTTATGATCTGCTGCTGTGCGACGCGGACGACACTCTGTTTGACTTTGGCCGCGCGGAGGAGAATGCCTTCGCGGACGCCTGCGCCCGGATGGGGCTGGAGGCGACGGATGCGCTGCTGAAAACCTATTCTGACATCAACGCGGCGCTGTGGCGGCTGCTGGAGCAGGGCGGCATCACGCAGGCTGTGCTGCGCGTGCGCCGGTTTGAGCAGTTCCTTGAAAAAATCGGCAGGAGCGACCTGGACGCGCAGGCGATGGCCACGGCCTTTACCGATTCGCTGGGCCGCCAGAGCGTGCCGGTTAACGGCGCGGTGGAGGCCGTCGCCCGCTGGAGCCGCATCGTGCCCGTCATCATCGTGACCAACGGCATCGCCAGGGTGCAGCATGGCCGCATGGACGGCAGTGAGGTGCGCCATTACATCCGCGGCATGGTCGTCAGCGAGGAGGTCGGCGCGGCCAAGCCCGATCCGAAGATGATCGAGATCGGCATGGAGATGGCGGGCGTGCAGGACCGCAGCCGCGTGCTGATGCTGGGCGACTCGCTTTCCAGCGACATCGCCGCCGCGGCCAATGCCGGCGTGGATGCCTGCTGGTATAATCCCAAGGGCAAGGAAAACACGAAAAACCTGCCGGTGCGCTACGAAATCAAAAACCTTGACGACGTGGACGCCATCCTGCGGGGCGAAGACTGAAAAAGGACAAGGAGGGAGCAGCATGAAAAAGCTCTATCTTTCGGCGATGCTCGCCGCGATGCTGTTTCTTTTGAGCGGCTGCTTCATCCAGCCCGATCCGACGCTCGATCCGCTGGTCATCACCGAGGGCGTGATTCCCTTTGGCACGGTGCAGCCGCTGCCCACCAGCACGCCCACGCCGGTTCCGGCCAGCTCGCCGACGCCGGACGCATGGCAGTCCAGCGACCAGAGCACCTGGGAGGACTGGGCCCAGGGCAGCCTGCCCACGTCCACACCGCGCACGGCCGCGACCGCCGCGCCGGGCGCGCAAAGCTGGGCGACCTCGACCGAGGACTACAACGCTGGCTATCCCGTGCTGAGGCTGGGCTCCACGGGCACGGACGTCAGCGACCTGCAGGCGCGGCTGACGGAGCTGGGCTATTACACCGGCGCCATCGACGGCCGCTATGCCTCCGGCACGCAGACCGCCGTGCAGGAATTCCAGGAGCGCAACGGCCTGACGGCGGACGGCATCGCGGGCCGGCAGACGCAGGACCTGCTGTATGCCTCGAGCGCGCAGCCCAAGTATGTCACCGTGTCCGCCAGCGGCGACACGGAGGAGTACCTGCTGCTCAAGCAGGGCACGTCCGGCGTGGAGGTGCGCAAGCTGCAGGGCCGTCTGGCGGAGCTGGGCTATTATGCCGGCGGCGTGGACGGCATCTACGGCGAGACGACGGCCAGCGCGGTCAAGGCGTTCCAGCGGGCCAACGGCCTCTCCGGCGACGGCCAGGCGGGCGCGCAGACGCAGAGCAAGCTGTACTCTTCCAGCGCGCGCTACGCCAGCAGCCCCGTCGCGACGGCCGATCCGGACGCGACCCGGACACTGACGCTGGGCATGACCGGCAACGACGTGTATGCCCTGCAGGAGCGCCTCATCGAGCTGCGCTATCTCAGCGGCGTGGCGGACGGCGTGTTCGGCGCGGAGACGCAGGCGGCGCTCATCGCGTTCCAGAAGAACAACGGCCTGACGGCGGACGGCAACGCGGGCAGCTCCACGCTCAAGAAGCTGGCGGGCAGCTGCAAGGCGGCCACCCGCACAACGCCCACGCCGGCGCCCTCCGGCACGGTGACGCTGCGCGAGGGCGACGAGGGCGAAAACGTGTACATCCTGCAGGCGTATCTGTTTGAGCTGGGCTACTACACGGGCCGCATCGACGGCCGCTTCAGCGCGGAGACGACCGAGGCGGTGAAGGCGTTCCAGCGGGCCAACGGCCTGACGGCGGACGGCATCGCGGGCAAGGGCACGCAGAGCAAGCTCAAGAGCGGCTCGGCGATCCCCGCGGCGGGCGTGACGGAAGAAGAGGAAGAACCGGCGACGCTGCCGGAGACGCCCGCGCTTTCCACGCTGCGCCGCGGCGACCAGAGCGCGCAGGTCATGGTGATGCAGCAGTACCTGATGGAGCTGGGGTATCTCTCCACGCAGCCGGACGGCCAGTTCGGCGCGGGCACGGAGCGCGCGGTGAAGCTCTTCCAGGAGGCCAACGGCCTGACGGCGGACGGCGTCGCAGGCAAGGGTACGCTCTCCATCCTCTACAGCGGCAGCGCGGCAGCCTATGGCGGATCCTCCGGCGGCACGTCCGCGTCCGGCTCCCTGCCGGCAGCGACCGCGACGCCCAAGCCCAACACGGACATCGTCATCCAGTGGGAGAGCGAGGGCGACGACGTGCGGCAGTACCAGCAGCGCCTGGTGGAGCTGGGGTATCTGAACAGTAAATACGTCACCGGCAAGTTCAACCAGCCGACGGTCGAGGCGACCAAGGCGTTCCAGACGATGAACGGCCTCAAGGTGGACGGCGCTGCCGGTCCGCAGAGCCTCAAACTGATCTATTCCAATGACGCGCTCAACGCCGACGGCGTGCGCGTGGGCGATTTGCTGATGAGTTCCTCGGGCACGGGCGTGTCCGAGGTGCTCACCGCGGGCATGACAGGCGAACAGGTGCGCCAGGTGCAGAGCCGATTGGCCGAGCTGGGGTACCTGTCCGCCTCTTTTGTAAACGGCGTGTATGACGACCAGACCCAGCAGGCGATCCGCCGGT
>JAGBDL010000129.1 GCA_017937505.1 Clostridia bacterium | reverse complement strand
TGGCTAGATGCAACACGGGCAGCGAGACAGTCAGCAAAGAGACCGCCGCGCTCATCCAGACGGCGCTGGACCTTTCCGCCGCGACCGGCGGAGCCTATGACCCGACGCTCTATCCCCTGACGCTCGCCTGGGGCTTTTCCGGCGGGCAGTACCGCGTGCCGGACGAGGCGGAGCTCTCCGCCCTGCGCACGCAGACCGGCGCGGAGCACGTCCAGGTCGACGGCTGCCGCGTCCGGCTGGACGCAGGCACGCAGCTCGATCTCGGCGGCATCGCCAAGGGCTACACCGCCGGGCGCATCCGCAAAATTTTGCAGGACGCGGGCGTGCGCGCCGCGATCGTCTCGCTGGGCGGCAACGTCGCCGCGATCGGGAAAAAGCCCGGCGGCGGCGACTGGATCGTCGGCCTGCAGGACCCGCAGGACCCCGGCTCGTACTTCGGCACCGTCGCCGTATCCGGCGCCTGCGTCGTGACCTCCGGCGGCTATCAGCGGTATTTTGAGCAGGACGGCGTCCGCTATCACCACATTTTAGACCCGAAGACCGGCCACCCCGCTGCAAGCGGCCTGCAGTCCGTGAGCGTCGTCTCGCAGGACGATACATTGGCCGACGCACTGTCTACGGCGCTGTTCGTCATGGGGCTGGACGCCGGGGCGGCGCTTTACCGGGCGGGGGACCTGGCCTTCGAGGCCGTTTTTATGACAGATGACGGTTCTGTCTGGATCACGCCCGGTCTTGCCGGGCAGTATCAGTCCGACCGGCCGTATCAGGTGCTGCAGCCATGAAGCAGAGGAACTGGATCTGGGTCGTGATCTTCGCGGCCATCTTCGCCGGGTGTCTCGCCCTCTGGCTGCTGCCGCGCGGGGGCGGAGAGACGGTCCTTGTATATCAGGACGGGCAGCTCCTGCGCACGCTCGATCTGCGGCAGGATACGGTATTTACCGTCGAGGGCCCGGCCGGGGAGAACACGGTCACGGTCACAGGCGGCGAGGTCTTCGTCTCGCAGGCGGACTGCCCCGATCAGGTCTGCGTGCTGCACGGGCCGCTGCGCAGGACCGGCGGGCCGATCGTCTGCCTGCCGAACCGGCTGTCCATCGAATGGGCGACCGGGGCGGACGTAGACGCGCTCAGCGGAACGGGAGGGCTGTCATGAAGCTGCGGAAGCTGACGCTGACGGCGGTTTTGACCGCGGCGGCGCTCGTGATGTTCGTGCTGGAGAGCCAGCTGCCGCCGCTGACGGCCATTCCCGGCATCAAGCCGGGGCTCTCCAACATCTTTACGCTCTTCGCCATGCAGGCGCTGGGGCCCGGATGGGCGCTCGGCGTGCTGCTCGTGCGGGTGACGCTCGGCTGCGTCATCACCGGGCAGGGCATGGCGCTGCTCTACAGCCTGACCGGCGGACTTTTCGCCTACGCGGGGATGCTCGCGCTGCGGCGCTGGTTTTCCGGGCGGCGGCTGTGGATCCTGAGCGTTTTTTGCGCGATGGCGCATAATTTTGGTCAGCTGTGCGCGGCGGCGCTCATTGCGCGGACGCGCGCTGTATGGTATTACCTGCCGGTCTTACTGCCGGCTGCAATTCTTGCCGGTGCTCTGACCGGGCTTTGCACGCAGCTGCTTCTGCAGCGGCTGGGCAGGGCCGGGCTGCTGCCGGCAGGCAAGAAGCAAGAGGAGGAAGCAAACGGATGAGACTACACATCCACGGCGTACACGTGCCGAACCGCAAAAACACCGCGGAGCTGGCTGCGCTGCGCCTGCCCATTCCCGAGACGGTGGAGATCCCGATGTCCATGCACATCGGCGCGCCCGCCATCCCGGTCGTCAAGCCCGGCGACAGCGTCAGGGTCGGCCAGCTGATCGGCAAAGCCGGCGGCTTCGTGTCCGCGCCCGTGTACGCGAGCGTCTCTGGCACGGTCAAGAAGATCGGCCAGCAGGTCGGCTCCGGCGGAAGGCTCATGCAGACCGTCGTCATCGCCGCCGACGGCAAGCAGGAACCCGATCCCGAGCTCCAGCCCCCGAAGCTCGAGACGATGCAGGACTTTCTCGACGCCGTCCGCGCCAGCGGCATGGTCGGCCTCGGCGGCGCGGGCTTCCCGACGGTCGTGAAGCTGACCGTCAAGAATCTCGAGCAGGTCCAGGCCGTCATCATCAACGGCGCGGAGTGCGAGCCCTATATCACCTCCGACACCCGCACGATGCTCGACCGCTCGGACGAGCTGATGGAGGGTGCGCGGCTCGTGCAGCATTTTCTGCAGGTGCGCCGCGTGATCTTCGCCATCGAGGACAACAAGCCCCGCTGCATCCAGCTCTACCGGAAGCTCACGAAGGACGAGGACGGCATGGAGGTCTGCGCGCTCAAGTCCCTCTACCCGCAGGGCGGCGAAAAGGTGCTGATCTACAACACCATCGGCAAGATCGTGCCGGAGGGCAAGCTGCCGCTCGACGTCGGCGCGAT
>JAGBDL010000128.1 GCA_017937505.1 Clostridia bacterium | reverse complement strand
GGCGGTGGCGCTGGCGGCCGTGGCGCTGTGCGCGCTGACCGGCGGCGCGGCGCGGCTGTGCTTCGCGCTGCGCTGGGCGCTGCCCGTGCTGCTCCTGGGGCTGACGGCCCTGTGCATGCCGCTGGAGCTGCCGGTGGGCCTGTTCCCGATTCTGGGCGCGGGCGGTCTGCCGCTGGGCGTGGCCGCCATGTGCATGCTGAGCACGGCCTCCCCGCTGCTGATGCTCCTGCTGCCGCCGCCGGAGCTTAAAGCCGCAGGCAAAGCGGCGCAGCGCTGTCCCGTGCCGAAGACGGGGTTCTTCCTTGCGCGCGCGCTCACGGGCGCGGCGGTGGGCGTGCTGCTGCTGTTCGCCGCCAGCGTGTGCACGACATACGAATCCATCTCCGATAGCAGCGGATGGGGCGAGCGGCTGCGCATCGTCCTGGGCGGGCAGACGCACGGGAGCGTCGCGCAGACGCTGCTCACCCTCTGCCAGGTGATTGCCATGGCGCTGCTGGCCGTCTGCCTGCTCGCCTCCGCCGAGCAGGCGCTCCTGCGGGCGCTGCCCGCGGCGCGAAGGGGCCGCGCGGGCCTGGCGGTGCTCGTGCTGATGCTGGCCGCCTGCCTGGCGGCGCTCAACGTCCTCGGCTTTACGCCGGCGCTGTTTGCCGCGCCGCTGCTGGCCGTGCCGACGGCGGTACTGCTGATCGCTCACAAGCGGATGGGAGGGAAAATCGCGTGAAACGCCTTGCGCTTCTGGCCTGGCTGCTGGGGAGCCTTGTGCTGCTCTCCGGCTGCGGCGGCGGGCAGGAGATCGAAAGCTGCCTGTTTGTGCTGTCCATGGCGGTCGATCCCGCGCCGGAGGGAAACCTGACCGTGACGGTCAAGGCGCTCTCCGGCACGCAGGACGCCGCCCCCTCGGACGGAAGCAGCGGCGGCGCGTCCTCCTCCGCGCAGGAGGAAAACGGTCAGGCGCAGAGCCAGCAAAGCAATGAGACTGGTCTTGAGGCGTCGGAGCCGGGCTACATCGTCCTGAGCGCGACCGCGCCCAGCTGCCTGCGGGCGCTGAGCATGCTCAGCGTGACCACGCCGCGCACGGTCAACCTCTCCCAGCTGCGCGAGATCGTCATGAACCGCACGCTGGCCGAGACCGACGCGACGCTCTCCATCCTCAAGGAGATCCACGCCATGTACCGCGCCAACGGCGGGGCCATCGTCGTCGTCACGCCGGACGACGCAGGCGACTTCATCCGCCGCCAGCACGCGATTCTGGGCGTACGGCTGTCAAAATACCTCGAGGTGCTCTTTGAGCACTTCTCCGAGATCGACACCATCCCGCCTGACGCGCAGCTCGCCTCCGTCATTTCCGCGATGGAGTCGGACACCATCGACGCGGCGGCGGTCTACGCCGCGGGCAACGCCTTTGACAGCACGCTGGTGCTCGGAGACGGCGCGGACCTCGACCGCCTGCCCGGCCACCTGCCGCGCACCTCGCCCGCCGAAAACGAGTATCTGGGCGCGGCGCTCTTCTCCGGCCCCAGGATGGTGGGCACGCTCACCGGCGAGGAGACCGGGCTTCTGTGCCTGATGATGGGCAAGGCGCAGCGGCGCACGGCGTTCATCGGCAACGCGCAGTACAAGACGAATCTGCCCACGCGCGTGAAGCGGACGATCGACGAGGACGGCGCGCTGCATGTGCGCATCGCCATGAACCTGACGCGCACCGCGGGCGAAGCGGATGAATCCGCGCAGGAGATCGCCGCAAGCATCGAGCGCCAATGCGTCAGCGTCCTGCTCAGGCTGCGCGCGGCCTCGTGCGACGCGGTGGGCTTTGGCCGCCTGGCGATCCGCCGGTGCCTGACGGTGCCCCAGTGGGAGGCGCTTGACTGGCCGGGGGTTTATGAGACGCTGCCCGTTCGCGTGTCGGCCAGCGTGAAGGTCTTGTAAAGCGCAGAGCAAAGATGGTATACTATGGGCAGCACTTCAGAAACGGAGAACGCACATGCTCATCGACGTATACGACTTTGACGGCACGATCTACGACGGCGATTCCACGGTGGATTTCGTGCGCTTTGCCCTGCGCCGTCATCCCCGGGTGATCCTCGGCTTGCCGCGCGTGGCGCTGGCGGCGATCCGGCTGGCGGCGGGGCGCAGCAGCCTCACGCGGTTCAAGAGCGTGCTCTTTGGCGAGATGAGCCGGCGCTTCAGCCTGGAGGACGAGGCCGACGCCTTCTGGAAGAGCGAGCGGACGCGCAGCAGGCTCGGCGCCTGGTTTCAGACGACGCCGCGCGATCTGCCCATCGTCATCGCGTCCGCCTCGCCGGAGTTTGAGCTCAAGCACGCGGCGAAGCTGCTGGGCGTCGGGCACCTGATCGGCACGCAGTGCGACATGAAGACCGGTGAGCTGACCGGCAAAAACTGCAAGGGCGAGCAGAAGATCGCGCGCATCCGCGAGGTCTTCGGGGAATTTGAGGTGCGCGCCATGTATACCGACGACGCCAGGGCCGACGGCCCGCTGCTGGCCATCGCCAAGGAGCGCTACCTCGTGACGCACGGACAGGTCAAACGAATCTGATGCTTTAACCGCGCGAAGCGAAGAAGGGAGTCTGAGGGATGAATCCCTCAGGCGGGTTTGGGCGGCAGCCCAACGTTTCCCATCCTATCAGAAAAAACGTAGTTTCAGAGCAGGCTGCAAAGCAGCCTACGATTGAAACGGGTTTGATTCACAGAAAAACGAACTTTCCGGCAAAACATACGACATCCACACATGAAGGAGAGAATGTCATGAAGAAGATGGAGCACATGGGCGGCTTCTTTGTCGCCGCGATCACGCCGTTTGACGCAAACGGCCAGTTCAGCGCGAAGGCGCTGCACGCGCTGATGGACAGAACGATTTCCCAGGGCGCGTCCGGCTTCCTGATCGGCGGCAGCAGCGCGGAATGCCCGCTGCTCTCCCACAAGGAGCGCATTGACGGCCTGATGGCCGCCGCGCACTACGACGGCCGCGAGAAGACAAAGCTGATGGCCTCCGTCGCGTCCATCTCCACCGACGAGGCGATGGAATACGCCAAGGCCGCCGAGACGCTGCGCTACGACGCGATGATCTCCACTGTGCCCTACTACTACAAGTTCGGCATGAAGCAGATCGCGGAATACTTCGTGAAGCTGCGCAGCCATGCCGACCTGCCGCTGTTTTTGTACAACTTCCCGGGTAACACCGGCGTGGAGATTGACATCGACAACGAGTACATCCGCGGCATCCTGACGGACGGCACCATCGCCGGCGTCAAGCAGACGAGCCTCAATCTGTACCAGATGGAGCGCATGAAGAACCTCAACGACCAGCTGGTGATCTTCGGCGGCTTTGACGAGGTGTACATCGGCGCGCGCATGCTCGGCGCGGACGGCGCGATCGGCTCCACGTTCAACTTCACGCTGCCGCTGTTCATGAAGCTGGAAGCCGCGTACGCCGCCAAGGACTACGAGCTTGCCCGGCAGCTCCAGCGTCAGGCGAACAACATCATGCAGGCGCTGGTCTCCTGCTCGCTGTTCCCGTCCATCAAGCACATGCTCAAGGTGCAGGGCCTCGACGTGGGCGCCTGCCGCGCGCCGTTCCCGACGCTCACCGACGCGCAGAAGGCGTATATCGAGAAGGTTGTCGCGGAGAATATGTGATTCTGCAGCTTCGGGTGAGCGCGCGAAGCGAAGAAGGGAGTCTGAGGGACAATGTCCCTCAGGCAGGTTTTAGGGCGGCAGCCCTAACGTATCCCCAAATCAAAAAATGCAGTCTCAGAGCAGGCTGCAAAGCAGCCTACGATTGAGACGGGGCTGATCTGCCTGGTATGAATCCTGAATGAAACCAATATAAAACGCCCTGCACCGGTTTTCCCGATGCAGGGCGTCGCTTGATCCATCTGTTTTAAGCTGCATGATCGGAATCGCAATAGTCGCCTTCGGCTCCGCTGCGATTCTTGTTTCTGTGCTTCTCATATGGGGGATACGTTAGGGCTGCCGCCCTAAAACCCGCCTGAGGGATTTCATCCCTCAGACTCCCTTCTTCGCTTCGCGCGCATAGAAGCAATTCGGATGAAATCCGCGTTACTCCCCGGCGCCGTCCTTCACCATCTCGTCCAGATTCAGGATGCCAGCCGCGCCCGCGCCGATCACGCCGGGCAGCTCGCCGTTCCAGTTGTCCGCGAGGGTGTTGAGGATGGTCTTGTCCGTCAGCTGCCTGCCGACCTGCTCCAGGCGATATGCCTCCGCGTCGGCCGCCAGCTTCACCGCGTCGGCCTCCGCCTGAGCAGCGATGAGCGTCGACTGCGCCTGGGCCTCGGCGGCGATGCGCACACGCTCGGCCTCCGCCTCGGACTGCTTGATGGACACCTGCTTCTCGCGCTCGGCCTGGGCGATGGCGGTCTCATTCTCGGTCGCAGCCTTCTTCTTGAGCTGCTCGGCCACCTGCTTGCTCTCCACGGCGGAGATGAACTCGTCCGAGAAGTCGAAGTCGATGATGTTGAAATCGGTGATCGAGATGCCGATCTGGGAGAGCTTCGCGTCCAGCTCGTCGCGCATCTTGTCCGAGGACTCGGCGCGCTTGGAGATCAGCTCCTCTGCGGTGTACTGCGCGCAGACGGACTTGAGCACCTCGTGCGTCGCCGGGACGATCAGGTTGTCCTCGTACGCCGTGCCGGTGGTCTTGTAAATCTCAAAGGTCTTCCCCGTCTGCAGGCGGTAGTTGACCGCCAGCGTCGCGGAGACGGTCTGGATGTCCTTGGAGAAGGCCTCGGTGCTCAGCTCCAGCTTCTTGACGCGGTTGTCCATCGAGACGATCTTCTGCACGAACGGGATCTTGAAGTGCATGCCCTCCGGCAGCGCCGTATCCTCCACCTTGCCCATCGTCAGCATGATGCCCGTGGAGCCGACCGGCACCGTGGCAAAGCAGTTGGGCAGGACGATGAGCGCCAGAAAGACCGCGACCGCCAGCGCGACGAGACGCCTGATGACTTTGAAAGACGTTTTCATGTGTTCTCCTTTCGCCGGGGCTGCGCCCGGGCCTGTGTTCCTGGGGAATTGATGTGATAAGCATAGCACAGCGCCTGTGCGGGGTCAATGTCCCTATTTAGGGGGAATGTGTCGATTTTTCAGTTTGTTTCTTCAAAAGGGCGCGAAAGACCTCATCCGTCTTGCCTGCGGCAAGCCACCTTCCCCATAGGGGAAGGTGCCCGAAGGGCGGATGAGGTCCTTTGTTCGCTAAAGCTCCCTATTCATACATATGAAAACGCCCTGCGCCGGCTTATCCGGTGCAAGGCGTTTGTCTTCTGTTTATTCCCCCAGCATGTCCCACAGCCGCTGGAGCTCCTCCTGGCTGCCGTACTCGAGCACGATTTTTCCCTTGTTCTCGCTGCCCTGCATGGACACCTTCAGGCCCGTGGCGCTGCGCAGGCGTTCGCGGAGCTCCTCGTACTCCACCGGCAGGGGCGCGGCCTTGGGCTTCTCCTTTTTGGCCTGCGCTTCCTGCTTGGCCATGTTTTCCAGCTGGCGCACGGACCAGCCGCTTTGCACCGTTTTGGCAAAGAGCAGCGCCTGGAATTTCTTGTCCGTCACGCCGGCCAGCACGCGCGCGTGGCCCGCCGAGATCGCGCCGTCGATGACGGCCTGCTGCATCGCCCGGGGCAGATTCAAAAGGCGCAGCAGGTTGGCCACCGCCGGACGGCTGCGGCCCAGGCGCTCGGAGACGGCCTCCTGCGTCAGCGCGCATTCGTTCATCAGGGTGTAGATGCCCTGCGCCTCCTCGATCGGGTTGAGGTTCTCGCGCTGGATGTTCTCAATGAGCGCGGCCTCCTGGCGCTTGATCTCGTCCCACTCGCGCACGATCGCCGGGATCGTCTCAAGGCCCGCCAGCCGCGCGGCGCGCCAGCGGCGCTCGCCCGCGATGATCGTATAGCGTTCCCCGCTGCGGGCGACGAGAATCGGCGAGAGCACGCCGCTGTGACGGATGGAATCCGCCAGCTGGGCGAGCGCCTCGTCGTCAAACTTCTTTCGCGGCTGATCGCGGTTGGGATCGATATCGCCCAGCGGGATCTCCACGACCGCATCTGCCGGCACGGCAGATGGTTCATATTGATGGCCTACGGACTCGACAACCTCTTCCACATCCGGCAGAATCGCGCTCAGTCCCCTGCCCAGTCCCAATTTTTTCGCCATGTCAATCTCCTTCGTTCATGCCGGTTACCTTGCCAGGAATTCCTTCGCCAGCGACTGATAGCTCTGCGCGCCCAGCGAGCGCGGATCGTACAGGTGAATCGGCAGGCCGTGGCTGGGCGCCTCGCCCAGGCGCACGTTGCGCGGCACGACGGTGTTGTACACCTTGCCCTTGAAGACCTTGCGCACCTCCTGCGCGACCTGGATGCCCAGGTTCGTGCGCGCGTCGAGCATCGTGAGCACCACGCCCTCGATGGAAAGCCTGCGGTTGATCTTCTGCACCTTCTGAATGGTGCCCATCAGCGCGCTCACGCCCTCCAGCGCATAGTATTCGCACTGGATCGGAATCAGCACGCCGTCCGCCGCGCACAGCGCGTTGAGCGTGATCAGGCCCAGGGACGGCGGGCAGTCGATGAAGATGTAGTCAAATTCGCTGCGGGCGGGCTCCAGGGCCTCGGCGAGCACATGCTCGCGGCCCTCCACGTTCGCCAGCTCAATCTCCGCGCCCGCCAGGCGGATATCCGCCGGGAGCACAAAGAGCTTCTCCACCTGCGTCTTCACCAGCGCGCTGCTCAGCTCCGCCTCACCGGCCATGACCTCGTAGACCGTCGGCGTGGTGCCCTTCACGCGCACGCCCAGGCCGCTTGAGGTGTTGCCCTGCGGATCCGCGTCCACCACCAGCACGCGATAGCCCTCGCTGGCCACGCACGCGGAGAGATTGACGCTGGTGGTCGTCTTGCCGACGCCGCCCTTCTGATTGGTTATTGCAATGATTTTCGCCATGACTGTATATCCTCGGAATGTTACGAGATTTGTCCGTTTTCGGTGAGCACCTGCACATAGTACGCGCGGTCCGTTTCGTCCATCGGGAAGCGGCGCACCAGCTCGCGCATCGCGGCGAAGGAGCCCTCGCGCGAGAAGTCGCACAGCGCGTCGCGCACGCTCGGGCTGGCCGGCAGGCTGTCGTAGGAAAGCGCAAGCAGCCTGTCCGCCAGGTCGTGAATGAACGCGCTGGTGATGCGCACGCGGCGGCCGCCGTCCAGCGTGACGACCATGGTGCCCCCCGTGCCGGTATAGACGGCGTTGAAGACGGCGGAATCGATCTGCGAAAGCAGCTGCGGCAGCGTCGCGCTGGTGCGCATGAAGCGCACGAGCGACTGATTGACCGTATACACCAGCTCCGGGCAGCGCGCAAGCAGCGCCTCGCCCAGCACCATGCGCAGCATCGCCTCAATCCTGTCGATCCTGTTTGCCACCGCAAATCACCGCCGTTTCCCTTTGCACAGATCTTTACTCTATTCTACACGCATCCCCGGTTTTCCCGCAAGAGGTTGCGGGGAAAATAAAGATTTTGCTCAGTCGTCCGTTCCGCCTCACGCTTCATCGCCCGGTTCGCGCGCGGGCAGGCGCGAGAGCCGCACCACCAGCGCCCCGGCAAAGACGAACAGCGCGATGCACACCGCAAAGGGCAGGCGCAGGGAGATTTCGGCCATCTGGCCGATGAGGCTGGGAAAGATGGCGGTCATCAGCGAGATGGTGCCGTAGACGAGGCCGCAGACGCGGGCGCGCTCCTCCTCCCCGGCGTTGATGAACATCAGCGAGCTGGTCGTGGGCGAGAGGATGGACAGGGCCACCGCCTCCAGCAGCGTGCTCACCAGCAGCACGAGGACGGCCGACGAGCCCCTGGGCGCAGCCACCAGCAGCGCCATGGCGGCGATGTGCATCGCCAGGCCGCCGAGCATCGGCCGCTTCACCGGCAGGCTCGCCACGCGCGGCACGAGGAAGAGCACGCACACGAGCGTCATCAGCGATTTGATCGTGGTAAAGACGACCACGTTGCCCTGGGCGATGCCCAGCTCCCGGCACGCCAGCAGCGACCAGTAGCTGTTGGTCAGCGTCGTCACCAGCGAATAGGAGGCGACAATGCCGAAGGTGAGCAGCATCCGTTTGCTCGTCACGGTTTTGATGTACACGTCCTTGCACTCATACAGAAGGCGCAGCACGCTCTTGTTTTTCGTGGCCTCCATGCGCCGCCTGCCCACGCTGGTCTCGACGGAGAATTTCTGCACGAGGATGAACTTGGTCGTCATGGAGACGAACGTCACGCCGTAGAGCACGCGCATCGTGGGCACGAGGCCGAACGCGTCGATGGCGAATTTGGAGAGCGGCGCGAAAAACGCGGAGAACAGCCCCAGCATCTGCGTCAGGGAGAACGCGGGCAGGATCTCCTCCTGCTTCATGTCGTCGATGAGCAGGAGCGACCAGGAGTTTTCCGTCACGCGCCACGCGCCGTTGAAGACGGCCGCCGCAGCGAACCACCTGAAGTCCTGCGAGATCATCCAGATGAATTCCGGCACGGACCAGGACAGCGTGTCAAAGAGGAACGTCGTTTTGCGGCGGCCCAGCTTGTCGGTGATCACGCCGGAGAGCGTGGCAAAGACGACCTGCGCGACGATGTTGATCGAGGCCACATAGCCGATCTGCGCGGGCGACAGGCCCAGCGCCGCCATGTACAGCGACGCATACGGCAGGCACAGGTTGTAGGGAATGCCCCATAGCGGCTCCGGCCACAGGCAGGCGCGGGCGTTGCCCTTCATGCCCGCCAGGGAAGCGATCATCGGGTTTTTCATCAGCCTGCTTGTCAGCCACTTCATCGTGCGCATCCTCCGTCTTGTCCTGATCCCCCAGCGTAAAGGTCAACCGATATTATACAGGAGGCCATGACTGAATGCAAGGCGATCCTCCGTTTACTTTTGACCCGTTTGGGGGTATACTGAATTATTCGGATCTGGACAGCTGTACCCTGTAAAACATGCGTGCCGCGCCCGCTGTGCGGCTTTTGTGCAATTTTCTGTTGATAAAAAGGAGGTTTCCCATGCTTTCATCCGCCCTTTGCTCCCGGGTGCTTGCGCGCGCGCTGCGCGGCGGAGGCACGTTCGCGGAGATCTTTTACGAGGACACCCGCGCCTTCGGCATGACGCTGCGCTCCGGCAAAATCGAAAACGCCGCCGTCTCGCGCCCGCGCGGCGCGGGCATCCGCATCTATGACGGCCTGCGCTCCATCTACGTCTACACCTGCGACGTGACACAGCAGGGCCTTTTGCGCGCCGCCGACCGCGCCGCCGCCGCCGTGACCGACACAAAGGGTACGGGCCGCGACGTGATTCTGCACGAAAAGACGTTTGAAAACATCCACCCGGTGAAGACGCCGGTGCTGAGCGTCGATGCGCAGCGGCGCGCGGACGTCCTGCGCGCCGCGGACGGCGCCGCCCGCACGGTGTCGCCCCGCATCACGCAGGTGACCTGCGGCCTGCTCGCGCGCGAGCAGCACGTGCTCATCGCCAACAGCGAGGGCCTGTACACCGGCGACACGCGCACCTATACCCGCCTGACCTGCTCCGCCATCGCCAGCGACGGCGCGGAGAACCAGACCGGCACGGACAGCCCCGGCGCGCTGATGGGCTTTGAGCTGTTTGAAAGCCGCATCGATCCCGAGAAAAGCGGCAGAAAGGCCGCCAAGACCGCCGTCACCATGCTCGACGCGCCGTATGTGCAGGCGGGCGAGATGCCGGTGGTCATCGCGGGCGGCTTCGGCGGCGTCATCTTCCACGAGGCCTGCGGCCACTCGCTCGAGGCGACCAGCGTGGAGCCCGGCATGAGCGAGTTCGCCGGGAAGCTGGGAAAGCAGATCGCCGCGCCGTGCGTCACCGCCATCGACGACGGCACGATGCCTGGCGAGTGGGGCAGCGAGAACATCGACGACGAGGGCACGCCGACCACGCGCCTTGTGCTCATTGAAAACGGCGTGCTCAAGAACTACATGATCGACCGGCTGAACGGCCTGAAGATGGGCATGGCCCCCACGGGCAGCGGCCGCCGGGAGAGCTACGCCTACGCGCCGACCAGCCGCATGCGCAACACGTTCATCGCGGCGGGCCAGGACGACGAGGACGAGATGATCCGCACCATGGGCGACGGTCTGTACGCCGCGCAGATGGGCGGCGGCAGCGTCAATCCCGCCACCGGCGAATTCAACTTCGCCGTGCAGGAGGGCTACCTTGTGCGTGACGGCAGAATCACCACGCCGGTGCGCGGCGCCTCGCTCATCGGCCGGGGCAGCGAGATCCTCATGCGCATCGACCGCGTGGGCAAAGAGATGACCATGGGCCAGGGCATGTGCGGCTCCCTGAGCGGCAGCGTGCCCACGAACGTCGGCCAGCCGACCATCCGTGTCAGCCGCCTGACCGTCGGCGGAAAGTGAGGAAAAGCGTATGGAAAAGAGCTTTGATCTTCAGATGAACGAATTTGCCGCAAAGGCGCTTGACGCCGCGCAGGCCGCGGGCATCTCCCCCGCCGAGGCGACGGTCGCCCTGAGCGAGTCCTTCTCCGTCCGCGTGCGCGCGCAGAAGCTGGAGGACTACAAGGTGTCCGACCGCATCCAGCTCACGCTGCGCGGCCGCTGGCAGGGCAGAATCGGCACGGCCAGCACGCAGGCGATGGACGAAGAGAGCCTTGCGCTGCTCATCCAGGGCGTCAAGGAGAGCGCCGAGCTGATTGAAAACGACGAGCAGGACGACATCCTTCCGCCGGACGCGCAGTACGGCGCGGTATGCAACTACAGCGACGTGATCGACACGATCTCCGCAGAGGACAAGATCGCCCTGGCGATGTGCATCGACGAGCGCCTGTGCGCCGCCGACGCGCGCATTTCGCCCGACGCGACCGTCGTCTCCACCGCCAGCGAGGTCTTCAGCATCAAAAACACGCTGGGCCTTGACCTTTCGCACAGCAGCAACCTGATCTACGCCTACGCCAGCTGTCTGGCCAGGGAGGGCGAGGCCGCCGCCACGGGCTTCAAGCTCCTGTGGGGCTACGCCCTGGAGGACGTGAGCCCCTTTGACGTGGCCGACGGCTGCGTGAAGGACGCGGTGGAGAAGCTCGGCGCAGGCCGCCTGCAAAGCGGCGCGCGGTGCGTGGTCATCCGCAGCAACGCCATGGCCGATCTGCTCTCCACGTTCAGCGGCGTGTTCTCCGCGGACAACGCACAGAAGGGGCTGTCCCTGCTCGCGGGCAAGGAGGGCACGGCCATCGCCAGCCCTGCCGTGACGCTGACCGACGACCCGCTGATGCCCTGGGGCATGGGCAGCTGCCCGTTCGACCGCGAGGGCGCGGCAACCATGACCAAGAACGTCATCGACGGCGGCGTGCTGCACACGCTGCTGCACAACCGCAGAACCGCCGCAAAGGCGGGCGTTGCGACCACCGGCAACGCCGCCGGCGCAGGCCGCGTCGCGCCGAGCAACCTGTACATCCAGCCCGGCCAGGCGACGCTCCAGGACCTACTCGCGCACATGGGCGACGGCCTGCTGCTCACCGAGGTCAGCGGCCTGCACGCCGGCGCGAACCCCATCAGCGGCGACTTCTCGCTGCTCGCGCGCGGCTTTGAGGTCGTGGACGGCGAGATTCAGCGCGCGGTGGAGCAGTTCACCGTCGCGGGCAACTTCTTTGCGCTCCTGCAGGACATCGAGGCCGTGGGCAGCGACCTGCTGTTCGAGGGCTCGCCCATCGGCAGCCCGAGCGTCGCGGTGAAGAAGCTCAATATCGCGGGGGAATAATAAGGAGCACTCCCTCAGATGGTGGAAGGAGTTCCTTGCACCGATCTCTGCAAGCTGAAAAGGAGCACCAATCGGTGCTCCTTTTGCGTATAGAGAGAATTACTTCGCAGCGTTCTCGCCCGCGATGCGGCCGAAGACCAGGAAGTCGGTCATGGCGTTGCCGCCCAGACGGTTGCCCGCATGGATGCCGCCGCAGACCTCACCGGCCGCGTACAGACCCGGGATGGCGTTGCCATTGGTGTCCAGAACCTCGGTCTCGGTGTTGATCTTCAGGCCGCCCATGGTGTGATGCAGGGACGGGGAACGCGGGGTGGCGCAGAAGGGCGCCTCATCGATCGGGTTGCCGAACAGCTCCTTGCCGAAGTCCGGATCGTGCTTGGCCAGGGTGTACTCGTTGTACTTGTTCACGGTCTCCACAAGCGCGTCCGCAGGCACGCCCATCTTGCCGGCCAGCTCCTCGAGGGTGTCAGCCAGGTAGATGCAGCCGGTGGACTCCAGGGTCTCCAGACGGGCGGCGTACTGATCCACGATCTCCTTGTCGGCGATGATGAAGAACAGACCGTCCTCCTGCTCCAGGGCCGCCTTGGACAGCACGTCGCGCTCGGCGTACTCGTTCACATAGCGCTTGCCCTGCTTGTTCACGAACAACTGGGTCTCAGCAGAGCCCCACACGCCGGTGAACAGGGAGCCGTCCACCGGATGGGAGGAAGGCATCAGCTGCGTGAAGCCCATGCCGGTCACGTCGGCGCCGATGGCCTGCGCCATGACGATGCCGTCGCCGGTCAGGTTGGCAGAGTTGGTGGAGGCCATGGTGTCAGACAAACCCGGCCAGTAGTTGTTGTACTGGGCCACCATCGGCGCGTTGGCCGCAAAGCCGCCGGTCGCGATGATGACGGACTTGTTCGCGTGCAGGGTCACGGTCGCCTCGCCGTTCTTGGCGATCACGCCGCTGACCTTGCCATCCGCCATGGTCAGCTCCTTGCCGGCGGTGTTCAGCAGGATCTCCACGCCGTTGTCGCGGGCAGCCTGCTCGAGCGTCGGGATGACGTTGCCGGTGGCCAGGCCGTGGGAGCGCGGCCACATGGCGCCCAGGATGGTGGAGGTGGTGTCATTCCAGCCGCCGCCGATGGACTCGAGCCACTTGAGGCCGTCCAGCGCGTTGTGCGCGAACACGTCCACCAGCGCCAGATCCGGGGAGATCACGGTGCCGTCCAGGCCGGTGCGGGTGCCGCCCATGTAGCAGTGCAGCATGTGCAGCTCCGGGGTGTCAAACAGGGTGGTCTTGCCGGAGGCCAGATACTCCTTGATCTGGCCCTGCACGGTGACCAGCGTGTCGCCGAAGTCGCCGAAGTCGGCCGGATCAAGCTCCAGATAGCCCTTCAGGGTCTCCACGAGGGCGCTGTCCATCTCCATCGCGCCCTGGCGCTCCGGATCGGCCGCGTTGAAGCCCTGGCCGGCGATCAGGGTGTTGCCGCCCAGCGCGCCGCCCTTTTCGATCAGCACGACGCTGGCGCCGTTCTGCGCCGCGGTGATGGCTGCCGTCAGGCCCGCGCCGCCGCCGCCCACGACGACAACGTCATAGGTCGCCTCGACGTCCTCAACGGGCGCCGCCTCGACCGTGGCCGCCTTCAGCGCGTCCACGTCGCCGCCGGCCAGCGCGATGGCCTCGGCCGCAGCGGTCAGGATGGCATTGGAGGTGTTGGTCGCGCCGGACACGGTGTCAATCGCCAGGGACTGGTGCTCGACGATCGCCGCCGGGATATTGCTGATCGCCGGATCGGACAGGCCCGGGGTCTCCGCATGCTCGGTGACCTCCACCGCGGTGATCGCATCGGCGGACACGGTCACGCTGACCTTCACCGGGCCGTTGTTGCCGTTCGCCTCAGCCGTGTAGGTGCCCGCGGTGTAGCCCGCCGCCAGCGCAAGGCTGACCGTGAGGGTCAGCGCGAGGCAGAGCACCAGCGCGAGCAGCATCTTCATCTGCTTCATGTGTTTTCTCTCCTTTTCCCTTTGTTTTCTTTTTCGCAGACTTGTCTGCGCTGTGCGCATTATAAGCCTCAAGTGCGCTTTAGATTCAAGGGGAAAGCAAAAAGTTTGTCAGAAAAATTTCAATTTGCCTCACGGAAGGATCGGAACCCACAGGACGGCATAGAGATAGATCACGCGCTCGAGGGTTTCGGAGGCCAGATGCTGCCCCAGCACCGGATGCGCGGGATCGGGCATATAGCCCGCCGCGCGCACGCGCATAAGCAGCGGATTCAGATACTCCGGATCCCACGGATGGCCCGCGGCACGCACATACGCGCGCACGCACCGGACAGGCGGAACGATCATCGTATCCTCAAGCGGAAGCGACCAGGTCTCCGCCTCCTTTCTCCCCACGCCGAAGCGGAACTCCTGCCCGGCGCTTCCGTCCGCCGGGCAGGTGAAGTACATGTTTGCCTCCGGCATCGCGTCCGCAAACGCGGTGAACGCCGCGCGCTGTGCATCCGTCAGGCCGCTCAGTTGATCGAAGGTCAGGTTCTGCAGGAAGATCTCCGGGCTTTGCATGCACATCAGCTGTCCCTCGAGCGCCTGGGCCTCGCGCAGCGTGCGCTCAAAGCCGCGGATGGCGCGGGCGCGGCGCAGCAGCATTTCGCTCTGCGCGATGAGCGCGTCGCTCTGCGCGTCCAGCTGCGTGACGAGGCTGCCCAGGCTGCCCTGCTTGAAGTGCGTGGCCACGTCCTGGATGGAGAATTCCGACAGCCGGTATTTCTTGAAGGCGAGCAGGCGGATGATCTCCGACGTGGTGAAGTAGCGCGTGCCGTTCTCGCTCTTGCGCGGAACGATCACGCCCTCCTGCTCATAAAAGCGCAGCGCCTGCGGGGTCAGGCCCAGCAGCCTGGCGATCTCCCCGATTTTATACTGTTTCATTCGCGCTTCTCCTTTCCGGTCATCCGCCTCACCGCGCCCTGCGCGCCCCAGGCCAGCGCTGCGCCCAGCGTATCGATGCAAACGTCCACGGCGCCCGGCCCCCTGTCCGCCACAAACGCCTGATGAAATTCATCCGTGGCGGCGTAGCAGGCGCACAGGCACAGCGCCGCAAGGCCCGGCCTGCGCGCGCCGCTTGCATGAAGCGCCCGGCGGTACAAAAGGAACAGAATCGCGTACTCCGCCATGTGCGCGCCCTTGCGCACCAGCAGGTTGACGGCTTCCGGCGAAACGCCCGATGCCGCATTCTCCCCAAAGAGAAAGGCGATCGCCCTGCACACCAGCCCCGCAATTCTTCCGCTCTGCGCCCCGGAGACGTCCCCGGGCATCGCGCTCATGAAAAAGATCACGCCCATCCACGCGAGCGCGCCCAGCCACGCCGTCGCCCTTTTCATGCCGTTTTTCCTCCTTCGGTCAGGCTCGCTTTTCCTGCCCATAGGATACCATATTTGACTGGTTTTTGCAAAAAATGCTTGAGTTTTCATCACCGTCTGGTATAATGAATAGAAGAACTCTCTTTGTCCGTACAGAATTCCATGTCAAGCATTTTCTCATTTCTGGAGGTATGACCCATGAAAAAAAGAATGACTGCGGCACTCGCAGCAGCGAGCCTGCTTTTTGCCATCGGTGCATTGGCCGAGGACAACGCCGCGCTTCCGGGCACGCGCGCAGACGCCGTTGCCGCCGTGAATACCCCGGCTGCCGTCGCGCAGGCACAGAGCGCCGCGCAGGAAACCCAGACGCCCGACGAGGTTTCCGCCGCGCCGGCCGCCGCGCCGAAGGAGGAAGCTGCCGAGGCCGTCGCCGGGCAGTCCAGGAGCACCCTTGAAATCACCGAGGAATACCGCTGGTTCATCAGCCAGTACAACCACATCCGCGGCCGTACCGTCCGCTACTACGACAACGTGTACGCCTACAACCATGGCGATTATGTCCTGACCCCGTTTGACAGCCGTGTGCCCGAGGAGTACCTGACCGTCGACGAATCCGGCACCTACGCCGTCGCGCCGATCGTGCTGGACATCACCGACGCCATGCGCGTCGCCCTCTACGGCGGCGACCACGGCGAGGTTTCCATGCTCTACGGCCAGTACTGCGAGCGCCGCGGCGACGGCCACGGCCGCACGGGCTTCACCGGCGTGCATGAGGGCATCGACTTCACGAGCGCACCGGAGGCCGCGCTGTTCGCGATCCTGGGCGGCGAGGTCACCCGCGCGGGCGACAGCAACGGCACCGTCGCCGTCTACAACGCCGAGTATGACGTGACCGTGCTCTACCTGCACTGCGAGGAGATCGAGGTGCGCCGCGGCGACATGATCGAGGCCGGCGCCTATATCGCCCAGGAGGGCAAGAAGGGCTCCGACGGCACCTACACCCATGTGGAGATGCGCGTCGGCCGCCACACCACCTCCAACCCGTACCGCAATACGATTCTGGAGAGCGACTGCCCGTATCCGGTGATGCAGGCCGCGCTGAACGTCGCGGAGTCCGGCCGCCAGCCGGTGACCGCCGCCGCCGTGATGGAGGCGCAGCGCATGCGTGAGGAAGCCGAGGCCGCCGCCCGCGCCGCGGCCGAAGCCGCAAAGCAGGAAGAGGAAAGCGCCGAGCCGGAGATCGAGCTGATCGACGTGCTGCCCAGCGCGGGTGATGGCTACGGCTTCGCCGAAGCGACCGCTGCGCCGGAAGCCACCGCCGCGCCGGAAGCCACGCTGCCGCCGGCCGGGAAGTAAACCGTCCTGGCGCCCAAAGCGCCCGGTTTTCATCCACAAGACCACACAACCCAATGAAGGGTCCTGTCGCCGCCAGGGCGTCAGGGCCCTTCTTTCCTACATTCCATGAAGGAGGGAAGCCATGACCCGGGTGCTCCGTTATCCGAGGATGAGCGCGCTGGCCTGCATGGGCGCGATGCTCTGCGCGCTCGCACGCGACTTCTGCGTCAGCGCTTCCCTGCATGGCTGGGCGCGTGTGCTGCTGGTGGCCACGCTGGCGCTGCTGGCGCTGTGCGTCGCGCTGATGAGCTGCCGGCTCTTTGTCGACGAGGGCGGCGTCGGCGTGGGCTTTCTGCTGCGCGTGCGCCGCACCTGCTGGGAGGACGTCGCCTCCCTCGGCCTGCTCTACTGCAACAGCCGCAGGCGCTATCTCTACGGCATGTACCGCGGCTCGACCGATTTCATCAACCTGCTCCACCATGCGCCGCAGTGCGGCCCCTGGGGCTTCGTGGCGCCCGCCAGCAAAAAGCTGCTGCGCGCCGTGGGCACCTATTGCCCGTTTGAGCTCGATCTCTCGGCCATGCCCGCGCACAAGCGCGGCAGACGCCTGCGCGTTCAATGGCATCAGGCGGCCTTCTACGGCGCGGTGATGCTGCCCTCCGCCGCCGTCGCGTTCGTCACCGGCGCGCTGATGCTGCTGCGCGCGACGCAGCTTGACCGCTATGTCCGCATCATCGGCCTCACGCTGTGCGCGATGGCGCTCTTTGGCGCGGGACTCACGCTGCTGTACCGCTTTGTGAGCACCCTGCTCACCTGCCCCGCGTTCAGTGAAGCCGGCGTGTGCGCCGGCAGCGGGCTGTATCTGCCGTGGGCGGAGGTGCGCTTTGGCTATGTGCACCGCATCGCGCAAATGAGCGGCCTGTTCCTGCTTTCCCAGCCCCTTGCCGCGGTGCAGCGGCGCGGCGCGCCGCCGATCCTGTGCCTCTCCATGCCGGACACGCGCACGCTGATTCTGGCGTATCTGATGTACTGCCCGCACGCAAACAGAGGAATGGAAATTTAACGCTCCCGATACGGCTTGCCAGCCGTCCGGGAGCGTTTGCTGTTCATTTCATGATGCTGACCGTCTTCCCGTCGGAGACCACGGTCACGTCGCCGTCCTCGCGGGAGGTAAACACCCGGGCGCCGAGGCGCTCGAGGATGCCGATGAGCTCCTCGCTGGCGGGCTCCTCCCCGCTGTCGGTGATGTAGGCGATCTGCGGGCAGGCCTCCGTCAGAAACCGCTCGCTCGCGGACACCAGCCGCCCGTGATAGGGCACCTTGAGCACATCGCAGGCCACGTCCCCCTCCTCCAGCAGCTCCAGCTGGCGCGGCGTCTCCGCGTCCCCGGCGAAGAGGAACCTCGTCTCCCCGTAGGTCAGGCGCACGGCCAGGGAGAAGTCGTTCTCCTCGTCCGCGCCGTAGCTGCTGCGGTGGGCGCTCGTGATGGAAAGCTCCACGCCGTCAGGCGACTGCATGGTCATGTCCGACTGAATCTCCATCGGATGCGTCGTGATTCCATCGAGCACCTCCAGCGCCTCCATGAACTGCGTGTACTGCTTGCTCTCCTTGTCATAGACCGGCATGATCACCTGGCGCACCGCGACGCTCTCCAGGATCTTGTCCGCGCCGCCGACGTGATCCTTGTCGTAGTGGGTGATGATCAGCGTGTCGATGGCGTCGACGCCCTCCTTCGCGAAGCGCCCGGCAAGCGCCTTGCCGCCCTTGTTGGTGCCGCAGTCGATCAGAATGCGCACCCCGTCGGGCGTGGTGATGAGCATGGCGTCCGCCTTGCCCATGTCGTAGAAATCCACGCGCAGCCCGCCCGCCCGGGCCGCCGCCGCAAGGAGCAGCAGAAGAAGCGCCAGCAGCAGCACGGAGATCCTTTTCATCCCGTCATCCTCCTTTGCGGGCAGTGCCTGCGCCCGCTTCCGAACAGCTTTGCAAAAAGAGCAATTCGGTGCTCGTTGTATGGTATTTTGCTCAATTCCCGATAAGGCAACCCCCCTCTTCTGCAGAGGGGGGAATGCTTTAATAATTGGTTCCGTACAGGGAATTCTGCGTGTTCTTGCCGGCGATGCCGTCCACGGCCAGGCCGTGATCCTTCTGATAGGCCTTCACCGCGTCATACGTCCACTGGCCGTAGATGCCGTCCGCCGTGCGGACGATGCTCTTGTAGCCCGCGCTGATCAGCGCGCTTTGCAGGCGCTTGACTGCATCGCCGCGGCAGCCCCAGTACAGCAGGCGGTAGCCCGTGGAGGAACTGCTGCCCGAGGACGAGGAGGAGCCGGAGGCCTTTCTCGCGGAGGAGGAATAGAGCACCTCCTGCGTGTAGGGATCGGCCACGCCGGTGACGCTCAGGCCGTTGCGGCTCTGGAAATTGCGCACGGCGCGGTACGTCTGGCTGCCGAAGTAGCCGTCGATACTGCCGGAGTAATAGCCCAGGCTCTTGAGCCTGCGCTGCAGCGGCACCACGGCGCTCTTGTACTTGCCCGAGCGCGAGAGCGTCGTGTAGTCGCCGCTCACGCCGCTGCCCGCGGACTTGGCGGCGGAGGAATACAGCAGGGTCTGCGTGGCGTTGTCCGCCTTGCCGGTGACGGGCAGGCCGTTCACCTGCTGGAACAGGCGCACGGCGCGCTCCGTGCCGCTGCCGAAGATGCCGTCCACCTTGATCGTGTAGTAGCCCAGATCCTTGAGGCGCTGCTGCAGGGTGTAGATCAGCGACAGGCCGCGGTCGCCGCGCACCAGCGTGGGATACTTGCCCGAGCCGTAGGCGATTGCACTCACGGAGTAGAGCGTCGACTGCATGGTGTAGCCCGCCCTGCCGTCGGCCTTCAGGCCGTTGGCGATCTGGAACAGGCGCACCGCCTCGCGCACGGTGCTGCCATAGCGGCTCGTGGCGGAAACCGGATAGCCCAGCTCATGAAGACGCGTGGTCAGCCGCAGCACGTCGTCGCCGGTATCGCCGTATTCAAGCTCGTTGTATTTGGAGGCGCCGCCAACGGTCACCTTCTGCGAAAAGCTCTGGCCGCTGCCCGGGCCGTACACCACGGTCAGCGTGAACGTGTCGCCCTTGAGATAGGTATGCGCCAGCGGGAAGCGCACGATGCCGTCCGCGTCCGCAGTCAGCGTCTGCGTGCTGTCCTTCGTCGTCAGCGTCACCACGACGCCCGCGGCCGTCTTGGCCACGACCTTTGTGCTGTTGATGTTCACCGGGTCGACCGTCAGCGTCGGCTTGGACGGCTCGGTCACCTTCCAGCTGCCGGTGCTGCTCACCGCCGAGGAGGCGTCCGTCACATAGTACGCCGTCACCTTGGTGTAGGTGCCCGGCTCGGCGACGAGCGCCGCGCTGAAGGCCCCGTCGCTTCCAACGGTCAGCACCTCCGCCTTGGCGGTGGACGGCTCCGCGCTCACCAGGATCTGCGTATCCGGCTGCGCGGTGCCCTTGACCGTCAGCTTGTTTTCGCCGCCCGCGACGCTGTCAATCCTGATCTTCGCCACGGCCGGCTTCTCCGTGCCGATCTCGACCGTCCGGCTCTCGGAGGCCGCCTCGCCGTAGAAGTGGAAGTCCACCTTGTACGCGCCCGCGGCCAGGCCGTCAAAGCTGAAGCTCTCGCCGCTGGTTTTGAGCTTGCGCTCGTCGAGCTTTTCTTTCAGGTTGGAGGCGGCGTACAGCTTCACCACGACGACGCTGTCGCCGGTGTAGCTCGCGCTGCCGGTGATTTTTCCGTCCTTCGCGCCCTCCGCGCTCACCTTCGTCGCGGTGCAGTTCACCTCGGTGAACTTCTTCTCGGTGGGATCGGGGGTAACCGGCGTCTCCTCATAGCCGACGGTCACAGTTTGGGAGGCCTCCGGCGTCTTCACGCCGTAGAAGTGGACGTCCAGACGGTAGTCGCCCGCAGCCAGACCGGTGAAGCTCACGCTGTCGCCGCTCTTCTTGATCGCCTGATGCGTGATCTTCTCATCCGGCTTCGCCGCGCTGTACAGCTTGACGACCACCGTCGCCTCGCCGGTATAGCTCACGCTGCCGATGATCGTGCCGTCCGCCGCCGTTTCCGAGGTGGCCTTGGTCGAGGTGAAGCTCGAGTTGGTGTAGACCGGCGTCTCTTCCGTCTTGCCGCCGGTTTCGCCGCCAGTGCTGCCGCCAGTGCTTCCGCCGGTTTCGCCGCCGGTGCTGCCGCCAGTGCTTCCGCCGGTCTCGCCGCCGGTGCTTCCGCCAGTGCTTCC